>NZ_PJKB01000002.1:600000-893784 GCF_002884975.1 Akkermansia muciniphila | reverse complement strand
TGCATTAGACTTTTGTCATACTCCCACATCCCCGTGCCATTTTTTTGAACATTTTCTCCCGTGATGTTTCCGCAATAACCACTCTTCCTCTTTTTTACCCCCATCCCAGGACCAAAAAGGGGGTATTGAACGCAGGGGCTTCACCCTCCCTACTCCTTTGCATCCCTCCCCTACACGCCAGGACCACTGTCTTGACGAGAGGGAATAGTGGACGGAAAAGAAGAGGGGGATTTCCCTTCACTTAGGGAAATAGCCCCTCTTTCCCATTATCACTCCTTTTCCTTCCATAAAAAGCCTCTCTTCGTTCCCCTTCCCCACACTTCTTTTCCCTTTTAAACCGTTTTCCCGGCGCTCCCGCCGTGAACATTCCACCTCCGGATTTTGTCTAACCGCGCATGAAGAATCAGGAAATTCACTTGCCAACGCCCGATCCCGAGCATCCTTACGGAGGGGGAAACGGGCGTTACCGTTTTCCGGATATCAATGGCATGAATCTGCTGGGGGATAACGTCTCCCTGCCTCCCATCGTGCCGAAAAGTTTTCATATCATGCTGACCGTCTTTCATCCGGAAACCCTGTACAGCATGAAGAAGTGGCTGCCGTTCTGCGAGGATATCCGCAAGCAGTACAAGCATACCCCCACCCCGGTGGAGTATAGTATTCTGCTGGTTTTACAGCCTCCGCCCATTGAAGGGGACGTTCCGGCTTTTACTCAGGCCCTGGGGGATATTCCGGATTTCTACATGAAGACCAATTCCCTGATCTCCTATTACGACCAGTCTTTCGTACGCCGCAGGCTTTCCCTTCACAAGAAGGCTGAGACCGCCATCGTCCTTCTGGACGGCAACGGCAATATTATCTGGATGGATGAGGGAGCCTTCACGCCCGCACGCGTGGAGCATTTGAAAGTTATTCTGGAGACGCTTTCCCCGCTGGCGCCCAAGACAAGGACGCATTAGGCACCAGTGTGTCTTCTTTGCCCCATCCGCACTTTCCGTTTGAGCTTCCTTCCGGAATGCCTCATACTGGCCCCATGCCTACCATTTCTCTTGCTCTCGGGGAACGTTCCTACGATATCCACGTGGAAAACGGCGCGCTGGACCGCGTGGGTGAGTTTGCCTACCGCGCCGGGCTGGACGGCAAGATCGCGATTATCACGGATACACGCGTAGCTCCTCTTTATGCGGAACGCGTGATGAAGTCCCTGGAGAGCGCGGGCTTTATGCCCAGCCTGCACGTGGTGGAAGCCGGGGAGGCATCCAAGAATATGCTTCAGGCGCAGGAATTGTGTTCCGAACTGGTACGGGCGGGTATTGACCGCACCGGATGCATCGCCGCCCTGGGCGGAGGCGTGGTGGGAGATTTGGCGGGTTTTGTAGCCTCCGTTTATTACCGGGGCATTCCTTTCATGCAGATTCCCACAACGGTGGTCGCCCAGGTGGACAGCTCCGTGGGCGGGAAAACAGCCGTCAATATTCCGGAAGGGAAAAACCTGGTGGGCGCTTTCCACCAGCCGTCTGTCGTCGTGATTGATCCCACCACGCTGGTGACGCTGGACCGCCGCACCCTGGCGGAAGGATTGGCGGAAGCCGTCAAACATGCCGCCATCAGTGACGCTTCCATGCTTCATGACCTGAAACGGCTGGGGCCGGAGCTTTCCATCGGCTTTTCCCTGAATACCATCTCCAGGCTTCCGGAGCTGATTGCCCGGAATGTGGCGATCAAGGCCCGCATTGTGGAGAATGATGAGCTGGAGACTCTTGATATCCGCGCCCTGCTCAATTTCGGCCACACCATCGGCCACGGCATTGAAGCCGCCGTCCCCTACGGCACTATCCTGCATGGAGAGGCCGTGGCGCTGGGGATGCGCGCCGCCCTGTTTCTGAGCGAGAGGAAGGCCGGTTTGAGCTCTTCCGATTCCCGGAAGATTCTTTGCGCCCTTGAGTCGCTGGAACTGCCTCTGGTCCTTCCGGACGATATTGACACGGAACTGGTACTCAAGAAAACGGCCTCCGACAAAAAATTCCGGGCAGGAACCATCCGCTTCGTCCTCCTCTCCAAGGCGGGAGAAGCTGGCATTTCCAAGAAGATCACGCGGGAAGACATGGCGGAAGCCATTGAAGAATTGCGCCGCCCCCTGGCCTGAATGACCACCCCGGAGCCTCCCCGATCCTGCGGAAAGAAGAATTTAAGCGGACCGTCTCTAAGACGGCCTTTTCCCCGTTAAAGCAGGAAAACCGCTGCCGCGCGCTACAAAAATCGCGCCCCTCCCTTCCCGGAAAAACGGGAGGGAAAGACGCTGAAACAGTCAGCAGTTGCCGGACAGAGGCAAGTAATTTTTACGGTTCCTCCGGGGTAGGTTCAAACGCATCCACATCCAGAGGCACACTTCCGGTGTATTCTCCGGAGTCCAGTTTAATCTCTTTTAACGCGTCTTCCAGGGACAGGGAGCCATAACATTCCCGGCTGCCCAGACGCATCAGTTCATTGGCGATGTTCACGCCTTCTTCATTGGAAATATCCTTGGGAAGGGCGGCAGCCAGCTCCTTTACCTCCTCCGCATGGGCGTTTGCCGTCGCCTGGTCCTGAATCAGCACCAGAACGGCCAGCATTTTCTCTCCGGGCGTTTTGGGTATCTGCTGTTCGGCGGGAGCGGGAGTCTCCCCGGTCTGGTCCGGTTTTTTGCCGCCGTCGCAGGAGACAAGGGCCAATGCCGCTAAAACCGCTGTCAAAGGAATAAGATTTTGTTTCATAAAATAATGATCTATTGGTGAGCCGGAGGCCTCATTGAATCCATCATGAACACAGGAGAATCCGGAGTCAAATCAGTTTTTTACTCCTGTGAAATGTTTTTTCAGACAAAATTTTCCGTCGCGCACGCTTTGTTTTCTGAGCAGGGGGAGTATCCCTGTTCAACCTAATAGCCAGAATATAGTGCATTCATTGGTTCCCTGCAGCAGACGCAATTTCCGGCAACGGGCGTTGCGTCTGCTTTTTTGTGTCACCATCCCAATACAGCGTTTGATTCCATGGCCTGACACCGTATAATTCCCCTGAGATGGGTTCCCCTATTTGGAACAGACGCAGCTTTTTGAGAACCGCCGCCGGAACGGCAGGTTTCCTGGCAGCCATGCCCTATTTAAATGTAAACGCCGCCGGAGCCGTGACGGAGGCCAGGCCGCTCAAGGTGGGCCTGGTCGGCTGCGGAGGCCGCGGCCTGGGCGCCATGAAGAACGCGCTGGACGCAGACCCCGGAACAGTGGTCTGGGCACTGGCGGACGTGTTTCAGGAAAGGATTGATTTCGGCTCCAGCCTGCTGGCGGAGGAGTACGGCAGCCGCGTGCAGGTAGACAAGAGCCGTATGTTCGACGGCCTGGACGGCTACAAGAAGCTGCTGCAAACGGATATTGACGTAGTGCTGCTCTGCACGCCCCCCGCTTTCCGTCCGGAGCACCTGGCGGCGGCCATTGACGCCAGCAAACATATTTATGCGGAAAAACCCGTGGCGGTGGACGTTCCCGGCGTGCTTTCCGTGCTGGAGTCCGTGCGTCTGGCAAAGCTCAAGAATCTGGTGATTCTGGACGGGTTCTGCTGGCGCTATGACAAGGCGAATGAGGAAGCCCACCGCAAGCTTTCCTCCGGAGAATTGGGACGCGTGCTTTCCTTTGACGGGCTGTATTACACCACGCCGCCCAAGTCCCCTCTGGCGCTGGACTCCCGCCCCGCGTCCGATACGGACGTGGCTTGGGCCCTCCGCAACTGGACCGCCTGGAACTGGCTGAGCGGCGGCCAGTTCGTGGAACAGATCGTCCACACGATTGACGGGATGGTATGGTCCATGAATGAGCAGCTTCCGCTGGCGGCCTTTGGTTCCGGAGGACGCGCCCTGCGCCGGGACGACGGAGACGTATGGGACCATTACGACGTTTATTTTGAATATGACCACAACGTGGCCGCCCACATCTCATGCAGGCAGTGGGTAGGCTGCCACGGGGAGATCGTGGACCGGACGGTTTGTGAAAAAGGCATGCTGCTAACGCCGTACCGCCCCCACATCCAGGCGGATAAACGCTGGCGTTTCCGCGGAGAACGGGGCAATATGTACGCAGACACGCACGTGGCCTTTTACCGTTTCCTCCGTTCCGGCACCTGGACACAGACGCTGGAAAGCGCGGCCAATAAAACGCTGGTCGCCATCATGGGGCGTGAAGCGGCCCATACCGGGCAGCGCATCACCTGGGAACAGATTAAAAAGAGCGCCACGCGGCTGGTGCCTGAAGACCTGACGATGGATACGCCTCTGCCTCCCGCCCGCATTCCGCGGCCGGGCAGAGCGGCCTGACGGCGGGTCCCGCCTTTTCTCTCTACCGGACCATGGCCAACATCTTTCCACCCAATACCAACAGGCGCTTTTACGGAGGCGTCGCGCTGATTGCGCTTGCCGCCGCGCTGGCGCTGGGTGGGGTGTATTACGTCAATTTCCAGATTCCGGAGTATGAACCCGTGCAGCCGGTGCGTTTTTCCCACAAGCTCCACGCCGGAGACCTGAAGATGAGCTGCACGGCCTGCCACAGCGCCGCCCAGCGCTCTCCCAGGGCCGGCATTCCGGATACGAAGTCCTGCCTGGGCTGCCACCAGCATATTCTCCCGGACAGCCCGCTCATCGCTCCGCTGCGAGCGGCGGCGGACCCCCAATTTCCCGGCTATACGGGGGAACCGGTCCGCTGGGTCATGGTCAACCGCCTGTCCGGCCATGCCTATTTCAACCACATGGCCCACCTGAACCGCGGCATCGGCTGTACTTCCTGCCATGGGGACGTGGCAGGCATGGAACGCATCAGGGCTCCGCGCGATGCCCGCATGCAGTGGTGCCTGGACTGCCACCGCGACCCCGCCCCGCACCTGCGCCCGCTGGAGGAAACGGCCAGCTCCCATTATTCCGCCGCGGATTACCTTCGCACGCATTCCATCCGGGACGGGGAGGGAAACCGCATCCAAACTCCGCTTCAATTGGGAGATTTCCTGAAACACCAGTGGAAGATTCAGCCAAGAATGGACTGCACCGCCTGCCACCATTGACCACCGGGCGCAGGCCGGCTCCCGGCAAACATGCCTTTCCAGTCATCATACCTTCCATTTTCGCGATAGATGAATGCCGGACCGTTACTGTATGATGAAGTTATGGAATTGGACCTCGGCATTGTTTACTCCTGCCCTCCGGAAGAAGCGGCCCCGCATATTCTGGCTTATTTTCAGCAGGAATTTTCCAACCCCTTCCCCGCCCCCAAACCTGTTTCGCATGAAGAAGAACTTCTCCTGGAACAAATAGATTCCGCCTTTGACGGCGTCATTCTGGAAGACGGCATCGGCCTGATGACGACGGAACTCATCGACATGTACGCCCCCAGGGAAACCTGTGACGCCATCGGTCCCTATGAAGAGCGGACCGACTGGCGCCGCATCACCCCTTCCATGATCCGGGCATGCCGGGACGCCCTGGTTTTTACCGATCCAAAGGGATACCGTTTTCTCCTGCCGGCATGGCTGACGCTGGACCTCCGCGGCCAGCTTGAAACCTGCGACGCCATGGACTACCTTCCCCTCGTTCCGGAAAATTGCGGGGATTATGAATCCAGGGCCATCCTGCTGAACGATCCCCAGCTTGAGGCCGTAATGAATTACATTGAATACCGTCAAAAAAAGGACGGATGCCCTTTTTCCACGGACTTCCGCTGCCCTGAAGATGGGTGCAGCCGGTAATCACCGCTTGATTTCACCTTCCGGATTGCCTAAAACAAGCCGTTCCCATTTCCCGTTAATCCACATCATCCTCCGGTTTGACTCCCCTTCCCCCATTTCACCAGAATGAAGCTCCCCAGAGCCACCCCGCTTTTCTTCCGGAAGAAGAGCGGGAGATGACGCGCCGCTCCTTCATGAAATGGATGGGCGCGGGCGCAGTCCTGGTGGGGGTGGGGCTGCCCGCCTGCCGCCGTGTGGAAAAATACCTGGTTCCCTATAATGAAGGACCGGAATGGTCCGTGCCCGGCGTAGAAACGGCTTACGCCACCTGCCTGGCCATGGGCGGGAGCGCCCGGCCCGTCCTGGCCGCCTGCTATGAAGGGCGGCCCGTCAAGCTGCTTCCCTCCCTGCCGTATCCGGACGGTCCGGGCCTGCCGGCCACGGCCCAGGCCTCCATTCTGGACCTTTACGATCCGGGCCGCAGCAAGCACATCCTGTTCCATGGCAAGCCGGCCTCCGGGGACGAGTTCCGCGGCGCCTTTTCCTCCTGGTCCCGCAACCTGAGGGACGGCGGCAGCATAGGCCTTCTTCTACCGGAAACAGATTCCCCCCTGGTGCACTCCATGCTGGAGGAAATCACCAGGAAAAACCCCGGCGTCCGGATTTACCATGATTCCCCTGTTCCCGCTCCCGGCTCCGCCATGCAGGCAGGCCTGCCGCAGGAAGTACGGTTCCGCGTCCGGTTCACCCGCGCCAAACGCATCCTGGCCCTGGATTGCGATTTCCTGCATGAAAATCCTTACGGCAACACCCGTGACTTTATCGCCGCCCGTTCCCCGGAGGGCCTCCATTACAAGGAGGAGAACCGGAACCGCACACGCCTTTACGCCGCGGAAGGCCGCGTTTCCCTGACCGGAGCCCATGCAGACCACAGGCTGCCCGTTTCTCCCGCCCGTCTGGCAATTTTTACGGAGGAGTTGTTCCGTTACATCGCCGGCAGGAAATTCTCCTCCCGGTTTCCCCAGCCCGCACCGGAGGCCCCAGCCTCACTTACGGAACGGGAACTCGCATGGCTCCGCCGCTGCGGGGATGATTTATACAGCCATCCCGGAGAAAGCCTGGTTCTGCTGGGGGAAGACCATCCGGAGCTGTCCGGGTGCGTCTGGAAGCTCAACCGCCTCCTGGGCGCCATCGGAACCTGCATCCAGCTTTTGAAAGCTCCGGCCTCCCTGCCCCACGGCACGCTGGAGGATTTCATCCGGGACATCCGGCAGAAAAAAACAGACATCGTTTTCCTGCTGGATTCGGGAAATCCCGTGCTTGATTCCGCTCACGGCCCCACACTGGCGGAAGCCCTGAACGGAACGGAAAGCATCCACCTGGGCATGTATGAGGATGAGACTTCCCGCGCCTGCCGGTGGCACCTGCCGGCAGCCCATCCCCTGGAAGCCTGGGGAGTGGAGCGGGACCGCCGCGGAAGGTTCTGCTACCGCCAGCCCGTCATCCTTCCCCTGTACGGCGGAATCTCCCCGGAGGAAGTGCTTTCCGGCCTGCTTTCCACCAAGGGGCAGCTCATCACGGCGGATAATTCACCCACCCACCTTTCCCCCGTTTACCACCGCGCGCGCAAATGCTTTGAGCGGGCCGTGAATCCGGAAAACAAGACCGCCGCCTGGACGGAGGCGCTCCAGCGCGGCTATTCGGAGGAAACAGCGTATCCCCCCCTCTCTCCGCAGGAGGAATCCGGTTTTGGAGCCATCACGCCGGATGCCTCCGTTACGGATGCCCGCACCCATGCGGACGCGCCGGGGAGCGGACTGCTGGAACTGCAATTTTGCCCGGATTACACCATCGGTGACGGCCGCTGGAAGCGCAACGCCTGGATGCAGGAATGCCCGGACCCCGTCACGGGCGTCAGCTGGGCGGCTTCCGCCCAGGTTTCCCCCGCCACCTTCCGCCGGCTGGGAGGCACGGGCTCCGAACCCATGCGCTGCACGATCACGGCCTCTGCCGGACGGATGGAAGTAATCCTGTGCCCCATCCCCGGAGTGGCGGAGAATCTGGTGGTTCTGCCCCTGGGGTACGGAGGCATGAACCACGTGGCGGAAGGCCAGTGGAATTCCAACGGGTATGAACTCCGCACGCAGGTGAACCAGGCGAACGGATGCGGAATTCCGCCGGACCAGGTTGTTCTGCACGGCCTTCCGGAACGTACGGAGGCCATTCAAGGCCCGGTGGTCCAGCCCTCTCCCTTCACTGCCGGAGGCAGCGCGGCTGCCGCCCTGTTCACCCCCCCCGGCGCGGATACCGTTTATCAGTGGAAAATGGCCATTGACACGTCCCGCTGCATCGGCTGCAACGCCTGCATGATCGCCTGCCGGGCGGAGAACAACATTCCCGTGGTGGGCCGTGACCAGATGGCTAAGGGCCGTGCGCTGGACTGGATACGCATTGACAGGTATTTCACGGAGGAGGGGGCCCTCACCGCCATTCCCGTAGCCTGCCAGCAGTGCGGAAAAGCCCCGTGCGAGTCCGTGTGCCCCGTAAACGCCACCGTCCACACCACGGAGGGGCTGAACGCCATGGTATACGCCCGGTGCTGGGGCACCCGGTACTGCGCCACCAACTGCCCGTACAGGGCGCGCCGGTTCAACTTTTTTGATTATGCGAAGGCCTCCGAGGAAGCCACCCGCCTCCAGCGCAATCCGAACGTGACTGTCCGCTCCCGCGGCGTCATGGAAAAATGCACCTACTGCGTCCAAATGGTGGAACGCGCCAAAATCCGGCACAAATCCCGCTTGATGAAGGAGCATCCGGGTCAACCCTCCACCACCATCCGGGTGACGGAGAAGGACCTGCTCCTGCCGGACGGCGAGGCGCAGACCGCCTGCCAGCTCGCGTGCCCGGCGGCCGCCATCACCTTTGGAAACGTGCTGGACACGTCCTCCGCCGTCTTCCGCGCCAAATCCCTGCCGCGCCACATGAACCTGCTTCCCTCCCTGGGGACGGAACCCGGTACCGGCTACCTGGCCCCGGCGCGCAACCCCAACCCCGCCATGGAGGAGCAAGACCTGGAGAATATTCATTGAAACATCTTTTCCGCCAAAGAATAAGGCCGTCCTTTTCCAAGGGCGGCCTTACCAGTTAAAGGTCTTTACAAACTGGTCACTTAGTCTTCCACAATTTGTTCCACAGACGTAATCGTTTCCACCACTTCAATGTTGGCGGCGTCAGCGAAGTTGTTCACGGCCTTGAGCAGGGCGGGCGTCATGAGCTTGTCCTTCTGAATGCGTTCGCAATTTTCCAGCATATTCACGATGGTATCCTGGGCGTCACCGTTCATCTTGGTGATTTTGATGGCCTGTTCGGAATTAAGCTTCATTTTTTCCATGGCCTTGTCCAGCTGCTTGGCCTGTTCGGTCAGGGCATTGATCTGCTTGATGGCGATGTCAACCGCCGCATTGTCCTTCACGTCATCCAGAACCTTGTTGGCGGATGAAATGAGGTCGATATTTTGCTTAACCATCTGCACGGGATCGGCAGCGTTCTGAGCAATGGCGGAGGCGGAGCATACGATGGCCACCACGGGGAGTATTTGGTACGTTTGAATCATTGTTTTATCGGTGTTCGGGTTAAAGAGGAGTCATCCTCTTTGCCTCTTTAGATTCATTCCAAGACGGAATCCGTTGCACTCCGTATCTGTCATACATCCCCTAACTGCTGACTGTCAGCACGCCACAGGCAGACAATATTATCCCGTCACACGCCTTTCCTCCCCGTTTTCCAGCAAAAAACGGAGCGGGCGGTACTTGGCGGACTCCAGATCGGGGTCTTCCTCCAGAATGGCCTCCGCCAATTCCCTCCCGCGGTGGATCAGGCGCGCGTCCAGCAGCCATTCCTCAAATCGCACGCCCTTCAGGCCGCTCTGGGAAGTTCCCAGCACGTCTCCGGGACCACGGAGCTTCAAATCCTGTTCCGCCAGGTCAAAACCATTGGCCGTGGTCTCCACAATATGCAGCTTCTCCCATTGTTCATCCTCCGGACGGGTCTCCGTCATCAGAATGCAGTAGGACTTGTGCCCCCCACGGCCTATGCGCCCGCGGAGCTGGTGAAGCTGGGAAAGCCCGAAACTCTCCGCATTATTGATAATCATGACCGTAGCGTTCGGCACATCCACCCCCACCTCCACCACCGTGGTGGCTACCAGCACGCTGATGCGGTTGGCGCGGAAATCCTTCATGACTGCCTCCTTTTCCTCGGAGGACATCCTGCCGTGCAGCAGCCCCACATCCACCCGGGGCAGAAGCGCCTTCCATTCGTCCAGCTCCTTTGTCACGGCCCTGCCCTTCCGGGATTCCTCCCCGTCAATGAGGGGGGAAACCACGTAAATCTGCCGTCCCTCCTCCAGCTGGCTCCGGACGAACGCCACCACCTTCTCCTTATCCTTTTCCGTGCGGATGGCCGTCACCACGGGGCCGCGGCCCCCGGGAACGCCGTCCAGGATGGAGACGTCCAGATCCCCGTAAAAGGTCAGCGTCAGCGTGCGCGGAATGGGAGTGGCGGTCATCACCAGCACGTCCGGCCGCTCTTTCCGGTCAATCAGCTTTTCCCGCTGGTTCACGCCGAATTTGTGCTGTTCGTCTATCACGACCAGCCCCACGCGTTCCGGAACGTTCTTCCCGTACAGCAGCGCGTGCGTTCCTACCACAATCCCCCCCTGCTTTCCGAAGGATACGTGGGATTCCTCCTTCCTGTCCGCCGTCACTAGGGACACGGGAACGTCCAGCTTGTCCAGCATCTGCCGGAACTTCAAGTAATGCTGCTCCGCCAGAATCTGGGTGGGGGCCATCATTACGGCGGAATATCCGTGTTCCACGGCCAGCAGCATCGCGCACAGGGCCACCAGCGTCTTTCCGGACCCCACATCCCCCTGCAGCAGGCGGTTCATGGAACGGGGAGCCTTCATGTCCCGGTAAATCTCCCTCACGCAGCGCTTCTGCGCTTCCGTCAGCTCAAACGGCAGGGAATCCGCCAGGTCCTTCACCAGATGGCTGGAACCCGCGGTCTGCATGCCGGGCACCGCCTCCGCGCGCCGCCTACGGTATGCCACGTTCAACTGCTGGGCCAGGCATTCCTCCAGCGCAAAGCGCCTTCTGGTCCGGTCCCGCGCCTCCACGGATTCCGGAAAATGAAGGTCCTTCAGCGCCGTCTTGCACGGAATGTCCGGCACAAACTCGTAAATCTCCGGTTCCGGAGCCGGGGAAAGCCGGGCCAGCGCCTCCCACACGATTTCCCGCAGCCTCCGCACGGCAATCCCCATGCGGCCGCTGTATACGGGAACAATGCGGTTCAAATGAATGGACTGGTCATCACCCTCCCGGATGAGTTCAAAATCCGGGTGGACGATGCTCAGCTTTTTCCCGTACAGCTTCATGCGGCCGTACACGATCATCTCCTGCCCGGCGCACAGCATCCTGGCCACGCCCGGCATGCTGAACCACAGGCAGGAAAAACGGGCGCGCCCCAGGGATTGCTCATCCTCCAGCACGGCTTCCACATACCGTCCGCGGCCCTTGCCGCCCTTTCCACCCCAGCCTTTCCAGCCTACGTCCACCACCCGGCCCCTCAGGCAGACGGGAGCGCCGGAAGACAGGGAATCATAACGGTCAAACATGCGGCGGTCCTCATACCTGCGCGGCAGCGTGAACAGCAAATCCCGCACCGTGGCCATTCCCGCAGCCTGCATGGCCGCCAGCTCCCTGGGACGGATGAAGGCGCACTCCTCCAGGGGAGACGTTAAAAGCAGCTCTCCGGCCATGGCTCCAGGCGTATTCCTCGCAGATCGCATCATGCGCGCGCCTCCGTCAGAGCGCCGCGGCGGGACGGGTTTCTAGGCAGCGCCTGTAATAATCCACGCGGGAGACGAACCAGCTCCACTTATGCCCCGGGCGGCCGTTGGTCAGCAGCGGGGCCGGGCAGTTCTTGCCCGTCCAGTAATAATGGGGCACCACATTGCGGAGGGGGATGTTGTACTGCTTCATCAGCACCGCCGTCAGCTTGGCGGAGCGGTTCCAGGTGACGATAGGGTTGTGGCTTCTTACCTCCCCCATCTCAATCCCGATGGAATACATGTCTCCGGGGCCGCCGCGGTCCGCATGCCGCCCCGTCTCATTCAGAGGAATATGCTGGATGGCCCGGTACTGGTCCACCGTAAAATGCCAGTTCAGGGAGCCCATGGCACCCCTTTTCAGCGCCCGGGCGTGCGCCGCGGCGTCTCCCGTGGGGTTGGCCGTGCTGTGGATGGTGATAAAGCGCGGGCGCATGGAATGGGCCGCACGGCGCGGGCGGGAACGCGGGGACATGAAATCACGGCTGATATGCACCTCCCGGGACATCTGGGACATGGTGCGCGGCACGGGGGGGGCGTTCTGAATCTTGAAGCTGACGGCGGGCGGGCGGGAGGCATCCGAACATGCCGCCAGCAGGGCCGGCAGCACCAGAAACACCGCATTTGCCATCAACTTTCTAACATTCATGATTCTTCCCTAGACTATAGCGCGCGGGCTGGCAAGCAGATTTCCAGTCAAAACAGGCTTTTTTCTTCTTCCGGGAACACAACAACAGGGAAAAAACAGCGCCCCGGGAACGCTCCCGCCCGGAGCGCCCCGTATTCCGGACAACGCCTTCCCCTGCACCGGGTTTCCCCTCCCGGAGCAACAAAACGGCCCCATAAAAAGCCGCACGGGAGACTTGCCAACGGCCATTTCCGTGCATACACTATTTGCACCATGAGTACCACTCACGAAGCAGCTAAGAAGTGGGTCGAAGAAATCGCCCAGCTTTGCCAACCCGACTCCATCTATTGGTGCAACGGCTCTCAGGAAGAAAATGATGAGCTTTGCAACATGATGGTAGAAAAGGGCACCTTTATCAAACTGAACCCCGAGAAGCGCCCTGGATGCTTCCTCGCCCGTTCCACCCCCTCCGATGTGGCCCGTGTGGAAGACCGCACGTTCATCTGCAGCGAGAAGGAAGAAGACGCCGGCCCGACCAACCACTGGGCTGATCCCGTTGAAATGAAGACCAAGCTGAAGGGCTTCTTCAAGGGCTGCATGAAGGGCCGTACCATGTACGTGATTCCCTTCTGCATGGGTCCCCTGGACTCCCCCCTGGCCAAGATCGGCATTGAAATCACGGACTCCCCCTACGTCGTGGTCAACATGCGCATCATGACCAAGATGGGCGAACAAGTTCTCAAGCGCCTGGAAGACGAAGTCAAGGGCGGCGGCAACCCCAAGCGCGACGGCTACGGAACCTTCGTTCCCTGCCTCCACACCGTGGGAGCCCCGCTTGCAGACGGCCAGATCGACGTGCCGTGGCCCTGCAACGAAGAAAAATACATCTGCCACTTCCCGGAAACGGAAGAAATCTGGTCCTTCGGTTCCGGTTACGGCGGCAACGCCCTGCTCGGCAAGAAGTGCCTGGCCCTGCGCATCGCCTCCGCCATCGCCCGCAAGAACAAGTGGATGGCTGAACACATGCTCCTCCTGGGCATTGAATCCCCGGACGGCACGAAGGCTTATGTCGGCGGCGCATTCCCGTCCGCCTGCGGCAAGACCAACCTGGCCATGCTCGTTCCCCCCGCCTCCTACCGTGAAGCCGGCTGGAAGACCTCCATCATCGGTGACGACATCGCCTGGATCTGGCCCCATGAAGACGGCACCTTCCACGCCATCAACCCGGAAAACGGCTACTTCGGCGTGGCTCCCGGCACGTCCTACAAGACGAACCCGATCGCCATGGACACCATCAAGGAAAACGTCATCTTCACCAACGTCGGCCTGACCGACGACGGCGACGTCTGGTGGGAAGGCATGGACGGCCCCGCTCCCGCCCACGCCATCGACTGGCAGGGCAATGACTGGACCCCGGACTGCGGCCGCAAGTGCGCTCACCCGAACGCCCGCTTCACCGCTCCCGCCGCCCAGTGCCCGACGATCGACCCCGAATGGCAGAACCCGGAAGGCGTTTCCCTTTCCGCTATCCTGTTCGGCGGCCGCCGCGCCACCACCATGCCCCTCGTCTTCCAGTCCCGCGACTGGACGCACGGCGTATACGTCGGCGCTACGATGGGTTCCGAAATGACCGCCGCCGCCTTCGGCAACATCGGCCAGGTCCGCCGCGACCCGATGGCCATGCTTCCCTTCATCGGCTACAACGTGGGCGACTACTGGCAGCATTGGCTGGACATGGGCAAGACCGTTGCCAATCCTCCGCTGATCTTCAACGTGAACTGGTTCCGCAAGGACAAGGACGGCAACTTCATCTGGCCGGGCTTTGGCGACAACATGCGCGTCCTCGACTGGATCCTCCGCCGCGCCAAGGGCAAGGCTGAAGGCCAGAAGACCGTGCTGGGCGTCTCCCCAACCTACGACGAACTGGACAAGACCGGCATCGACTACAGCGAAGAACAGTTCAACGCCAACATGGCTCTCAACCCGAGCGAATGGAAAGCTGAACTGGAAAGCCAGACCGAACTGTTCGACAAGGTGGGCAAAAAGCTCCCGGCCGAACTGGAAGAACAGCGCCAGATCCTCATCAAGAGCTTCTCCTAAGCGGAACTCCTGACTGAGCGTCAACTCAACAGCAGAGGCTGTCCCATCCGCGGGACAGCCTCTTTTTTATTCCCCCGCATCTTCTCCAAACACGCTCATGGAGCGCCGCGCGCCCTTGCGGCAATTGGCATAAACAGGGAGCTTACAAAAAGAAGTGGAATTTGAATGACGGGACGCTGCACGTACGAATCCTGAAGCTCAGGAAGATGCCGGGGGATTCACCCATGCGGCCAGCTCACTCTTACGGCATGGTCAAAAATCTCCAACAGCCATCGGATACCGATTAAAAGATCGTGGAAATCCGTGTCCTTTCCATGTTATGGGTACGTGGAAAATGAAGGGCTTAAAGAGTTGTAATGATACTGCATGAATAGAAAAACAAAAATCGTTTTCTTCCTGAGTAAAATATTCAGCAATTTTGTGGGTTGCAGCTTTATTTTTACTTGAACCGCTATTTTTATTCCGGGTTCTTCTGAAAGAAAGAAATCGAAAAACGGGTATAGTAAGAATATGTCCAACCGTGTGTTTTGATGGAATTTTATGGCCGCGGCATGTGTTGCTGGGTCATTCCCGGCATGATGCCGCGGCCACTTATCCCTCCGCATTCATCCGGGACGGCTTGCATAGTACCCGGTTCAATAGGGTCATGATATATAAGGAAACGGCATTTCAAGGATGTTAAAGAGATGAAATTAAGCTTCATTATATTGAGCCTGGTCAGCGGACTGGCATTCTCCGCCCCTCCCCGCGAGCTTTCCTTTTATGTCGTCAGCCCGGTTGAGGGAAAAGCTCCGGTAATCGACGGCAGCCTGAACGAGCCAGCCTGGGAAAAAGCGGCCGTATTCCGTCATTATTATGTTTACAATTGCGCGGAACCTATTCCGGAAAAACTCAAGACGGAATTCCGCATGCTGTATGATGAGAAAGGAATTTACCTGGGCATCATCAACTTCGAGGAGCACCCGGAAAAATTGCGGAAGATCATTACTGACTTTGACAACTCCGCCATCTGGACCGACGACTGCGCCGAAATCTTTTTCGATGCCAGGGCCAATGGAATAAGCTACCATTGTTTCAAGGTCAATTGCATCGGAACGCGCGCCGATTTCCGCCGCCGGGACGCCGCCGTTTATCAGAATGACTGGAGCGGCACCGACTGGACCGCCCGGACCTCCACCGGCAAGGACCGCTGGACGATTGAAGCGTTTTTCCCCTGGAGCGACCTGCCCGCCAAAGCGGAAATGTCCGATATCTGGATGTTCTGCCATGTCCGTTATGCCTACTCCGGCGGAAATTTTGCCGGAGCCACCAGTTCGGTGCTGGGCGGATATTCAAGCCCGCGCAACTTCGGCTATATTTACTTCAAGGGAGCAAATGACACTGTTTCGCCGGAAAAGATATCCGCCCTGCTGTCGCGTTCCACGGAAGAGCCATGGTGCGCCATGGCTGGCAACACCCTGATCCTGCGAGATAAAGGTAAAAGTGTCCTTACGGAACCCGGCCAGGTGAAGAACAATGAATTCGCGGAAATTGAAAAGCTATCAGCCGAACTGGCACGGGCCTGCGGGAAATCCGCTTTTAAAAAGTACCGGGAAGAACTGGATGCGATCAACCTTGAATGCCGTGTTCTGGAGAAAGAAAAAACCACGGTCAGCGGATTAAGACGTCTTTACGTCCTGAAAGAGCGCTGCCGGGCGCTCAAATGGAAAATTGCCCTGGAAGAAAGCCTGAATTAACTCAAAAAAGAAAGACCATCCATTGATGAAACCATTCCCACTGTTGCTCTGCATCCTGCTGGCGGGCCTTGTTGCTCCCGTATTCGGCAAACTGGACGGCACTTACATGAATGAGGCCGGAATGACCCTGAAAACGCCCCATGCCGCATGGGATGAAAAAGGAGAGCTTCCCCATAAGAAAATACTTTTTATCATGCAGCAAACGGCCTCGCGAGAGATCATTGAGCTGGTCCAGCGTTTCCCGGGCTTTAAGTATGAAGTGGTTCTCACAGCCAATGAACATAGCATCGGAGCGGATGATATTTACAGCAATCCGATCGCGGGGCTGAGCACCGCCGACAAACTTCAGGAACTGGATGCCAAACTGGCAAAGGATTATGATCTGGTGGTCATGGCAAATGTCGATTTTGCGGTCCTGCCGGATGAACAGAAATTCCGCCTGATGTCGATGGTGCGGAACGGAACCGGCCTGGTCCGGATTCAATCCGGCGAACCCTGGTCAGAACTTAAGAAACTGCCTTATAAAAAACCGTACGCCCAGCCGTTGCCCCGGCCGGAATGGGTTGCCGGAAGCAACAGCCTTCCCGGAACCAGGCCTAAAAACTTTGAATCGCGTATTTTCAACGCCTGGCAATTCGGCAATGGCCGGATCGTCGAAGTCGATTACGGCGCGGGCTACCGGCCAGGAGTGGGGCTGACGCCGTATTTCAACTACACCACGGACTGGTTCTTTCTCTATGAAACGTCCCAGGCTTTTCTGGCCCAGGTGCTCTATTACGCCAGCGGAATAGAACTGCCGGCATTCTCAGTACGGCAGGACAACGGCAAATTTGCCGTGACCTCTCCGGAAAAAACCGTTGCCGAGGGCCGTATCCGGCAGCCGGATAATTCCGTTATCCGGAACAGCCTTGATTTCACGAACCTTCCGGCGGGCAGATATACCGCAGACGTATTGGTCCGCCGGAATGGCGCGCTGGTCAACTTCGGCGCCTTTCCCTTTACGGTGGAATCCGCTTTCGGGGACGTATCAGTGGAAACGCCCAGGCTGGTGCAGGACCGCGGCCCCTTCTCCGTCACGTTGAAACTGGCTTCGCCCGCGCAGGACGGTTATTCCGCCAAAGTGGAGCTGATGGACGCACCCTACCGCAATGTATGGTTCAGCAAGACCCTTCCTTTGGAAGCCGGAAAAAAAGAGCTTTCATTCGGCCTTGAAAATTACCGGATGCCGACCATCGGCGGTTATCTGCGCTGCACCGTTTACGATGCCCGGGGCAACGCGGCCCATGCGGAAAACCCGGTGATTTTCCCGGATTATTCCCTGGAGGATTATCTCCAGCTTACCTGGGGCCAGGTTGGCTGCACCTTCAACCCGGCCTTCGGAGAACGGATCATCGACCGCCTCGGCTGGAACGTATCACTGCAATTTTTCACCAAGGGAGATATTGAAAACGCCCTGCGGAACGAAAAACTGTGTCCGTACATCTGCCGGATCGGAATGGAAGCTGGGCCGAACAATGAAACCAGGGTATTGCGCAAGCTATGGTCCGAACAGAAAGAAAACATGGAGCAGCTGGGTACGTTGAACGGTGACGAATCATTCTACCATCCATTGGTCCGGAAGCTTTGGAGCGACGATCTGCGACGCCAGGCAGAGTACCTGAAAGACCTGAGCCCTGTGCTGTACAACCTGGGCGACGAGAATTTTTACACCTACGACGCCGGGTTCGGAGAATCGGATAAACAGCCGTTCTCCGATTTCCTGCGGGAGAAGTACCAGACCATTGAAAACCTGAACCTTGAATACGACGCCTCCTACTCCGGTTTCGGGGAAGTGCCCCACCTCCGGCTGGACGCGGCCAAAAAAGCGGGGAATCTGGTCGCCTACAATGACCACCGGGAATATATTGAAAAAATGTACGTGGACATGCATCATTTCCTGGCGGCGGAAATCAAAAAGGTTCATCCCGGAGCCCGGGTAGGCGCGGAAGGCTCCCCTCCCGGCAACCTTGAAGAAATGATTAAGGGGCTGGACTTCTGGGGCCCTTACAGCGGCATGCAGGAGAACGAGGCATTGCGCGCATTCGGCGCGGACCGGGTCCGGACCATCTGGTGGGGAGGGTATTGCTCGGAGCGTTCATCCTATCCGTACAAACTTTGGGAACACCTGCTGCAGGGAGCGATCAACGGCCACGCCTGGTTCCTGATCAACCCCGCCTTGGGAGAAACCAGCCATTCCGGCGATCTCTCCGAGGCGGAATACCTGCGCCAGTACATGCCCTATCTTGATGACTTGAACTACGGCCTCGCACAGCTGCTGATCAAAACCCCGTTTCCGGATACCGGCATCCTCTTCTACTACAGCCACACCTCCAATTCCGCCGCCCAGGCGGACAGCCGCTGCGTCAAGCCGGACGCCAGCATGAATCCGCTGCTCCGGTATTGCTACCAGCGCGGGCTGGGCTTCAATTTCGTCTCGCCAAATACCCTGGAACGCCTGAAAAACGCACGGCTCCTCTTCCTCTGCGGAGCTTCCTCCCTGAGCGACAAAGAGTGCGCGGCCATTCTGGATTTCGTCAAATCCGGCGGCACCGTACTGGCTGACGCCAATATCGCGCTCCTGAATGAAAACCTGAAAAAACGTCCCCGGAACCCCTTGAGCGAACTTTTCGGGAACCTGACGTTCGACCAGGCGAAAGAGCTCGAAATCCAGCCTTATGAAAGCACAAGCGGAGCCCTGGCCCTGGCGGGAGAAAAGGCGCATGCGGTCCACGGCAATCCGGGCCTGCAACTCCGCAAGGCCGGCAAAGGAAACGCCATCCTGCTGAATGCCTCCCTCTCCGTTCTGGAAAATAATTCCCTGCCCGGCTCCTCCCTGAACACGTTCCTTGACCAGGTGGTGAAAAACGCCGGAGTCCGTCCTCTGGCCGTCATCCCCGATTTCAGCGACACCCTGATGGTCCGTCCGCGGCAGGCCGGAGAATTCGAACTGCTGGGCGCCCTCGGCCAGGAAAAGGACCTCGGCAAATCATTCACCGCTAAATTGCCGGAAGAAAAATACATCTATGAATGCCGCAAAGGACTGGTGGGGAAATCAGACAAGCTTGTCTTTAAATTCTCCAATGCGCCGTTCCGCTGCTTTGCCCTGTTTGACCGGGAGCAGCAGCCGCCCGTGGTAACCGCTCCGGCCCAGGTGGCCAAAGGCGCCCGGGCCCTGCTTAAGATTTCCGGACCGGCCAATCCCCGGGAACGCGCGTACCGGATTACGGTAACGGCCCCGGACGGCAGGGAAATTCTGCACCGCAGCAAAACCATTTACGGCAAGACGGAATATCCGCTGGATTTCGCCTTTAACGATCTTCCCGGCGCATACCGCATCACCATTGAAGACGCGGCTACAGGCCTGAATACCCAACACGAAATAGAGGTAAAATAATCATGCAGAAACTCGCCCTGACCGTACTGGCCGGATTGTGCACCACACTGCTGTACGCCGCCCCCTCCATTGAAAAGAAAGAAGAGAAACTTGACTGCAAGGGAACTCCCGTCCTTGTGACCCG
This sequence comes from Akkermansia muciniphila, assembly GCF_002884975.1. Taxonomy (NCBI): domain Bacteria; kingdom Pseudomonadati; phylum Verrucomicrobiota; class Verrucomicrobiia; order Verrucomicrobiales; family Akkermansiaceae; genus Akkermansia; species Akkermansia muciniphila. Next base: position 874,137 of record NZ_PJKB01000002.1, on the reverse strand, counting down.
CCATACCGTCAACCTTGGCAACGGAAAAATCAATTACCACACCGTTACCAATCCCAATGACAACAAGCCGGTTCAGCAGGAATGGGGGGATTTCAGATTCGGCATCGAATATTGGAGGAACCCCAATACTCCCGGAAGCTGGAGTCCCGTCAATTTCCTTGCCGTGATCGGCAAGGACGGCAAAACACTGCTGGACCGGAAAGTCGCGGAAAAAATTGACACTGTGGAAAACGGCAAGATGGAAATGGCCGTCTTCACGTTCCGTCCGGAAAACAGTGTTCTGGACGTCAGGATAGCGCAGTTCAAGGACCGCCCGGACTGGCTGTTCGTCAAGGTCAGTTATCCCGGACAACTGTATGAAGTCTGGGCGTCGCCGGTTCACGGTTACGGGAAGCCGGAACTGAAGTCGCAATTCGCCCTGAAAGAAGGGGACGGGGAAAAACCATGCGGAAAGCCGGACTGGATTCTGACGAAAACAACCGGGGGAAACGGGGTGATGAACTTCAACCGCTATGCTTACAAGGAGTTCGGCACTTTCATCGTTTTTGAGAAAGAATCCCTCCGCCAGATCCGGATTCATGGAGATGATATCAAATTTGAGCTGAAACCGGAGTCGGACAGCTTCAGTTTCGCCATAAGTTATTTCAAAGACCGGAACCCGGAGGAGGTGCGCCCGGAATTCTTCAACGTGACGGTTCCGGAAGTGGAAAGCTTCCTGAAGTCCATCAATTGGAACCCGGTCCCCGACGGGAAGACGTTTTCAGAGCTTGCGGATGAAACCCGGAAAAATATCTCCATCCTGAAAGGGGATGGCGGCCATGCGACGGACTACGAAAAGAAAGTAAAAGAACTGGAAACCGATTTTGCCGAAGCGCCGAGTTTTGAAATTCTGGGCGCCCTCCGCAAACTGAATGCGGAGATCATCAAGAAGAATCTTGAGAACCTGTAGGAACACGGTGTTCATCGGCGCCGCTGGCAAGGCATCCTGTAGAAATTTCTGAGGAGCAGGGCCGGATATGTTCCAGCCGGCCTTGGTTCAGGGAAAACGGCGATTCTGAAGCGTCAGGAAAATTCCGGGGCTTCGGCAAGGGCGATGACGGTGGCGGCGGCGCTCAGGCGGGAATGGGTCATGGTCAGGAACCAGCCCGTGACGCCCTGCTCCCGGGCCGTCACCCCGGCAGTGCCGTGCAGCAGGATGGAGGGAGCGCCCGCATCATTGCGCACCACTTCCACCTCCGTGAAGGAGCATTTCTCGCCTATTCCCGTTCCCAGGGCCTTCGCCACGGCCTCCTTGGCCGCAAACCGGGCCGCCAGGCGCGGCACGGGGTCCGCATGCTTCCGGCAGTAGGCCCATTCATCCGGGGTGCAGATGCGCAGGGCAAACGCCTCCCCGTTTTTCTGGAGGGCCTGGCGCACGCGGTCCAGGTCGATCAAATCCATTCCCAATCCTGCAATGCGGCTCATGTTCCTGCAACCGGGGATTAAAGTTGAAACGGGAACATCAGCTCAGGCGGTCGATCGCCTGGCGCATTTCCCTCACGGCCTGCTCCATCCCCACAAAAAGGGCGCGGGCTACGATCGTATGGCCGATGTTCAGCTCATGCAGGTAAGGCACGCCGTCCATCAGCTGTTCCAGATTCTGGTAGTTGATGCCATGGCCCGCATTCACCTGGATGCCCAGGGAGTGGGCCAGCTCCGCGGCGCGTTTCAAACGGGCCAGCTCCGCCGTGCGTTCCTTCCCCGCGTGGTTGGCAAAACATCCGGTATGAAGCTCAATCATGGGCGCGCCCAGACGGGCTGCGGCGTCCACCTGGGCCAGCTCCGGATCAATGAACAGGCTCACCTGAATGCCGTTGTCAGCCATTCTCTCCATGGTGGGGGCCAGTTCCTTTTCATGAAAAACGGCGTCCAGGCCGCCTTCCGTAGTGATTTCCTCCCGCTTTTCCGGAACCATGCAGACATAATCCGGCTTCAGCCGAAGGGCAAAGTCCACCATCTCCGGGGTATTCCCCATCTCCAGGTTCAGGGGAAGGGCCACGCTCTCCCGGACGCTCAGGGCGTCCGCATCCTGCATGTGGCGGCGGTCGCCCCGGACGTGGAGGGTGATGGAATCCGCCCCGCCCCTTTGCGCCGCGTAGGCGGCGTCCAAAACGCTCGGCTCCACGTTGAAGGAATCAAGCATGGTCGCATAGCGGGCCTGCCTCAGCGTGGCGATGTGGTCTATATTTACACCTAGCAACATATCGGTTTTAAGACAAGGGGACGGGGCCGATCATTCAAATTAATGGAGGAAATGGCGGTGGCCCGTGAACACCATGGCGATGCCCGCGGCGTCCGCGGCGGCGATCACTTCCTCGTCCCGGATGGAACCGCCGGGCTGGATGCAGGCGGTGGCTCCGGCGTCAATGGCTACCTGGAGGCCGTCCGCGAACGGGAACATGGCGTCTGACGCCACCACGCTGCCCTTCAGGTCCAGGCCGGCCTGCCCGGCCTTCCAGACGGCAATGCGGGCGGAGTCCACGCGGCTCATCTGTCCGGCGCCGATGCCCAGCGTGCGGTCCGTGCCGCCAAAGACGATGGCGTTGGAATGCACCTGCTTCACGACGCGCCAGTTGAAACGCATGGCGGTAAGTTCTTCTTCCGTCGGGGGGCGCTTGGTCACCACCTTGGCTTCCAGATTGTCCAGGCCCATCACGTCCGTATCCCGCTTCATGGTCATGAAGCCGCCGGGAGCGGAGCGGATGATGGGTTCCAGGCGGGCCTTCATCCAGGCTTCCGTGTTCATGCGGATGATGCGGCAGTTCTTCTTTTTCTGAAGGATGGCGCGGGCTTCCGCATCGTATTCCGGAGCAATGATCACATCCGTGAAAATGGCGCTCAGCACGCGGGCCAGGCCTTCCGTCATCGGACGGTTGACCACGATCACGCCGCCGAAGGGGGCCTGCGTGTCCGTTTCAAAGGCTTTCTGCCAGGCGTTGCGCAGGTCTTCATCATCCTGGCCCACGCCGCAGGGATTCGTGTGCTTCAGAATGCCCACCGTCGGGCGGCGGAACTGGGTAATCAGCTCGGCGGCGCCTTCAATGTCCAGCACGTTCGTGTAGGAAAGTTCCTTGCCCTGGAGCTGGTGGAAAATATCCCCGAAGCTGCCGTACAGGCTGGATTCCTGGTGGGGGTTGTCCCCATAGCGCAGTTCCTGGTACAGGGGCGCGCAGATGCAGAAGCTGCCCTTGGTGCTTTCCGCGCTCTGGTGGCCCAGGTAGTTGGTGATGGCGTTGTCGTAATTGGAGGTGCGCATGAACACCTTCACCGCCAGGTTTTCACGGGTCTTCAGGGTCGTGTCCCCCTTGTGCGTCTGCATTTCATCCAGAATGCGCGGATAGTCCGCAGGGTCGGAAACCACCGTGACGGAGGCGTAGTTCTTGGAGGCGGAGCGGAGCATGGACGGGCCGCCGATATCGATCTTTTCAATGGCTTCCTCCAGCGTGACGCCGGGCCTGGCGACGGTTTCCTCAAAGGGGTACAGGTTTACGCAGACCAGGTCAATGGGCTTGATGCCGTTTTCCTTCGCCTGGCGCACATGCTCCTCATTGTCGCGGCGGTGCAGCAGGCCGCCGTGCACCATGGGATGCAGGGTCTTCAGGCGCCCCTCAAACAATTCCGGTTCTCCGGTATAGTCGGAAATCTCAATCACCGGAAGGCCCAGGCCTTTCAGGAAAGCGGCGGTGCCGCCGGTGGAAATAAGCTCTACTCCAAACTCGTGCAGGCCCTTGGCAAACTCCTCCAGGCCAGTCTTGTCGGAAACGGATATCAATGCGCGCTGAATAGCCATAAGATCAAATATCTGTAATGTACCCGCGGGCGAACCCTCCTCTCTGGGAGCGAACGCGATAAATGCGGTTCCTTTCCCTACATACTACCGCCGCGTGAAGCAAGCGCAATGTCACCTATCATGACAGCCGGGGGGATTTTTTACTCCCAAAACATAAAAAAACGCCCTTTTTATCGCTCTTGTCTTGACATTCGGGCGAATACTTACTACTTCAACCGCTCACAAATAACCATTTCTTTTTAGCCATGGCAACGATGGAAGTAATTCTCGCAACAAAAATTGAAGGACTCGGCGCGGAAGCCGACCTGGTGACCGTTAAGGCTGGCTATGGCCGCAACTACCTCATTCCCAAGGGCCTGGCCCACGAAGCAACGGCCTCCAACCGCCGTTTCATCGCCAATCTTCAGGCCGCCCGCGCCAAGCGTGAAGCGGAAGAGCTCAGCGCCGCGCAGGAAGTGGCCGCTAAGATCAACGGACTGACGGTGGACCTCGTCCTTGAAGTGGGCCAGGGCGGCAAGGCATTCGGTGCCATCACCAACCAGAACATTCATGATGCCCTGACCGCTCAGGGCGTGGAAGTGGACCGCCGCGCGATTGAGCTTGAAAAGCCGATCAAGAGCGAAGGCGAACACGAAGTTTCCATCAAGGTGCATCCCCAGGTGGAAGCCACGCTCAAGGTGATCGTCAAGGAAAACGCCTAAGCGGCGCGCATACCTTTCTTTTTTCCGGCAGGCCCGGTTCCCACCTTGGGAACCGGGCCTCTTTTTGTCACCCTTTTTACTTCCCTTCCCTGTACAAACAAGGCATCATACCCGCGTTGGGTGTCACTCGACATCATGCACGGAATCGTTCCACCCCCTAACCGACATTAACGGCATGATTCGACTTTATCGTCAAACCCCGGAAGGCATTGAGCGCACCACCCAGGTGGATGCGGCGGAACAGAACTTGGACTCCGTCTTCTGGATTGACCTCCTTACCCCTGAACCGGCGGAAATCAAGTTTGTGGAACGCCTCTGCGGGCTGGAAATGCCAACCTACGACGAGATGCGGGAAATTGAGGCCACCAGCCGCCTGTACACGGAGGACGGCGCCCGCTTCATGACCACCACGGTGCTTAGCCGCGTGGATACGGAGTCCCCCTCCCTGTCGGAAATCACCTTCGTCCTCATGGGGGCCAAGATCATCACCATCCGCCATTCGGACTCCTACTCCTTCCGCGTCTTCTCCCACCAGCTCCTGCGCCAGAAGCAGATCAGCAGGGACCAGGTTTTCACCGGCCTGCTGGAAACCATCGTGGACCGCCAGGCAGACGTGCTGGAACGCTTCGGCGCGGAACTGGACCGCCTTTCCAAAAACATCTTCCGCAGGGATGAACCGGAGGGTAAAGCCGGCAAGCGCGCCCCCGTCTCCAGCGCCCTGCGCCTCATCCTCCAGGACCTGGGGCGCGTGGGTGACCTGCTCACCCGCCAGCGGGACTGCCTGGTGAACCTTCTGCGCCTGCTCACGTACGCCAGCAATGAAGAGGCCCTGGACGACACCAACTCCACCCTGTACATCAAGCTGCGCCCGCTGAGCCGTGACGTCACCTCCCTCTCGGAATACGCCAACTTCCTTTCCAGCAACGTGAACTTCATGCTGGACGCCGTTCTGGGCCTCATCAACATTGAGCAGAACGAAATCGTGAAAATCTTCACCGTGGCGGCCGTGGTCTTCATGCCCCCCACCCTCATCGCCAGCATTTACGGGATGAACTTCTCCCACATGCCCGGCCTGGAAAACGAATACGGGTACTACATCTCCCTGGCGGTCATGCTCGTTTCCATCATCCTTCCCCTGGTTTATTTCAGGAACAGGCGCCTGCTTTGAACGGCCCCTCCCGCGGATTCCCACCCTCTTTCTCTCTTAACCATTCCTACGTTTCATTACTGACATGGACTCCAAAATCACCCGCCTGATTGAACAGGCCTCCGTCATCGTCGGCGCACTGCCCTACCTCCAGGCCTACCGGGACAAGACATTCCTCATCAAATTCGGCGGCAGCGCCATGGACGACGCGCGCCTGGTCAAGAAGCTCATGCGGGACATCGTCCTGCTGGAAGCCCTGGGCTTCAATCCCGTGATTGTCCACGGCGGCGGCAAGGCCATCTCCAAGACCATGGCGGAAGCCGGGCTGGAAGCCCGCTTCGTCAACGGCCTGCGCGTCACGACGCCAGAGGCCATCTCCATCGTGGAACGCACCCTCTCCGGAACCATCAATCCGGGCCTGGTCCAGATGTTCCGCGACTACGGAGGCAAGGGCGTGGGCATTCCCGGCACGGAAATCTTCGTGGGGGAACGCATCCAGGAAAAGGATGAACAGGGCAACCCCGTGGACATCGGGGAAGTAGGCAACGTCATCGGCTGCCTGACGGACCGCATCACGGAAGCGCTGGAACTCCAGATCACCCCCATCGTCTCCCCGCTGGCCAAGGAGCTGGGCACCCACAAGCCGCTCAACGTGAACGCGGACCTGGCGGCGGCAGCCCTCGCCAAGGAACTCAAGCCGGTCAAGCTCATCTACATTTCAGACGTGCCCGGCATCATGAAGGACCCCTCAGACCCTTCCACCCTCATCAAATCCATCACGCGCACGGAAGCCCTGGACCTGATTGAAGACGGCACCGTTTCCGGCGGCATGATTCCCAAAATCCATTCCGCCATTGACGCCCTGAACGCGGGCGTGCGCAAGGTGCACTTCATTGACGGCCGCCTGCCCCATACCCTGCTGCTGGAAATCTTCACTCCGGACGGCATCGGCACGGAGGTCATCAGGGAACAGCGCTGACCACCCACCGCCATGCGCCTTTTCCCGCTTCTTCCGGCCCTCTCCCTGCTGGCGGCCTCCTGCTCCATGCAGCCCACTCCCGCCAGCCTCTCCGGCTGCTGGACCCAGCCCATTCCCGGACAGCCGCAGCAGGTGCAGGGCATGGCGCTCATGCCGGACGGGCGCGCCGGCTCCATCAACATGCACACGCTCCTTTACACGGGCTGGAAACTGGACGGCAACCGGCTGATCCTGACGGGAAAAAGCATAGGCAACGGAAGCTCCTCCCTCTTCACCGCAACCTCCACCATTGACAGCCTTAGCAGAACCCGGCTGATCCTGAATACGGACGGAAACCGGGAGGCCTACACCCGGACGCTCCATTGCGCGGAGCAATAACGGGTACGCCTCCTCCTATTCCTCCTCCAGCAGGGATTTGTTGGCCGCCTTCGCCAGCTCGCAATTCGGGCACTTGTCAATCAGGCGGTCCATCAGGGCTTCAATGCGGGCGTCTTTCGCCATCAACTGCTCGTCCTTTTTCTTGAGCAGGTTCAGCGTATAATTCACGGCAATCGTCAGAACGCCCAGGCCGCCGATGGCCCCGGCGGAGGAAACAGCCGCATCCGCGGAAATATTGCCCAGGATTGTCGAACATCCGCCTATGGAAAACAGGCACTTAGCTATGGAAAAATTCATCATGGGTTCCGTCTAGCAAATCACGGACCGGACCGCATCACGCCCGATCCGTCCATGTTCCCGGCGCTGCCCTGGGCGGTACACGCCCTCCCTCTCATGGAAAGCCGTCATTCCCGGGAATAAAACCCTCCGTTCCCTCCTCCTGGAAAAGTCCGGGCGGTGCAGAAAAATACTTCTTCCCGGAACGCATTTCCTTCTTCGGCCTGGCGGCGTTTGTGCTAAAGTGGCGTCAATCTCCCCGGTCCGGGCCTTTACCAATACTTCACTTCATCCAATTAGAAAGACACAAACATCATGCATATGGCGGACGGCTTCATTTCACCGGCGGTAGGCTGCACCATGTGGGCGGCTTCCGCCGCGGTCACGGCGCTCTGCGCGCGCAAGGTCAGGCAGGAAAAGGAAGTGCGGCTCGTGCCGCTCATGGGCGTGCTGGGGGCCTTCATCTTCGCCTGCCAGATGCTGAACTTCACCATCCCGGGCACCGGGTCCAGCGGCCATCTGGGCGGCGGCCTCATTCTTGCGGTTCTGCTGGGCCCGTACGCGGGCTTCCTGGTCATGGCGGCCATCCTGGCGGTGCAGGCCCTTTTCTTTGCGGACGGAGGACTGCTGGCCCTGGGGTGCAACATCTTCAACATGGGCTTCTTCTCCTGCCTGGTGGCCTATCCCTTCATTTACAGGCCGCTTGCCGGAAAAACCCCGGGCACGGGGCGCATCACGCTCGCCAGCATCACCGCCGCCGTCATTGGGCTCCAGCTCGGCGCCTTCTCCGTAGTTCTGGAAACGACGGCCTCCGGCATTTCCGCCCTGCCCTTCGCCCAGTTCGTGGAACTGATGCTGCCCATCCATCTGGCGATCGGCATTGTGGAAGGGCTTGCCACGGCAGCCATAATCATCTTCATCAGCAAGGCCCAGCCCTCCCTGCTGCGCCCGGAGGATCTGGAAACGGGCCCGGTCAAAAAAGCCTCCTTCACCGTCCTGGGCATCTTTGCGGTAGCGGCCCTGCTCTGCGGGGCGGCCCTCTCCTGGTTCGCCTCCGCCTATCCGGACGGCCTGGAATGGTCCGTAGCGGGCGTCACCGGGTCTGAAGAAACCACCCTGGCGGAACCTTCCTCCCTCCACCGCAGCCTGGAATCCGTACAGGAATCCACCGCCATCATGCCGGATTACGCCCTCCCCGCCGGGGAGGATACGGCATCCTCCGGAGAAACGGGGGAATCCTCCTCCATCGTCAATCCTGAAACGAGCCTGGCCGGCGTTCTGGGAAGCGTCATCATCGCGACCGTCATCTTTGGCGCCGGCTTCCTCTTTGGCAGAAAGCCGCACGGCCACTGCCCCCGCTGACCCCTGCCATGGCCCTATTCACGGACGCCGCGCGGCACTTCCGCCAGATGGACCGGTTTTCCTGCGGAAACACGGACTTCCACCGTCTGGACGCACGCATTAAAATCGTGGCCTTCCTCGTCTTTCAAATCTGCGTGCTCTCCTGGCCTCCGCAGGAAATCACGGGGCTGCTGCCCTTCTTCCTGTTCCCGGTCTGCGTCATCCGCATGGCTGGGCTTCCCCTGGGATACCTGCTGAAGCGTACCCTGTGGCTGCTGCCCGTCGCCGTCATGATCGGCATCTTCAATCCGCTGGTGGACAGGACGCCCGCAGGGGAATGGTTCGGCATTCCCGTCACCCGGGGCATGATCTCCTTCATCTCCATCATCCTGCGGTGCATGCTCACCATCCTGGGGGCCTTCACGCTGCTGGCCGCTACGGGCTTTGCCCCGCTGTGCCGCGGCTTAAGGCAGCTTGGCGTGCCGCGCATCCTGATCACGCTCCTGGCCTTCCTGTACCGGTACGCCTTCATCCTGATGGATGAATTCCAGAACATGCTGATGGCGTTCCGTTCCCGGCGGGGCGGCTCCGGTTCCGTCCCCCTCTCCACCTGGGGGGCCATGACCGGGCAGCTCCTGCTGCGCACCTTCGGGCGCGCGGAACGCATTTACCAGGCCGTCCTGTGCAGAGGCGGGGAAGACCCCGAATTCGTCAGCACCCCCGGCGTCATCACCGGGCGCGGCGTGGCGGGCGGCCTCCTCTTCTGCGCCCTCGTCATCCTGTTCCGCTGCTTTAACATCACCATGCTGGCGGGCCAGTGCGCCCGCAGCCTCCTCTCATGAGCCACCACCTTGTAGAAACCATTGACCTGTGCTTCAGCTACCCGGATTCTCCTCCGGCGCTGAACCGCGTCTCCCTGCGCATCACCCACGGGGAATCCGTTGCCGTCGTCGGCGGGAACGGAGCGGGAAAATCCACCCTGCTCCTGCACCTCAACGGCCTGCTGGAGCCCTCCTCCGGCCAGGTGCGGGTGGGAGACATCCCCGTGACGCCTAAAACCGTCGCCCGCGTCCGGGAAAGCGTGGGGATGGTGTTCCAGCAGGCGGACGACCAGCTTTTCATGCCCACGGTCCGGGAAGACGTGGCCTTCGGCCCGCTCAACATGGGCCTCCCTCCGGAAGAAGTCAGCCGCCGCGTGCGGCAGGCCTTGCGGGACGTCCATGCGGAGGCCCTGGCGGACAAGATGACCCACCACCTCTCCGGCGGGGAAAAACGCGCCGTATCCATCGCCACCGTCCTCTCCATGAGTCCGGACATCCTGGTGCTGGACGAGCCCAGCGCGAACCTGGACCCCGCTTCACGCCGCACGCTCATCAGCCTGCTGCGCCAGTTCTCCCACACCAAGATCATCGCCACGCACGATCTGGACATGGTCATGGACCTGTGCACGCGCTGCATCGTGATGAAAGACGGCTCTATTCTGGCGGACGCCCCCGTCCCGGACATTTTTGCGGACTGCGCCCTGCTGGAGGAAGCTCGCCTGGAACAGCCCCTCAGCTACCGCCTGATGCAGTACGGCAGGGAACAGGAAAACTCCGGCCAGCCTTAAGAAAAAACCTCACACGAATTCCAGCCGGGCATCCGGCAGGGAGTTGATGAACCGCGCCCCGTACCTCTTGGTGGCTACGCGCGGGTCCAGAATCACCACCATGCCGGAATCGCTTTTCGTGCGGATCAGCCGCCCCACCCCCTGCCGCAGCTTCAGAATGGCTACGGGCACGGAATACTCGTAAAACGGATTCCCCCCGCGCGCCTTGATGCTCTCAAAGCGGGATTCCACCAGCGGGTGGTCCGGCACCTCAAACGGCAGGCGCGTCACGATCACGTTGGAAAGGGCCTCTCCGGGCACGTCCACCCCGGTCCAGAAACTGTCCGTGCCGAAGAGCACGCTGTTCACATCCTTCCGGAACGCCTCCAGCATGGCGTGCCGCTGCATGTCCTGCCCCTGCACGTACAGCGTCCACCCCTGCTCCTCGCAGAACGGGCGCACCTTCTCCGCCACCTGCACCATCAGCCGGTAGCTGGTGAACAGCACAAAGGCCCTGCCGCGAGACTCCGCGAGATACCTTTTAATCCACTCCGGCAGCACTTCCGCATACTCCGGCTGGTCCGGCTCCGGCATGGAGCGGGCCACAATCAGCCGCATCTGCTCCCGGTAATTGAACGGACTGCCTATCTGGAGCTTCCGGACGCTTTCCGCGCCCACGCGCCCCGCAAAGTAACTCATGTCCGCATCCCCCGTGCCCAGTGTGGCGGAAGTCAGAACAGCGGAACGCCCGGCGGAAAACAGGCGCTCCCTCAGAATATCCCCCACCTCTACGGGAGCGGAGCACACGCTCATGCTCCTGCCCTCCGGCCCGGACCGCTCCGCCCAGTACACGTGCCCCTCCTCCGTCATATCCATCAGCACCTTCAGGGAGGCCTGCGCCTCCTCCATCCGGGCGGCCATGTCCGCCAGCTCGTCCTTCACGGCCACGTTCTCCTCCTGCCTGGCGGCTTCCCGTTTCAGCTCCCCCACCAGCTCCGCCAGAGGGAGGGAAAGAATGTCCTGGGACCACTCCGGCCGGAGAATGCGGACAATCTTGCCGGAACCTGCAAACCCCAGGTCATCCCGCGCATTCTGGAAAAACAGGTCCGACGCGTCAATCACCTCCTGCACGCACTGGAACAAGGCCGCATTATTCAGCGGTTTCAGCAGCCCCTTGCGCGTGCGCGGATTAAACATGCGCAGCAGTTCATAATTCAAATGCGGCTGGGACAACTGCACGCCCAACTGCTTGGCGGCAATGTTCTCAATCATGTGGGCCTCATCCAGAACCACGAAATCACCGGGGAAAACGAACCCCGCCTCCTCGGAATCCTCCGCCTGGGCCATCAGGCCGAAAAACAGGGTGTGGTTCAGCACCACCACCTTGGCCTCCAGCACCCTCTTGCGGGCCACCTGGTACGGGCAGGAGGGGCCGCAATGGCGCATGCTGCACGCATGGGGTTCACTGCACACCATGGCCCACACCTTGGGAGAGGGGCGGAACGTCATGTCGCTCAGGGTGCCGTCCTGCGTTCTCAGCGCCCAGTCCTGGATCCGCTTCAGCTCCGCGGCCTCCCCCTGCGTAAACAGGGAATCCATCTGGGACAGAGCGCGCCGCAGGCGGGTATGGCACAGGTAATTCTGCCTGCCTTTCAGCAGGGCGGCGGAAAAATCAATCCCCAGGGCGGAGCGGAGCAAAGGAATATCCTTATTGAACAACTGCTCCTGTAAATTGATCGTGTGCGTGGAAATGACCGCTTTCCGGTCAAAATCCAGCGCAAACTTCACCGCCGGGAGCAGGTAGCCCAGGGACTTGCCCACGCCCGTACCGGCCTCCACCAGCAGCGGGGCGTCCACCTGGAGCGCCCTGGCCACAGCCAGGGCCATGCTCTGCTGCTCCGCACGGTATTCAAAATCCCTGGCGCGGGAGAACAGGCCGTCCCGGGCAAATGCCCGGTGGACATAAGCCTCAAAGGCGCTAACGCCTTCCCCTTCATCTGCCCCGGCGCCATTCATACGGGAATGCATTCCCCTACTGGCCCACGGGAAGCTGGCGGGAGGAAACCGGCGGCAGGTTCACCTTTTCCGGCAGGTCATAGAACATGGAGCGCAGGGCATTCGCATTCATCTTGGAAGCATCGATGAACGTCCAGGGCCCCTTATCCTTCAAATCCTTCACCAGCACCAGAACGCCTGTATTTTCTATCTTTACGGGCACCCCGTCCGGACGCTTCATGGAAATGACCATCCGCGTGGGGAGCACCACCAGCACCTCGTCTCCATTCTTCACCAGATGTTCCGCCGTGGGATTGCCGATCTCATACGTCTCCACCACCATGCCGCGCTCTTTCATCACGGCGGCGGCGGCCTGCATCTTTTCCCTCATGGTCGTCATGAAAGCGGCCTCCCCGCCGGGGAAGGAAGAAACAAGCTGCTTCTTCATGGGCGCGTACATTTTCTCAATCATCCACATCATGTCCCCCGTCTTCACCGCTCCGGAAAGCTCACGGGCGGCCTGGACCGCGCTGGCTCCATATTCACCGGCCTGGACGGCGCACGCAGCCGCGAGGACCACGCCTGCAAACAAACTCTTAATCATGGCTGGAGTGTAACGGCATGCCTCCCCCGCCGTCAAGGCAACGCCGCCTGCGGAAACATGTTTTTACCGGATGCCCCGCTGCATCACGCGGCCTGTCCACATCCACAGGGTGGGATCCAGCTCCCGGGCGGCATCCTCCATCAGCCTGCGGGCCGCTACCGCGTCCTCCGTCACGGCGAACATGGTGGAGCCGGAGCCGGACATCATGGCGCCGCGCACGCCGGGCCTTTCCAGCAGCCAGCTCTTCATTTCCGCCAGAAACAGATGCTTCTCGAACACGGGCCTTTCCAGATCATTCACCAGCACATGGCCGTCCACCCGCTGCTCACCGTACGGTATGCCCGGCAATTCCCCTGAACCTGCCCAGCGGCGGTAGGCGTCCGGAGTGGAAACGCCGAAGGACGGTTTCAGCAGCACCACCTGGGGCCGCCACTCCCTCCATTCCGGCAGGGGTTCCACCTTCTCCCCGCGTCCGGTGCAGCGGCACGCCGCGCCGTAAATGAAAAATCCCACGTCGGAACCGATCTCCCCGGCCAGCTCCGCCAGGCGTTCCGGAGGCAAGCCCCCGTGTTCCAGTTCATTCAGGACGGAAAGCACGCACGCGGCGTCACTGCTGCCCCCGCCCAGCCCCGCGCCATGGGGTACGTTCTTGACCAGGCGCACATGCCACGGCATGGGCCGCCCCAGCTCCCGCTCCATCAGGCGGCCCGCTTTCATGACCAGGTTGCTCTCATCCAGCGGAACGCCCGGAGCGTCGCAGCTCATCTCCAGCGCCCCCGCCGGGGAAAACTCCAGCACGTCGCACAATTCCAGGGGAACCATCACGGTATCCACTTCATGGAAGCCGTCCGGCCTCTTTCCCAGAACGCGGAGGGAAACATTCACCTTGCACGGAGCGCTGCAGCTGATCATACGTCATGGATTCCACCAAGGGACGGCCTCCGGGTCAAGCCCCCATTGGGCGCAAATGGGCGGACACGCATTTTTTCTTCGCAAATTCCGGGGGCCCCGCTATAATAGGCGCGACCCCGCTGCACATGGCCTACGACGAAAACAGCATTAAAACCCTGGACTGGAGGGAGCACATCCGCATGCGTCCGGGGATGTACATCGGCAAACTGGGCGACGGCACCTCTCCGGACGACGGCATTTACGTCCTGCTGAAGGAAGTTATCGACAACTCGATTGACGAATTCGTCATGGGCTACGGCAAGAAAATCACGATTGACGTGACTCCGGACGGCCTGTGCGAGGTGCGCGACTTCGGCCGCGGCATTCCCCTGGGCAAACTGCTGGACTGCGCCGCCAAGATTAATACCGGAGCCAAGTACGACAGCGACGCCTTCAAGAAATCCGTGGGTCTCAACGGCGTGGGCATCAAGGCGGTCAACGCCCTTTCCGACTTCTTTGAAATCCAGGCCTACCGGGACGGGGAAACCCGCTCCTACCAGTTCTGCCGCGGGGAGGAAATCCCCAGGGGGCGGAAGGACGGCGCCACGGAGGAACCCAACGGCACGCGCACGGCGTTCCATGCGGATGCGGACATTTTCCCGGTAAACACGCAGTTCCGTCCGGAATACATTGAAAAAATGTGCCGGTACTACTCCTACCTCAACAAGGGGCTGGCCCTGCACTACAACGGACGCCGCTACGTCTCCAAAAACGGCCTTCTGGACCTGCTCACGGAGGCCATGAGCGAGGAGCCGCTGTACCCCATCATCCACCTGGAAGGGCATGACATCGAGGTGGCCTTCACCCATGGCGGCCAGTACGGGGAAGAGCACTACTCCTTTGTCAACGGGCAGCATACCACGCAGGGGGGCACGCACCAGGCGGCTTTCCGGGAAGCCATCGTCAAAACGCTGAGGGACTTTTACAAAAAGAACTATGAGGCCGGGGACATCCGCTCCTCCCTCGTGGCCGCCATCTCCATCAAGGTGAAGGAACCCGTCTTTGAATCCCAGACCAAGACCAAGCTGGGATCCAACACCATCAGCCCGGAGGGGGAAACCATCCGCACCTTCGTAGGCAACTTCATTGCCAGAGAGCTGGACAACTACCTGCACAAGAATCCGGAAACGGCCAAAGCGCTGGAAGCCAAGATCAAGGACTCCGAACGCGACCGCAAGGAACTCTCCGGCATCCAGAAGCTGGCGCGTGAAAACGCCCGCAAGGCAAAAATCCATAACAAGAACCTCCGGGACTGCCGCGTGCACTACAACTCCAAGCACGCCCGCGCGGGGGAAACCACCCTGTTCATCA
The DNA here is from genome assembly GCF_002884975.1 of Akkermansia muciniphila. Taxonomy (NCBI): domain Bacteria; kingdom Pseudomonadati; phylum Verrucomicrobiota; class Verrucomicrobiia; order Verrucomicrobiales; family Akkermansiaceae; genus Akkermansia; species Akkermansia muciniphila. The sequence continues at coordinate 859,037 of NZ_PJKB01000002.1, read as the reverse complement.
CGGAAGGCATCTCCGCCTCCGGCTCCATCACCACAGCGCGCGACGCGGAAATCCAGGCGGTCTTCTCCCTGCGGGGCAAGCCCCTGAACTCCTTCGGCATGAGCCGCAAGGTCGTCTATGAAAACGAGGAATTCAACTTCCTCCAGCATGCCCTGAACATTGAAAACGGGCTGGAAGACCTGCGCTATGACAAAGTGGTCATCGCCACGGACGCCGATGACGACGGCATGCACATCCGCATCCTGCTGATGACCTTCTTCATCCAATTCTTCCCGGAACTGATCCGGGAGGGCCACCTCTTCATCCTTCAAACGCCCCTCTTCCGCGTGCGCAACAAGCAGCAGACCATTTACTGCTACTCGGACGCGGAACGGGAAGCGGCCATCGCCCTGCTGGGGAAAAACCCGGAAATTACCCGTTTCAAGGGTCTTGGGGAAATCTCCCCCCAGGAATTCAAAGCCTTCATCGGGGACGGAATGCGCCTGGACCGCGTGCGTCTGGAAGATTCCCACAAGGTGAAAGACCTCCTTTCCTTCTACATGGGGAAAAATACGCGCGAAAGGCAGGAATACATCCTGAAAAACTTGCGTGTTGAACTGGACCCGGTCATGGACTAGAGTAGCGGAGCCACATCTATCTATGCTTACCATTCCCAAGGAAAAACTGCCGGTTCATATTGCCTGCATCATGGACGGCAACGGGCGCTGGGCTCACAGCCGCCATCTGCCGCGCCAGGCAGGGCACCGTGCGGGGGCGGATACCGTGGAACACTGCGTGGACTTCTGCATTGACCACGGCATTCCCTGGCTTACCCTTTACGCCTTTTCCTCGGAAAACTGGAACCGCCCGAAAATGGAAGTTCATGCCCTGATGATCCTCCTGCATGAGTTCCTGAAAAAACGCCTCAGCCAGATGCAGGAAAAAGGCGTACGCCTCCGTGCCATCGGAGACATCTCCCGCCTGCCCAAACGCACCCAGAAGCTGCTTCAATCCAGCATGGAGGCCACCAGGGAAAACACCAGGCTCAACCTGGTTCTGGCCCTCTCCTACGGCAGCAGGGCGGAAATCACCGGCGCCGCCAGAAAAATTGCGGAAAAAGCCGCCCGGGGGGAACTCCACCCGGACCAAGTCACGGAAGACCTCTTCAACCAGCACCTGGACACCGCCGGCATGCCGGAACCGGACCTGCTCATCCGCACCTCCGGGGAAATGCGCGTCTCCAACTTCCTGCTCTGGCAGATCAGTTATTCGGAACTCTATGTGACAGACACGCTGTGGCCGGACTTCAGCGACCGGGACATGGAAGCCGCCCTGCTGGACTATTCCCGCAGAAAGCGCCGCTTCGGCGCGCTCTGACCTCTTCTTAGAACCTATCCTTACGGAATCGCCATGAACCAATACGCTCTCATTTTAGCCGGCGGAAGCGGCACCCGTTTCTGGCCGCTTTCACGGGACCACCGCCCCAAGCAGCTCCTGAACATGTTCGGAGAAGGAACCCTCCTCCGCCAGGCCATCGACAGGCTGGACGGCCTGGTGCCCCGGCAGAACATCTTCATCCTGACCAACCACCTTCAGGAAGCGGAAGTGCGCCGGCAGGCCCCGGACATCCCCGCAAGCAACATCATCTCCGAGCCCGTGCGCCGGGACACCGCCCCCGCCATCGCCCTGGGCATCGGCCTCATCAAGGCGGCGGACCCGCACGGAGTCATGCTCGTCATCCCCTCGGACCAGCTCATTCAGGACCAGGCGGCCTTCCGCTCCCTGATGAAAGCCGCCATGGATACGGCGGCCCGGGAAAAGGCGCTCGTCACCGTGGGCATCAAGCCCACCTGGCCGTGCCCCTCCTACGGCTACATTGAACGCGGGGAGGAAACAGGCTCCGCTCCGGGATGCTCCTGCCGGGAAGTCGTCCAGTTCCGGGAAAAGCCGGACACGGCTACAGCCGCCGCCTACCTGGACCAGGGGAACTTCTGCTGGAATGCCGGCATGTTCGTCTGGAGCATTCCCACCGTGTGCGAGCAGCTTGACAAGCACTGCCCGGAGCTGGCCTCCTTCGTGGAACACATCGCGGAATCCCCGGACAAGCAGGAAACCCTCCGTGAGGAATTCCCGGAACTCACGCCCATCTCCATTGACTTCGCGCTGATGGAAAACGCGGACCGGGTGCTGAACTTTGAAGCCACCTTTGACTGGGATGACGTAGGCTCATGGATCTCCGTAGCCAACTATCTGGAAGACCACAGCCGGAACAGCGCCAACACGGACCTTACCGTGCAGGACGCCTCCGGAAACATCGTCTTTTCCCAGCGCGGGGACAAGCACGTGGCCCTGCTGGGCGTGGAAAACCTGATCGTCGTGGAGACGGCGGACGCCATCCTCATTGCGGATAAAAACAAGGCGGACGAAATTAAAAAAATCGTCAACCAGCTCCCGGACGATCTCAGATGACTCCCCAGCATCCGGCCCTGGGCATTGACTACGGAGAAGCCCGCATCGGCATAGCCGCTACGGACCCCGTAGGAATCATGGCCCATCCCGTGGAAACCATCCACAGGCACAAAACGGACGGCGTCACCCGCATCGTCCAGCTCGTGCAGGAGCGGGGAATCCGCACCCTGGTGCTGGGCATCCCCGTGCGCATGGACGGCACGGAAGGAACCGCCGCCGCCAAGGTCCGCGCCTTCGGCAAGGAACTGGCCGCCGCACTTCCCGGCCTGCCGATGATATTCATGGACGAATGCCTTACGACCGTCATCGCCCAGGAAAAACTGCACGCCGCCGGGAAAAAGGAAAAAAGCTTCCGCCCCATCATCGACCAGGTGGCCGCCGTGGAAATCCTCAGCACATGGCTTGATTCCACGCTTGGCTGAAACGGCAAACGGCGCCGTGCCGCGGCGCAATCCCTGCTTTACGCGCCTACGGAACTCCGTACGTCCCTCTTCCTCAGCAGGACCGTTCCTCCGGCAAGCAGAAACGCCATCAGCCACAGGGCCCCGCGCGTTTCCGGCCACCAGATGAAGCTGTCCGCCACACGGGCGTCTTCCGGACGTTCCGGCGGGTAGCAGACCGTCACCCGGTCCCCCCGGGAATAGGCAGACCAGAATAGAAAGGCTGGAGACTGGAACACCACTTCCCCCTCCCCGGTCTGCGGCAGGAACCGCACTTCCGGCGCCCATATGTCCAGAGAGGGACCGGACGTCCCCATGGCCCGCGAACGGCTCCACAACTTCACCGTATCCTCCGTGATGTTCCGCACCGTCCCCTCCGTACACAGGCCCTTCCGGGCAAAGCGGCTCTTTTCCAGAAAAAAATCACCGGCCTGCCACATGGAATAAAGGCTCAGCCCCGCCATCACCCAGGCCAGCAGCCAATACCACCCGAACCACGGAACGCTGAAAAAATCCCTCCAGCGTTCCGCAGTCTGGGAAAACAAATGTTCTTTCCCCTCCCGCATCAGGCACGGTCCATGCTCAATACCACCTTGCCGCTGCGGAACTCTTCCTGGGCCTTTTCCACGGCCTGGCGCACGTCGCTCAGCGGATAAACGGTATCCACGGCCTGCACCAGCCTGCCGTCCGCCATCAGGCGCGCCAGCTTGTCGTAAGCGGCCTCAATATCCGGAACCGGAGCATTCTTGAGCCACTGCGTCACCCACAGGCCCTCCAGCCTGATGCCCTTGAAAATCAGGAACCCGTTAGGCACCTTGATGCTCTTCCTGCTCATGGCGCCATACGTCACCATGCTGCCTCCGGGAGCCAGCATATCCATCAGGCGCAGGGCGCTTTCCCCGCCCACGGCATTGGAGGCCAGCACGGGTCTTCTCCCGTCCAGGCGGGCCAGCGTCTTCTTCACCACGTCCTCATCATCCTCTCCCACCACCAGGTCGGCCCCCAGGGCGGTCAGTTCATCCCTTAATTCATCCGGCCTTCTCACAAAATTCACCGTCTTGACGCCCATCTCGCGGGCCAGCTGGATAATGCACCTCCCCACGCCGGAATTGGCGGCGTTCTGCACCACCCAATCCCCCGGCACCAGGGACACAAACCCCTCCAGCATGCGCAGGGCCGTCAGGGGATTAACCTTCAGCATGGCGGCCTGGACCGGATCCACCTTCACGGGAAGCTTCATCACATTCACGGAGGGAACCGCCACATGCTCGCTCCAGGAACCCACGCCCCTCAGCAGAATCACCTCATCCCCCTTGCGGAAGCCCTCCGCGCGGGACTCTTCCACCACCCCGCAGCCTTCCAGCCCGGCGCGGGAATGGGGGAGCACGGGCTTCACGCCGTACACGCCCTGGACAAAGTTGATGTCCGCCGGATTAATGGGAGCGGCCTTCATCCGGATCAGGACTTCCTCTTCCGCTGGAACCGGCATGGGACCGGAAACATACTCCAGCACATCCTGGGGCTTCATGCTGCACTCGGAAAACTCTGCATAATGATTTTCATTCATGTTCACAATCTCTCACGGAGCATCCCCCCGTGCAAGCGCCGGGTACGTTTTACGCAGCCATACCGTTTCCGGGTCAATCAGGATCATTCCCGGATTCCTCCTTCAATAAAGGTCCGGAAGGCTCTGAAGGAAATAACGTTCCAAAAGGGACATTTAATCTCGCGGAAATTCGCGCGGCCGCCAGGCTCCACCTCAAAATTCCCTCCCTTCCCAGGTCCCGGCCGCCTCCGGGAACCGGATACGTTCTCCCGGCACGCCCCCGGGAGCCGCCCGAACAAATTCCGAGTCTTTTATCCGGTTATTCTTGACCTTAGGCGAAAATACGCTAGATTATCTCTCTCGTATTAACAATAACTTCGATTGCCATGTCCCGAATTTGCATCATCCGAGGCACCATGCCTCACAAAGGTCGTCGTATCCATCGCTCCGGTCTTGCCAAGAAAAAGGGCGGTATTGGTCGTCACGTCACTAAGACTGTCAATCGTACCGTTTTCCCCAATCTCCAGGAAAAACGCATCTGGGTTCCTGAACTGGGCCAGTTCGTTAAAATGAAGATTTCCGCCAAGGCGCTGCGTACGATTAACAAGAACGGTGCTTACAATACTCTTAAAAAGGTAGGTCTCCTGTAAAAAGATTCTTTTTTTGAACGTTGTTACACCACTTGAACTCTAAGGCTTCAACGAGGTGAGCAACTGAAAGAAAAGATGTCCAAAAAGACAAGGGATCATCTGCTTAAGTGAGGCACCTCCAAGTTGAAGGTTTTATTGAAACATTAATATACCAAAGGACGTAAATAAAGAGTCCACTACTGGAAAAGATCACACAGATGAAAGCCCAAACCAAAATCGCTCTGAGAATTAATGATGACAACCCCAACCATCACCTGTGGAACAACAGGGGGGTATGGTGGTGCCACGTTACGGTTCACAAGCCTGACTCAACGGCCGAACGCCTGAGATTCTCTCTGAAGACCCGTGACATCGAAAAAGCCCGCGCCCGCCGCGACAAGATTTTCGCCTCCATCCAGCAGCACTTCGGCATTGCCGCCTAAGTCCGCCAGGAGGTCAAGGCAAGTCACATCAAATCCTTTTAAAACCGTTCCGGTCATCCCGGAACGGTTCTTTTTTATCCTTATCCCGCTCATCAGTTCTTCTTGATGAACCGGAACATGGAAGCTCCGTGGCTGTTAAGCTCCACGGACATCTTCCCCTTCACCTCGCCCTGGTCGGCGCGCTTCCAGAGGTCGCGCACCTCATACGTATCCGGCAGGCCAAGTTCCCCCAGGTTCACGCTCAGAACGCCCCTGGCGCCTCCCGTATTGAAAAAGCCCGCCGCCACGGAGCCGTCGGACAGCTCCTTCGTCCAAACCTGGAAATCCCCCTGGTGCCACGCCTTGCGGGCCGGACGGGCCGCCGGGTCCTGGTCCACGGCAATCACCTCGTCATTCGTAAGAAGGCCCATCGTGAATGAATCAATGTTCTCCAGATCACAGGAAATAATCAGCGGAGCGGACAGCAGGGACCACAGGGTCACGTGCGTGTACTGCTCATCCGGAGAGAGCCGTGTCTGCACAAACGTGGTATTGGCATGATTGGGTTTCCCCAGCTTCCCGATCTGAAGAATATCCGGATCATTCCAATGCCCGGGGCGCATGTGCTTCTGCCAGCGTTCCTGGGAAAAACCTATCCTGCTGACGCTGCCCCAGTGGTCCTCTATATCCCCTGTAGTCCGCCACAGGTTGGCCTGCCTGGCCAGCCCCTCCGCCTGCTCATACGGAGCGGCGTTGGAAAGGCTCAGCACGATGTCCCGCCCGCTTGCGTCCAGCGCCTTGCGGATGCGTTCCGTCGTGGGCACATCGTTGGGGTTCCAGTCCACCTTCACATAATCAAACCCCCATTCCGCCCATTGCCTGGCGTCCCGGTCAAAAAACCACACGGGGCCCGTGCGGTCCGCCTTCCTCCGATGCACTCCCGGATAGCCGCCAAACACCTGGTTCTCCTGCTTGCGGTCCTTCTCCGGAATGGTCAGTTCCGTATAATCCCCCTTCTCGTTGGGCGCGCTGCCGCCGATGAATCCGGCGTACGTCCCCATCCACGGGGTTGAATAAATGCCTGCTTTCATTCCCATGGCATGGATGGCGCTGCACATGGCCTTCATGTCCGGAAAACGCTTGTTGGGCTGGATGGCGCCATTCTTCCCTCCGCGCACCCCCTGCCAGCAATCGTCAATGTTAATGTAATTCCAGCCATGGTTGGTCAATCCGAGTTTAACAAACAGCCGGGCCGTCTTGAGCACGTTGTCCTGCCCCACGGCCTCACTGAAGGAATACCAGCTGCTCCACCCCATGGGAGGCGTCAGGCAAAGCTCGTCCCCTACCTTCAGCACCCATTCCCCGGAATCCTTCCCAAGGCTGTTGGCCGCCTCCAGCGTGACCTTGTATTCTCCCCTCTTTGCGGGAGCCTTCCCCGTAATCAGGCCGCCCGGAGTCATCTTCAGCCCCGGAGGAAGTCCTGACGCCTGAATCTTCATGGGCCTTTCCCCGGAAACCGGAACCTGGAACAACACGCTGGAACCTGGCCTTGCCCCAAACACGCACGCTCCGTTGATGGAGGGCGCGGGAGACGTCTCAGGCGTCAGGCGCACTCCGGGTTCCGCGGCAGGATAAGGATTCGGAAATTCCGCGCCAGAGGTCGCGGAGACGGCAGCGCCCATCAGGGCGGAAATAAATAACGGGGAGATTTTCATGAACGTGATATGAGTGTCTACTAACAACGCCCCAGCCGTCCCCCTTCTTTCATGATGAATTTTTCTGCGGGACCCATGTGCGCCATACCCGTCTCCCGCGGAAAACTAGGAATCCAGGAAAGAACTTACCAGGGAAACTCCGGGCAGCCCCTCCGCCAGGGAACGGAAATCCTCTTCACTCATCACGCAGGCAGCCGTCGCCAGGGCATCCGCCATGGCTGCGGAAGGCGCCTGCACGCTCACCTGCCGCCCTTCGGTAACGCCCAGCCCCGTATGCGGGTCCAGCACGTGGGAATACTCCACTCCGCCAATCTTCACCATCTGGCAGGCATTCCCGGAGGTGGAAACGGCGGCATGACTCAACAGCAGCGTCCTTCCCTCCCCGTACCCGGCGTCCACCCGCAACCGCCATCCCTTCTCCCCGGGCGGGGGAGCTCCCGCCAGAACGTCGCTGGTACTGTCAATGAAGAAGGAAAGCACCCCTTTCCCCCTTAAAAGCTCCGCCATCCGGTCCACGGCAAACCCTTTGCCGATGCCTCCCAGGTCCACCCTCATTCCGGGAACCTTCTTGAGCGCCCCTCTCTTCCCCACGCACAGCTTTTCCCAACCGGAAGCCCGGCGTGCACATTCCAGCTCCTCACGGGATAGGAGAACGCCCCGGCGGCGGCTCTTCTTCCACAGGCGGATGCACGGCCCCAGCGTAAAATCGAAAGCGCCGTCCGTCAGGCGGGCATATTTCAGCGCCAGGAGCAGAACCTTTTTCAGCTCCGGGGATACGGGCACGGCAACGCCGCTCTCCGCTGCGTTAAATGCGGCCAGGGAGCTCTCCGCATCCATGGCGGACATCACCTTTTCCCAGTGAACGGCACAAGCCAGAGCCTCCGTGCAGGCTTTTTCCGTCTGTGCCGCGTCCATGCTTTCCCCGGGATAGGCCCGTACGGTAAACACCGTCCCCATGGCTGCGCCGCGGGCAGTCACCCTCCCGTCCGCGGCATGCATGCAGAAAAACGGCTTCAGCGGCGCGCCCTCCTTCTCCGCCCCGTGCGCACAGTCCATTCCCACGGCAATCAACAGGCATAACCAGCCTGCCGCAACAAAGAACTGCCTGAAAAAAGAACTCATGCGCAACTGAAGAATCATGTTTTAAAATTTACTCTGTACAAATAAACAGGGGCAAGGCCTGAATGCGTCCATATCTCCCGCTGACAGAACAGGAATGCCATTCCTGCATTTGAGGCTGGAACACCCTCCCCTTTTTATGATAAATGGAACGGTTCCACGTTTTTGCAAATTTCACCTTCTCCTGCCGCCATGACCAGATTTATCCTTTCCCTGTGGCTCCTGTTAACGCTTCCCGTCTCCGCCAGCTGGTACGGTGACGAAGTGAAGCCGGGATCCGACATCATCATGGTGGACCTGCTCTACCCCTACTGGCCGGAATCCACCTACTTTTCCTGCTGGAACCTGGACATGTTCCCCAAGGGCGGCTACTTCTATGCCGGTGTGGCGGCCAACGCCAACGACAACACGAACCTGGAAACCTACCGCCCGTCCACCGTATGGTCCTTCTGGCCAGCTCCGGTCTACGAAGGGCGCCAGGTGCGCAACGTGTACGTGAACCCGCACGTCTACGCCCAGCAATATGTGGGTGAAGGCGCTTCCGGAAAAGCCGGAGGACGCGACGTCCCGTGGATCAAGACCAAGCAGTGGTACACCATGCTCATGCGCACGTGGGGTGCGGATGAAGCCAAAAAGGAATGCTACGCCGGCTGGTGGATGAAAGACCAGTCCAGCAACCGTTGGCACCACATAGCCACCTTCCGCATCCCCTATGCGGCCACCGGCTTCAAGGGAAACGGCGGCTTTCTGGAGGACTTCGGGCACGGGGGCCGCAAGCAGCGGGAACTGTGGCGCGGCAAGGGCTTTTACCGGAACAACGGCGCCTGGGAAAAATGTGATACCGTTTCCATTAACGTGCCCAAGGAGGGAGGCATGAAATACAGCGGCTGGACGGTGCACCAAACGGAAAACGACTCCGTCCTGACCATGTCCTACACGGAAAACAGGCAATTCCCCAGAAACCTGGAACCGGGCCGCAAGCACACATTCAAGCTGAACCAGCCGGACAAGCCCGTGATGGACGCCATCGCGGCGGAAGGCAAGGCGCGCCACGACGGCAGCCAGGTGATCGTGGACTGGACGCTGGCGGAAACGTCCTCCCCCCAGTTCGGTTACAAGATAGAAGTCTTTGACAATCCGCAATACTCCGGAACGCCAGTCTACGCAGTGGAAGAACAAATCCCGCACGTGCGCACCAAAGCCGTCGCTCTGCCCCGGGACATTTCCCAATGCTTCGTCAGGCTCACCATCACGGACATCTTTGACCAGCAGAAAACCCTGAAACTCGCCAAGGCCGCCGCGGAAGCTCCCCTGAAAGGGCTGCCCGGCAAAAAAGACCTGTCCAGCGGACTGGAATACAAATACCTGGAAAACAAGGACGGATGGTCCAAACTGGCGGAACTGGACTTCTCCAAGCCGTTGCGGACCGGCGTCTCCCATGGATTTGACACGGCCCTGCGCGGGGCGAGGGAAGGACGCTTCGCCTTTGAATATGAAGGCTTCCTGGTCGTCCCACAGACGGGGGCCTACACCTTTGCCCTCCAAACCTGCGACGGAAGCCGCCTGGACATCGGCGGAAAAACCGTTATTGACAACGACGGACTGCACAGCACGTCGGAAAAGCGCGCCTCCGTCTTCCTGGAAAAAGGCGTTACGCCCATCAAGCTGACCTACTTCAAGAAAAAGCCGGAACACGAATTCACCGTGGCGTGGGTGGGCTGGCAGTACGGCAACCGCCCCATGGAGGAAATACCGCTCGCCAGCCTCATGCGTCCCAAACGGGCGGACATACCGGAAGCCAGGCTGGAAGTGGGAGGCAAGGGGCCGGAACGCGTGCTGAAAACAGCGGTCTCCTCCGGACGGGTGAACAAGGTGGAATACTATAACGGCGCCAAGCTGGTCGCCTCCGCGGACGCAGCCCCCTTCACCGCTCCCCTGATGCTCTTTGACGGGGAAAACAAACTGTGGGCGCGCGTCTTCTACAACGGTTCCCGCACGGTGGACACCCCCGTCGTTCCCGTCCATTCCCAGAGCCGCATCACCCCCGGCTGGGAAGCCATGCTGCGCGGGGAACCGGGGCTGCCCCATTCCATCAGCGGAACGGGAAACTCCTTCCGCTTCGTGGGGGAAGGGGAATACCTGGTCAACAGAAAAATCAAGGGGGACTTCATGCTGACGGCCCACATCAGCTCCATCAGCGACAAGGCGCTGGACACCGGGGACGACTGCTGGGCGGGCATCATGGTGCGCAAGGACGCCGGGGCCACCAACTACGATGATGAAATCGCCGTCTTCCGGACCGTGGGCCGCGGCCTCCGGTGCAGCGCGGACTTCAGCGACTACGGAACGGGCCGCCAATCCACCTTCACCCTGAACAAGGACCACTCCTGGGTGCGCATCATGCGGCGCGGCAATGAATTCACCTGCTTCACCTCCCCGGACATGAAAAAATGGGAAATGGGCATGCAGCGCATCATCCCGATGAAGGAGGAAGCCATCGCCGGCATCACGTTCAGGACCATTCCGGGCAAGGGCAAGGGCATCTTTTCCGCCGCCATGGACGGAATTTCCATCAAACCCGTCAAACTCCAGCCGCACAAGATAACCGCCGCCATGCCTGCCGGAAAAATCATCGGCTATTCCCTGCTCTCCCCGGAGCTGGCAGTAGCGCGCTACCGTTCCGGGGCGGACCTGCTGGAACGCAAAAACGGCACCTACGCCCGCAAGCCCCTTACACTGCCCAAGGGCGTCAAAACCGTCCGTTCCATGGCGCTTGCCGGGGACAAAATGTTCCTGCTGGCCCCGACCTCCCAGGGAGGAGCCCTGTTCAGCAGCAAGGATATGGGTAAAACGTGGACCGTCGCCAACCCGGATGTAAAAGTGGACCCGTCCCCCATCTCCTTCATTGCCGGGGAGCTCATCTCCGTCAATCCCCGGAATCCGCGGGAAATCATCGTCGGTTCGGACCGCGCCGGGTTATTCATGAGCACGGACGGCGGAGACACCTGGAACAACGTAGGCCTGGCGGGGGAACCCGTCACCAACGTCGGCTTCCATACGACCGCCCAGGGCAGGATCGGGGCCGTGACGGCGGACCGCAAGGCCAATACCAGCAAAATCTTCATCTCCACCAACAACGGGAAGAAATGGACCCAGAAAAATGAAGTGCAGGGAGCGGGCTTCCTGAGGCTGGTGTACGACACCCGCGCCGCAGACCAGCTCTACGTCTTCTCCACCCAGGGCGTGTACACCTCCTTCAATGACTGCCGCACCATGAACCGCGTGCTTCAGGGGCTGCCCGTCACGCAGCCTACGCTGGCGATCGACAGGCGCCGCCTGGACGATACCTTCATGCTCGCCGTCCCGCTGGACGGCAAAGGAGTGTACTCCAGCGAACGCAACGCCAGAAACTGGCAGAAGCGGTCGGACAAGGAAGACTGGGGCGCCGCCTTCAACCTGCTGATTGACACCGCGAACAACAAGCACATCACCCTGTACGCGGAAAAAGGCATCTATGAAAGCACGGACGAAGGCAAAACCTGGAAACAGGTTTACCCCGGCCATTAAGAATAAGGCAATTCCTGTGTCTCCGCATCCCCGGTCGGAAATCAAGCCCTGGTTTTAAAGGAAAGGCGGTTTTAGAAAAAACTCTCCGGCAATGGCAGGGAGGAGAGAGAATCTGCTGCAAAGGCCGGGGCATCCCCGCGCCCACCCTGCGCGGCGGAACGGGCATGGCGGAGCCGGGGTAATCTTCCAGTCCGCGGCGGTGGGCCGCAGCGGACTGGTTTCATTTAACGCGCCGCCTGCTTATCTGGCGAACAGGGAGTGAATGCGGCGGCAGACCTCATCCACGTTCTCCCGTGAATTGAACGCGGAAATGCGGAAGAACCCTTCCCCCCTGGAACCGAAACCGGAACCGGGCGTAATAACCACATTCGCCTCATACAGCATCTTGTCAAACATCTGCCAGCTATCCAGGCCGTCCGGGCACTGCACCCATACATACGGGGCGTTTTCCCCGCCCCACACGCGCATTCCCGCCTGGCGGCAGGCATTCAGCAGCAGTGCGGCATTCCCCAGGTAATGGCTGATCAGCACGGCGGTCTGCGCCATGCCTTCCAGCGTGAACAGGGCCGCGGCACCCCGCTGGACGATGTAGGAAGCGCCGTTGAACTTCGTGCTGGTGCGGCGGCTCCAGAGCTGGCTGATGAGAACCTTGTTTCCCCGGGAATCATGGCCGTGCAAGTCTTTGGGAATCACCACGTAGCCGCAGCGCACCCCTGTAAAGCCGCCCTGCTTGGAAAAGGAGCGGAACTCAATGGCACAGTCCCGCGCGCCGGGGATCTCAAAAATGGACCTGGGAACGGAGGAATCCTGAATAAAGGCCTCATACGCGGAATCATACAGGATGATGGCATGGTTCGCCCGGGCATACTCCACCCACTTCAGCAGTTCATTCCGGTTGGCGACGGCTCCCGTAGGATTGTTCGGGAAGCACAGGTAAATCAAATCCACATGTTCATCAGGCAGTTGGGGCACAAAATCATTCTCCGGCGTGCAGGGAAGATACACCAGCCCTTCATACGAACCGTCCGCGCCGGGATCCCCGGTATTGCCGGCCATCACATTGGTATCCACATACACGGGATAAACCGGGTCCGGCACGGCGATCTTGTTGCCCGGGCCGAAAATGTCCAGAATGTTGCCCGTATCACACTTGGCGCCGTCAGACACGTAAATCTCATCCACCTCCACATGTACGCCATGGGCCTGGAAGGCTTTTTTGGCAATCGCCTCCCTCAGCCAGAAATACCCCTGTTCCGGCCCGTAGCCGTGAAAACGCTCATGGCACGCCAGATCGTCCACCGCCTCATGCATGGCCTCAATGGCCGCCATGGGCAGAGGCTCCGTCACGTCTCCGATGCCGCAGCGGATCAGCCTTTTGGCCGCCTCCGGGTGGGACTCAATGAACGCATTCACGCGGCGCCCTATTTCCGGGAACAAATATCCCGCCTGCAGCTTGAGGAAGTTATCGTTAATATTAGGCATGGTTTTAATAGTAAGTGTACCCATTCCATACCTAGCGCGGAATGGAATCAAGGCCCCGTTCCGGCATGGCCCCCCTGCCTGCGTCACAATCCCGTGCAGGCCTTTGCGGTTCCCCCGGCATGCGGAGGGAGAGCCCCGGCCTATTTGCGCTTCATGCTCCGCATCAAACTCTTGTCTTCCCGGCTAACCCGCAGGGATTCAATAATTTTTTGCAGGGCCTTGTTGTAAGTGAAATCGGACAGGGAAGAATTCCTCAAATACTCCAGCGTCACTGCCGGGAACTTCACATAACAGACGGAAACCGCCCAGGCCACGGCCATGCTCACGTAATAATCCTCATGCCGCACGCCATCCAGCAGGGCCAGCACCTGTTCCACGTAATCCTCCGTAATAAAATGGGCCAGCATCATCACCACGGCAAAGCGGACATCATAAACCCGTGCGGATGTTAAATACGGCTGGATGAACTCCCACACCAGGGACGGATGCTTTTTGCTGAACTTCAGACTGGTGCAGAAAGTATCGCAAACGGCCCAGTTATCCATGCGGGGCACAAAGCGCGCGACGTGTTCCAGGCGTTCCTCCGGCTCCATGCGCGCCAGCGCTATCAGCATGCCGTCCAGCATCACTTCCTCCGCATACGGGTCCCCGGCGGGGTTCTCCAGAAGCTCCCGCCAATTCCCCCTCACCTCCATACGGGCAAGATTCCGGAGAACGGGAAGGCGGACGCCAAGCAGGCGGTTGACGCCGGGAATCAGGGCAGCGGAAAACTTCTGGAACTCCGGTTCCGCCAATGCCTCAATTCTTTCCCTCAGCTTCCGCCTGCTCTCAATCATGGGCGCCATCCTACATGGAGGCCATGCGCCGCACAAGAGGGGAAATTCCCGTGTGAGAGGCAGCGGCTAAAAAGGAATGGCGGCTTCCCGCCTTCTATGGTAGCCTGCGGACAGGCAGCAAGCCGTTCCCTATGCCTTCCAGCCTTCAACAATTCAAATGTCCCGGATGCGGCACGCCCTTTTCCGCGGCGGATGTGGACAACCGCCGGGACACGGTCACCTGCGGCAGCTGCGGCCTTTCCACCCCCTGGTCCCCCCTGGTCCGGGAACATGAATTCCGTGATGTGCCTGCGGCCCCTCCCAAGCATCTGACAGTAAAATCCTCCAGCGGAAAAATTACGCTCATCTACAGGCATTCCCTTGCTAAAATACTTCTTTACACGGGATTGGCCGTGGGTTGGGGCATCATCACCCTGGTGCTCGTCCTCCTGTCCTTCGGGCCGGGGAAAACGGACTTCGCGCTGCCCGTCTTCACCACCTTCTTTGCTATCACGGAAGCCTTCATCATCTTTCTCTGCGTTGACATGATGCTGGGAAAAGCCGTTCTCCGGGTGGAACCGGGGAAAGCGTCCCTCTTCCGGGGCATCGGCCCGGTGGGGAGCACATGGACTTTTCTTCTTCCCGCCCGGGCCCTGATCATGATGGAGCGCAAGGGAGGGGAAAAAACGGACTATTGCCGCATCTCCGTGCCCCAGCCCACTGGAAGGCCGTTTTACTTTTCCGGCGGCATTTCAGACCCGGAGACGCTTGAATACATCGCCGCCGTTCTGCGTCAGTTCCGCGCCTGAAGCCGGAATTTTCACGTTCATGACATGTTTCCATGGAACGGGGAGAACCGTTCCATGGTCCAAAAAAGACAATAAAAAATCTTATGATC
Organism: Akkermansia muciniphila; assembly: GCF_002884975.1. Classification (NCBI taxonomy): domain Bacteria; kingdom Pseudomonadati; phylum Verrucomicrobiota; class Verrucomicrobiia; order Verrucomicrobiales; family Akkermansiaceae; genus Akkermansia; species Akkermansia muciniphila. The sequence goes on along the minus strand of NZ_PJKB01000002.1, from coordinate 843,956 downwards.
ATGAACGAACTGGAAATCATCGACGTCCGCGGCCGTGAAATCATTGATTCACGGGGCAATCCCACCGTAGAAGTGGACGTGGCCCTGGCCGGCGGCGCCATCGGGCGCGCATCCGTCCCCAGCGGCGCCTCCACCGGGGAGCATGAAGCCTGGGAACTCCGGGACGGAGACGCCAAGCGTTACGGCGGCAAGGGTGTTCTCAAGGCCGTGGATAATATCAACAACATTATTGCTCCGGAAGTATCCGGGCATGATGCCACCCTCCAGCCGTCCATTGACAAGATCATGATTGACCTGGACGGCACCCCCAACAAGTCCCGCCTGGGCGCCAACGCCATCCTGGGCGTCTCCCTGGCTGTGGCAAAAGCCGCCGCCATCCAGCTCAACCTCCCCCTCTTCAAATACCTGGGCGGCCCGAACGCCAAAGTGCTGCCCGTCCCGATGATGAACATCATCAACGGCGGCGCCCACTCGGACTCCCCCATTGACTTTCAGGAATTCATGATCATGCCCAAGGGCGCCCCCACCTTCCGGGAAGCCCTGCGCTACGGTGCGGAAGTCTTCCATGCGCTCAAGGACGTGCTGCATGACCGCGGCCTGTCCACCGCCGTGGGGGATGAAGGCGGCTTTGCCCCTTCCCTGAAATCCGCGGACGACGCCCTGGAATGCATCGCCCAGGCCGTGAAACGCGCAGGCTATACCCTGGGCACGGACATCTTCATTGCCCTGGACGTGGCTTCCTCCGAATTCTACGATCCCTCCCAGAACCTGTACGTCTTCAAGAAATCTGACGGCCGCGGCAGAACGGCTGCGGAACTGACAGCCTACTATCAGGAACTCCAGAAAAAATACCCCATCATCTCCATTGAGGACGGCTGCGCGGAGAACGACTGGGAAGGCTGGGAACAGCTCACCAGGGCCATGGGGCACAATACCCAGCTTGTGGGGGATGACCTGTTCGTCACGAACGTGGAATTCCTGAACCTGGGCATTTCCCGCCATGTGGCGAACGCCGTGCTGGTGAAAGTCAACCAGATCGGCTCCCTGACGGAAACGCTGGATACGGTGGAACTGGCCAAGGACAACAAATACTCCGCCATCATCTCCCACCGCTCCGGGGAAACGGAAGACGCCACCATCGCAGACATCGCCGTGGCAACCAACGCCGGGCAGATCAAGACCGGCTCCCTGAGCCGCTCCGACCGCATGGCCAAATACAACCAGCTCCTTAGAATTGAAGAGGAACTGGGGGATGACGCAGTTTATGGTGGCAAAATCCACATTCTATGATCAAAAATATGTTGTTTAACTGCAAAGAATGCTCTGGAGACGCCGCTATTACCATCGTTTTACCTTGGCGGAACTTGAAATCCGCCGGGAGAAACGTGCCCTGATCGTCCAGAGGGCTTTGCGCCTCTTCGCCATTGTCCTGGCCCTGTGCCTCACCATGCTGCTTTCCCTGGTGTGTTTCAAGCCGTGGAAGGACCTGCGCTCCCTGGAGCATGAGCGTTCCTTCCTCCAGGCGCACCTGGAAAAATCCAGGGAACAGATGGAACAGGCCAAGAATGAATTCATCTGGATTTCCCAGGACCCCCACTACTTTGAAATGATCGCGCGGGACAAAGGCAACCTGGCCCTTCCCGGTGAGCATATCCTCCGCATCGCGGAACCCAAGCGCCTTAAATAAGGCGCTTTTTTAATGGAAAACGGGACCATGAACATCATGGCCCCGTCCGGAGCGGAGGCGGACATCCTTCGCGTTTGCCTTGAGCCGGTCCCAGAGGGCCCGGCAAACTGGCTCATTCAGGCTGTTTGTCCGGCATGGTCTTGTCGTATTCCCTCATCAGCTTGGCGGACCAGCTGATGCTGTCCGGGAAACGGCAGGCAGGCGTCGTGGTCAGGTACGTTCCCAGCTTCCTGGCCAGGGAATCCGCATCCCCATGCCTGGAAAAATATAAATCCTTCTGTTCCTGGGGATCATCCGTAACGCTGTAAAACTGCGGCGCGCGGTCCGCCACCAGCAGGTACTTCATATCCCCGTCCAGCACGGCGGACGTATAATCCGTGCACCAGAAGAATGTGCGCGGAACGGGCGCCTTTTTATTGCCCACCAGCTCCAGAATATCCATGCCGTCCAGCTTCTTGGGAATTTGACGGCCATTTGCCTTCAGCAGAGCGGGAAGCAGGTCCACCGTGGAAACGGGCTGCTTGCAGACGCTGCCGGGCGCCAGCCTCTTGTCCGCCGGATACCTGATGATGAAAGGCACGCGCACGCCCCCCTCAAAATGCTGCCTCTTGGCTCCCCGGAAAGGGGCGTTGCAGGAAGAGGCTTCCGGCGCGCCTCCGTTGTCCGAAAGGAAAACGACAATCGTATCCTTTTCCAGGCCGTCCTTCTTCAAGGCGTCCAGAATACGGCCTATTCCCTTGTCCATCGCATACACCATGGCGCAATAAATCCGGCGTTCCCTGTCCTGCACGTTCTTGAATTTGGCGATGTCCTCCGGCTTGGCTTCGTTGGGCCAATGGGGGGCATTGTAGGAAACGAACATGAAAAACGGCTTTTTATCCTTCTTGGACTCCTGAAGGAACTCCACCGCCCTGTCCGTAATGTCGTCCGTCAGGTAGGTAATGCCCGTCTTATCCGTAAAATTGGACACAATCATGGAGGGATTCAGGCCCTCAGCCTCCTTCTTCACGGGAAAATAAGACCGGGAACCGCCCAGGAACCCCCACCAGCGCGTAAAGCCGCGTTCCGGCGGCGTATACCCCTGCGTGTGGCCCAGATGCCACTTGCCGAACACCGCGCTCCGGTACCCGCAAGGCTTCAAATACTCCGGAATCAGCTTCTCCGTCTGGGGAAGTCCGTAATGGGACTCCGGAAGGTAATCCACCTGGATATTGGGATTCGTAGTAATGCCGTAGCGCTTCGGAAAGCGTCCCGTCAGCAGCCCCATGCGGGAGGGGGAACACATCGGCGCCGTCACATACGCCCGGGAACAGAACACGCCCTCCTTCGCCAGCCGGTCGAGGGAAGGAGTCTTAATCTGCTTGGACCCCGTGCAGCCCAAATCCCCGTAACCCAGGTCATCCGCCAGAATGACAATCATGTTCGGCGGCGTGGAAGGACGGCCCTGAGCTCCCGCAACCCCGCAAAGCAAACTGCACAGAATCAACAATAGATGCGGTTTCTTCATCATAGGTTAATTTACGCGGCTTGCCGGCCATATCAATCATAAATTATTCCTGAAATTTCCGGCACACTCCGGCATTCCCCCGCCTTCCTTGAAATGCTGAAACAGCGGCCCTACCCCCGCATCTGCCGCAGCAGGGCCGCTGCATACTGCTGGGCTTCCTCTTCCGCAATACCCGTACCGAACTCAAACGGCTTGCCGTCCGGCTGTTCCACCACAATCATGTTCAGCACTTTATGATTCTGCTGTATGTTGCTCGCCTCAATGGAAACACGGGCATCCTTCGCCAGAAGAAACTGCTGACGGCGGCCCAGGCTTCCCACTCCGCGGAACAGCTCACCCCTGCCGGGCGTCAGAGTCAGCGTCATGCGGCCGAACAACACATAAACGGCGCCCAGCAGCGTACCGAACCCAACCAGAATAAAAGGAATCAGGAACAATTGCCCGAATATTCCCCCATGGCCCGTTTCCCCCATCATCGCAAACACGGCCGCATAGGTAATGGCATTCCAAATCAGCGTAAACAGCAACAGGAAAAATCCCACCCCTTTGGGCCTCCGGTACGTCACTTCCAGTCCCCGTGCCGTTTTCGCTACGCTCATGCGCCGGGGAATGGAATCAAGGATTTCCTCGTCCCGTTCCTCCTGCACAAGGTCTGAAAACCTGCTTATCTTGTTGCAGGCGCGGCATAAAGCCATATCCGTAGCCATATTCACATCTTCCATCGCCAGCAGGGCGCCGCACGTCGGGCACTTCAATTCAACAGGGGTAGTCATGCCCGGAACTCTAACAAACTTTCATACCCTGCAAAGCATAAAAATCATCCTGCTGCTGCCTGTTTTCCCCGCCGCCTTTTCACCGGGGAATGAAATAAACAGGCCCATCCATCCGGAAAGAAAACAAACCAACCTCTCATGAATGGTTCCTGCGAATCCGGACAAGCCCCGCGGGTGAAAGTTAAATGGAGCCATGCATTCCGGGGCAGGAACGGCATGGCCTGGCGCGGCCCACAAAACAATAGAGGGGGCAAACAAACATCAGGCGCGGAACTGGCCGCCTATGCTGACGGTGTCAAATTCCACGATTCTCACAATAATGTTTTCCGCCGTGTCCGCCTCCCGCCGCCGGATGGCATCCAGCAGGTCGTCATGCAGCTTCATGGCCCCGGCGTCATACTGCTTCTCCTCCAGCAGTCCTTCCAGATTCTCCTGCACATGGCGGATAACTACGTTGTACAATTCCGCCAGCACCGGGTTATGCGTGGCGCGGGCCACGGCGGCATGGAACAGCATGTCGTCCTCAATGCCCGGCCTTACCCTGGCATGGCAGTCCTTCAGGGCGTTTTCCAGTTCCTTCAGATCCTCCTCCGTCCTTTTAACGGCGGCCAGCCGCGCAATTTCCTTTTCCAGCGCCAGACGGGCCTCCAGAATCTGGGGCAGTTCGGATTCCTTCAGGCGGTTGCTTACCGCTACGGCAAACCGGTCTGACGCCATCACATAGGTGCCGTCTCCGGGCCGCGCTTCCAGCATTCCCATGTGAATCAGGGATTGCAGGGCCTCCCGGATGGTATTGTGGCTGACGGAAAAAGCCCGCGCCAGTTCCGGCTCCGCGGGAATACGGTCCCCCACCTTCCATTTGCCGGACCGTATCATGGATTCCATGGCGTTGAGCACCTGCCGGGACAGGGACACTCTCACAGGCTTTTTCAACTCCATTGTCTTGGTTTTCTTCATGAAAAATTAACGGATAACGGTCCAGAGGCGCCCTTTTTCCGTCTTGATCAGCTGGATATCCAGCTCAAAGGCGTCCTTCAGGTTTGCCTCCGTCAGCACCTCGTCCCGGCTTCCGTGCGCCACAATCTCGCCTGACTTTAAAATCATGCCGCGGTTGAAGACGGGCAGAATATCCTCAATGCGCTGGGTGATGAACACGATGGTCAGATCAGGCCGCGTCTCCGCCAGCTCCTCAATGGTGTTCAGTAAAAATTCCCGCCCCGCCAGGTCCAGGTAAACGCTGGGTTCATCCAAAATCATCAGTTCCGGGTTCGTCATCAGGGCGCGGGCAATCAGCACCTTCACCTGTTCCCCGGAAGACATGGCCACCACGGGCCTGTCCATCAGATGCTCCGCCTTCAGGGATTTCATGATCCTGGCGGCTTTTTCCACCTCTTCCGGCGTCGGCTCCCTCAGCAGGCCGATCGTCCCGTCGGGGCCGGAAAGCACCATGTCGCGCCCGCTCCAGGCTCCGTCTTCCAGCCATTTGTGCATGAACGGGCTCACCCATGCAATGGATTTGCGCAGTTCCAGCAGGTTCACATGCCCGAAGGTCTTGCCAAGCACCTGCACTTTGGCCCCGAAGAGCGGCCATGCAAACCCCATCAGCACCTTGACCAGCGTCGTTTTTCCGGCGCCGTTCGCACCCAGGATGAAACAGCGTTCTCCGCGCTGCACCTGCCAGGAAATATTGTGCAGGATTTCATGTCCGCCCAGAAACACTCTGGCGTTCTCCACATTAACGGCCGGGAGGGAATTGTCCATAAACTGAAAGATGGCGGACTTCCGGAAGGAAGTCCGGGTGTATACGGGCCGTTCCTCCGTAATACGGCGGAACGGCCCGTGAAAAAGTCAAAAGAAACCTTAGTTCCTTTCAAACAGACTGCGAATCTTGGCGCCCACGATTTCCACCGGGTGCTGGCCCAGGGCTTCGCGCTTGGCCTTGAGGTTGGGAGCTCCCTTGGCGGCTTCTTCCAGCCAGTCCTTGGCGAACTTGCCGGATTCAATGCGCTTGAGGGATTCCTTCATGCGTTCCTTTACGTCGGCGGGCAGTATCTGCGGGCCGTTGTAGTATTCACCGAATTCAGCGGTGTTAGAAATCACGGAATTCATCTTCTGGATGCCGCCCGTGTAAATCAGGTCCACGATCAGCTTGGCTTCATGCACGCATTCAAAGTAGGCCATTTCCGGCGGATAACCGGCTTCCGTCAGGGTCTCGAAGCCGTATTTCATCAGGTCCACGATGCCGCCGCACAGCACGTTCTGTTCACCGAACAGGTCTTCATACGTTTCCTGGGCCATGGTGCATTCCAGCACGCCGCCGCGGGTCAGGCCTTCAGCCTTCGCCATGGCAAGGGCCACGTTGCGGGCATTGCCGGAGGGGTTCTGGTGCACGGCGATGAGGCCGGGGCAGCCGAAGCCTTCTTCAAACACGCGGCGCACTTCCGTGCCCGGGCCCTTGGGGGCCACCATGATCACGTCCACATCCGCGGGGGGAACGATGGTGTTGAACACGTAGGCAAAGCCGTGGGAGCAGCAAAGCGTCTTGCCGGCCTTCAGATGGGGCTTGATTTCAGCTTCATACACGGCGCCGTGGCTTTCATCGGGCAGCAGAATGTGGATGATGTCCGCCTTGTCGGCGGCTTCAGCTACGGTCATTACCTGGAAACCGTCCTGGGCGGCGGCGTCAAAAGACTTGCCGGGGCGAACGCCGATAATCACGTTCACACCGGAGTCACGCATGCAAAGCGCCTGGGCGCGGCCCTGGGCGCCATATCCGATCACGGCAACGGTCTTGCCGTTCAAAGCGCTGAGATCAGCGGCGTTATCATGAATAATATCCATTGTTACTCCTTCTTTAAGTAGAATTCATCCAAACATCCAATGTTTGGATGAATGCCAACATAGCCATCCACGGACCGATTGCAAGCGCTTTTAAACGGATGACCGCGTTTTTTAAATGACGGAACGGGATGAGGCTTTTTTTCACCACAGGGCACGGCTCTTTCATGAAGCCGCACCCTTTCCCGTTACTTCCCATTTCATGAACTGCATCCCTTACAAGTCCCGCCCCACGACATGGTCCGGGGTGGACAGGGAATTACTGTAAATCAGCTGGGAAGTATCGTATCCCAGTTGCTCCGCACAATGAAGCATGGGCTGAAGTTCGCCGTCATTCAACTGCGGCGTCCGGGCCAGCAGCCACAGGTAACTGAGGGAGCCGCCGGAAACCACGGCCCGGCTGTAATCCTCATCCAGAAAAGCCACCTCATACCGTCCGTACACCAGGGGCACGAAGTATACTTTCAAATGGTTGGGGGCATCCGCTACCACGGCCCGCGCGCGGGCTTCCTTCCGTTCCCCGGTGCGGACGTCATAGCCGCTGTTGGTAACGGAAACGGTGCCGTTTTCTCCGTGGTCATACCGGGCCGTCACCTTGCGCAGCCCGCGCTCAAACCAGTTTTCCAGGCGCGCAATTTCATGCCAGTCCCCCAGGTAACGTTCCAGGTTGAAATCCGGCATGGGAGCCGTCTTGACGGAATGGCCGGGAAACAGTGACGTGAAGATGGTTTGGATGATGCTCATGATTTGCCGGGGAATGCCTTGTTGAAAAAAGTGCGGATATCCGGATATTGAAATTCAAATCCCTCCCGCAGCAGAGTTTCCGGAACGGCGCACTGCCCGCGGGTAATCACCTGGGAAGCCTCTCCCATCAGCAGGCGCAGAACGGCGTCCGGCACATGAATGGACAGGCGGGTGTGGAAATGCTCCGCAGCGGCCTTATAGAATTCCCGGTTGGTGGTGCGTTCCGGGGCCGTCACATTAACCGGGCCGGAAATGTCACCCTTCCCCATGATGAAAATCAGGGCGTCCACCAGGTCCTCCAGAGCCACCCAGGAAAAGGAATGGTCAGGGTCCCCTACGGAGGCCGTAATGCCGAACCGGGCGGGCCGCACCATTCTGGGGAGGGCTCCGCCATCCGGGGAGAGAACCACGCCAAACCGGGTGCGGACCAACCGCACGGAGCCGTTCACCAGCTCCGCCTCCTTTTCCCAGGCCAGGCATAGTTCCGCCAGAAAGGAATCCGCCGCCGGATCATCCTCCTCGCCATGGCACCCGGACGGGCTGTAATACCCCACGGCGGAGGTGGAAATCATTACTTCCGGCGGTTCATGCAGGCGATTGACCGCCTCCACCAGCTTGCGGGTGGTCATGATCCTGCTTTCCACCAGCTCTTTCTTGTAATCATCCGTCCAGCGCCGGTCAATGGGCGCCCCGGCCAGATTGATGACGGCATCGCACCCCGCCAGGGCCTCCGCCAGGCAGTCCACGCTCTCCTGCGTGAACAGGTAGCGCCACAAGGGCGTCACCTGGTGCCCCAGCACCGCCAAGCGGCTGGATAAATGGCTGCCGATAAACCCGCTGGATCCCGTAATGGCTACATTCATGACCTTGAAATCAGATAACGTCCGTTTCCGCCGCCGCGCTCCGGCACGCTGCCGGAAACATCCCGCACGGGAACGGATAACCTTTAACGAATAAGACATTTCCTCCGCGCTCCTCCGTTCAGCGGAGGACATACTTTGGTAATCTCCCGCTTCCGCAACGTATCCCCGCACCGGATTCCCCCGCAGCCCACGGAAAAAGGGAACCTGGCTTCCGCACGCCCCATTTATGTTGGAAAACTTTCCAACAACTACTTCCCCAAGAACATATTATCCTCCTCCGTATCCCTCCCCGCTCCCGCAGTGATCATCATGGCTGCGGAGGAGCGGGTCTTTACCCTCTGCAATTTCATCCGGCAGCCTTTCGCTCCGCGGGCGGGCGGGATTGTGCAAGCGCCTGCACGGTCTTCCCGGCACGGCGGAACGGCGGCAGGCCTCAGGCTGGGCCGGAGATGGAAAAATCGTCTTCCTCCCCTTCTTCTGCAAATTCATGCTTGAGCATGAAGAGGCCGCACACGTTCATCAGCACGCAGGTGATGTACAGCTTCACGGGAGCCATGGCAAAATCCAGCAGCAGCCCGGAAGGAAGGTTCAGGATCAGCCATCCTCCCGCGCCAATGGCGGCAAGCACCCCGGCATAAGCAACAGGAGCCCTCCTGACCAGCATCCACCAGCCCGCGGGTGAAAGCCCGGAAAAACTATCCAGGACGGCCGTTCTCATGAAAACGCCGGGGAAGTACACCACCCCCGCCGCAAGGAAAAGCCAAACCAGGGGGCCGTCCAAATCCCAGTCCGCCACGTTCAGGTAGATAACCAGGGGCAGGAAAGACACCACCATGCACGCCACCAGCTGAATGAACGGCATCATCATGCTGTCCAGCCAGTCCTCCAGTTCCGGGAAAAGGCAGATTTCCTCCTCCCCCATGGCGGACTGCTGCACCATCTTCATGAAAAAGACGCTCATGAAAGGCAGCAGGAAGCAGAAATTGGCAATCAAGCCGATGAGGGAAGCCCATGAAGCCAAGTACATGGCCCATATAATAAGCACTCCAAAAATAAACACCATGGGGCGCCCCCGGAAAGGGTAGCCCAGAGAAGAGAGGTAGTCGGACATGCGGAAATGTTAGATAATCCACCCCACACCGTCAACGCCTTATTCCATCTCTAACAAAATAATTCTCTCCTTCCGTTCAGGAATAAAACACCTCTACCGCCCGCGCCACGCGCTCCATGTCCTGCCGCCCGCAGCGCTGGTCCACGGGAAGCGGCAGCAGGTGCAGTGCCAGCTTCCGTTCCAGGCTGTCCGCCGGGGCCTGTTCAAGCACCTCCGGCCACAGCAGGGGAACCAGGATGCGTTCATCAATCAGCGCGTTTATCAACTCCGGAAAAGCCGTCCAAAACGGATAGCAGAACGGCCCGGATACGGAATCAAGGTCCACGGACAGCCGGTTTAAAGCCCCCAGCCTTTCATGCAGAAACCGGAAATTCTCCATGCGCCGGAGCCTTGCCCGTTCATAATCAATGCCGCAAATCAAACGTTCCGTCAAACGGGACATCCTGCGCAGAGGGGTGTTCCGCAAACGCTCCTCATTCCGCTCACAGGCTATAGACGCCCCCTCCGGCCCATGTTCCAGCCATTCCAGCAGAAAGGAGGCCTCCGGCAGGGATCTATCCTGTTCCTCCGGCTCCGGCAGGGGCCCCCGCGCTCCCATGACGGCAACGCCCCCGTCCGGCAGCCCGGAAAATTTACGCGGACTGTACAGGGCGCACGCCCCGGAGCGCGGCGCGGAGTACAGGGCCAGCGCGTTGTCCACAATCAGCCTCCCTCCATACCAGGAGGCCAGCAGGTCCACGTATTTCTCCTTGACGCCGAAGTAATTTGTATACAGCAGGTATTCCCCCTCCCCCAGTTCCGGCAGTTTCTCCAGTTCCAGGCATTCGTCAATGCGGTAAAAGGCAGTGGGCACCTGAAGCCGCTCCATCGGTTCCAGCGCCGTCGGGCACGTATACAGGGGAACATGGACACGCCGCACATCCCCCAGATGGCGCAGGATATACTCCAGCGCGCGCCTGCCGGAATTTACGGCCACGCCCCGGCCCGGATGCCATTGCGGGAAATTGCCGTATTCCGGCAGTTCCAGACCGAAAAAGCCGCCTATGTCCGTCCGCCCTTCCATGCGCTACGCAATACTACATCCACCCTTTAAAAGAAAGCGCCATGTGGAACGGACCTTTCTTCCCGCCATGGCGGAACAGCGTGGGAACGGTTGAAAACAGAGCGGCTTTCCATCAATCGCATGATTCTGGAACATTGGAACAAGGGTAGGATACAACATTTCCTGCAATCCGCCCCGGCCCTTCCGGACGGTTTTGGGAAGGAATGCGCCCGCACCGTACCAGGAGAGTGACGGAACACGACCGGAAAGAAAAAATTAAAAGGGGTGGACAGGAAGCATGCGGGAAAAGCCGCCGGCCAGCAGGCTTCCTGTCCGGAACTTCCAAAAACCGCCGCCGCATTTTGAACGGATGCCCCGGGAAGGGACTCCTGACTTTATGCCTTCATCATTCACGCTTCACAGTAAAGACCTGGGCGGCGTTGCCACGCCTGTCCACCGGCACACCAGCATCGGGGGCGGCAACCAATCCCCCCAGCTCTTCTGGACCAATCCGCCGGAAGAAACAAAGAGCTTTGCCGTTACCATCCATGACCGGGACGCGCCTACCGGAAGCGGTTTCTGGCACTGGCTCGTCGTCAACATTCCCGCCTCCGTCAGGGAACTGCACGCGGATGCCGGGAATCCGCCCACCCGCCTGATGCCGGAACAGGCGGTCCAGATCCGCAATGACGCCGGATTCATTGGCTACAGCGGCAGCTTCCCGCCCCCGGGCCACGGCTGGCACCTGTACCTGGTCACCGTTTACGCGCTGGATACGGCCTTCCTGCCGGTGACGCCGGATACTCCCGCCGCCCAGGTGGGCTTCCAGCTCTGGCAGCACACACTGGAAAAAGCGTCCCTCGTCTTTTACGACCAGGTGCCGGCCAAATAGCCAGCACCGGGGAAAATACCTTTTTTACCGGGTTTCCGGCTTGGGCTCTTTCCCGGCGCCCATCCACGTCGCCCGGTGCCACAGTCCTTCCAGCACTCCATAGCGGTGGCGTTCCAGCCACCAGCGGCAGAACCATATCTGCCCGATCATGGCGACACAGCCGATCGCAAAACTGGCCAGGTACCCGCAATAGGGAGCCAGCCCCAACGCATACGGGAAGAAAATCAGGGAGCCGATCATGGACTGGGAAACGTAGTTGGTCAGGCTCATGCGCCCGTAGGTCAGCAGCGGCACCGTCACTTTCCGGAAATATTCCAGCCGGTACAGCAGGACGAATCCGGCCACCCATATGCCGGTAAAGCAGACGTTGTGCCACATGTTGAACACGGTATGCAACGGTGCGGACAGCCCGGGGAGGGACATCACCACGTAAAACGCCACGGTCCCGGCCAGGGAAAAAAGCAGCCCGCGGGTCCAGAATACGGCGTTCCCGTCATTCTGCAAAAAGAAGTCCTGCCGCCCCAGCACGAACCCCAGCAGGAACAGGCCCGGAGCCTGCATCAGGCGCCCGGCTTCAATGCCCCACGCCAGGCTGGCCCACTGGCCCACCGTCAGGTTTTCCCTGGCCATTACCCAGAAATTGCCCGTATCCACGGCAGTTTTCAGAGAAGCATACGATTCCGCAACGGACAGGGAGGGCGGCGCCCAGCCCGGATTCATCCACTGCGCCACCGCGTATACCCACTCCAGGGGCTGAGCCAGGAAGAACAGGGACAGGATCACCAGCGTGGAGGTCTTCAACCGACGGCACGGCACCAGCAAAAGCCCTGCGATGGCGAAGGTCAGCAGCACGTCGCCGCCCGGAAAAAACATCGCATTCAGGCAGGCGAACACAACCAGCAGGCACATGCGCCAGACGAACCTGCCCGCAAAGTCCCGGCCCTTCCGCGCCTGGTTGCGGTACTGGATGGCAAAGGTAAAGCCGAACAACAGCGCGAATATGGTGTAGGACTTTCCGGCGAACAGGAAGAAAAAGGCGTCCTTGAACTGCTGGTTGGCCGCCTCCATCACCGGAGAGGAAGCCACGGGATAGGAGTTATAAATGAAATGTTCCAGGAAATGCACCAGCATGATCGCCATCACGGCAAAGCCGCGCAGGGCGTCCACTACATAAATACGTTTGCTGTCGGGAGAGATTACGGGGTCCATGGCAGTGATATAGTGTTATTACAGCGGGGAAAACGCCTTTATTTCAACAAACGCAACGTACACCACGGCAAAACCGTTTACAACCAAAATCCTCACCGGGGCATTTCCTCTCCATATTCCTGAAAATTAACAGGTCCCGGCCTTTTTCTGCTTGCGGACCCACCGGACGCATGGCATAAGCTCATGGAGAACTCTAACAACTCCCCGGCCTTTTTCCAAAAAGCCGCCGCCATCCGGCAGTTCCCCATGAATACCCTCCCCTCTCTTACCCAGGAAGAACTCGGCCACGCCGTACAGAAGCTTGACGACCTGGCCGCCGCCATGAACCAGGTGCTGTTCGGCAAGGAAGAACTTATTGAACTCGTCCTCACCGGCGTGCTGGCGCGCGGCCACATCCTGCTGGAAGGGCTGCCCGGCCTGGGCAAGACAGAACTGGTCAAGGGGCTCTCCAGGGCGCTGGACCTCACGGCACGCCGCGTCCAGTTCACGCCGGACCTGCTGCCCGGGGATATTACGGGCACTCCCGTCCTTCAGGAAATGAACGGAACAAAAACCTTCGTCTTCCAGGAAGGCCCGGTCTTCGCCAACATCATGCTGGCGGATGAAATCAACCGCGCCTCCCCCAAGACCCAGTCAGCCCTGCTGGAGGCCATGCAGGAGCGCCGCGTCACCGTGATGGGGGAAACCCATTCCCTGCCCCAGCCCTTCTTCGTCCTCGCCACCCAGAATCCCATTGAGCTGGAAGGCACCTTCCCCCTGCCGGAAGCGCAGCTGGACCGCTTTCTTTTCAAAATCAACGTCAGCCGTACCCCGGCGGACGTGCTGGCCCGCATCGTCCTCAACCGGGAAATGGGCGTGGAACCTGAAATTGCCCCGGTTCTGGACGCGCAGGAATTGCAGGACCTCATGCAGATGGCCCGGAACATAGCCATTCCGGAAGTGGTGGCGGACTACATAGGCAGGCTGGTCAACGCCACGCACCCCGGAGAATCGGAAGCCTCCGGGGGTGTCAAATACGGGGCCAGCCCCCGTGCGGCCCTGGGTCTGGCTGCTGCCGCCAAGGCGCGCGCCCTGCGCCACGGACGCGCCTTCTGCTCCTTTGAAGACGTGCAGGCCGTGCTTCATCCCGTGCTGGGGCACCGCATCCTGCTCAACCACATGGCCCGGCTGGACGGCATGACCCCCGCCACGGTCATCGACCGCCTGATGAAGGAAATCCCGGCCCAGAACAAGCCCCTGCCGGATTCCCTGGCCGCTGCCAAGATTCATTGATCCAGCTCCCCTTACCCATGTTCCGCCATCCTCTCTCCCGTCCATGGCTGTTCTTCAGCCTTCTTCTCCTCACGGCATTCACCAGCGCAGGGCTCCACGCAAGCCCCGTTCCCACGCCTCCCCTCATCATATCCGTGGAGGAAGCGTTTGACTACAGCGCGAAGGACGCCCGCGTCCCCCTGCGGGTGAAGCTGGAAAACACCACTGCCGCAGACAAGAACGCCACCCTTCAATTCCGGGAAGGCTGGCACAGGGACAATGGCACCAGCCATACCTACCCGTTCTTCATTCCCGCCGGGGAAAGCGTCCAGGCGGTCGTTTACCCGCCCATCTCCTATAACCTTACCTATGAAGTGAGGGAATCCCGTGAAGGCACCTCCTCTGTCTCCGTAGATACGGACTCCAAGAACCTTTATGCCGTCATCCAGGAAAGCGCCCCGGCGGACTGGCACCTGCTTACCGAATCAACTTACAATGCGGGCGTCTCCTCCTGCGACCTGATGAAATGGCCTGCCGACTACCGGATGTACGAGGGCCAGACCTGCCTCATCATTCCGGAAAAAACCTACCTGACCTATTTTGACGAAGCCCACCGCAAGGCCATCCGCCAATGGGTGATGGGAGGGGGCAACCTGTGGCTCATCGGAGACAAGGGGCAGCCCGTCGCCACCCGGCTGCTGGGCCATGGCCGCATCCTGCGCGTGCCGTCCCTGGACGGACTGCCGGAAACGGAAAAAAAGCTGAAGCTCGCGGAATTCGTCAAACTCCATGAGAAGGAAGACAGTTATCCGAAGCTTGCCTCCACCGCTTCCTATTATTTCTCCACCCCTTCCACCATGCTGGGGCTGATGCTGATCATCTTTGCCGTATTCGTAGGCCCGCTGTGCCTGTTCCTGTGGGCTCCCGCGGGCAAGAGGCAGAGGCTTTTCCTGCTGGTTCCCTCCATTTCCGTAGGATTCTCCATCCTGCTTCTTTTATTTATCCTGGCCGGGGACGGCACGGGGGGCACGGGCAGCCGGGAGGTGCTTATCCAAGTCAACCCGCAGGACCACACCGCCCTGATTACCCAAAGCCAGATCTGCAAAACCTCCGTCCTTCTGAACAACACCTTCAAACTGCCGGAGAATGCCGGCATCACCGGAACCCGACAGAAAAAAGCACTTAGCTCCACACGGGGGGAAACCATAGAAAACGCGGCGCGGCAGGGCGGGCAATGTGAAGGAAACTGGTTCACCAGCCGTTCCACGCTCAAGCACCGTCTCATCATGCCCGTCTCCACCAGGGCGGCGCTCACCCTGCTGGAAACGCTTCCGGACGGCGCCCCTGTGTTCCAAAGCACCTTCCCCGGAACCCTGAACGGCCTTACCTACCGGGACGCCTCCGGGAAATACTGGACCATTGAACAACTGCTCCCCGGCCAAAAAATGCAGGCCGTCCCGCATGTGCCGGAAGAAGAACTGTCCGCACCGCCTCCGGAGCACTTCCTGGCGTCCATGGAACCGGCGCCCGGGGAACTGGAACCCATCCCCACCCTGCCGGCCATCAACTGGGAAAAAACCGTCATCACCGTTTCCGGCCCCGTTTCCGTCACTCCCCAGCCACACGAATAACCATGAGCACGCCACCTCTGCTGGAAGTTTCCGGCCTGTCCAAATCGTTCGGGACGCTGAAAGCCGTCAACAATGCCACCTTCCGCATCCGCCAGGGCCAGGTCGTCGGCCTGATCGGCGCCAACGGAGCCGGGAAAACCACCGTCATGCGCATGCTGGCCACGCTGGACATGCCTGACTCCGGCCATATCCGGATCAACGGAACCGACGTTGTGGATCATCCCGAACTGGTGCGCCCCCTGATCGGGTGGATGCCGGATTACTTCCACCCCTATAAAAACACCAGCGTCCGGGAATACCTGGACTTCTTCGCCAGGGCCTACGGCATCACCAGGGAACGGCTGCTGGACACCGTGGATGAAGTGATTGACTTCACGGAGCTGGGCGGACTTCAGGACCAGATGATCAACAAGCTCTCCAAGGGGCAGACGCAGCGGCTCTGCCTGGCGCGCACCCTGATCAGCGACGCGCAATTCCTCATTCTGGATGAACCGGCGGCGGGGCTGGACCCCAAGGCCCGCATTGAATTCAAAAACCTGGTCCATCTTCTCAAGGCCCGCGGGAAAACGCTGCTCATCAGTTCCCACATCCTCTCGGAACTGGGGGAAATGTGCGATTCCCTCATCTTCATGGACGCGGGGTCCATCGTCCATGACGGGGATATGGAAGACCTGCTGCACCGCCAGACGGAATCCGGTTATGCCTTTGAAATCCGCACCGCCGGAGACACCACCGCCCTGCTGGAGGAGTGGCTGGCCCTGCACCAGGGCTGGGACGTGCGTTCCGTGCAGAAACAGGGGGTGGTGGCCACTTTTGCCTCCTGTGAGCCGGACGCCGTGGCCGCGGAACTCCGCCAGCTCTGCCGCGACCTCCCCGTGATTGACTTCCACCGCAGTGAACGCCGCCTGGAAGAAGCCTTTGTGGACATCCTCATCCACCGCGACCAGGAACCGGCTACCGCCGTTTCCCCGGAAACTCCCTCCACTACTACCGCCTTATGAATAACTCCCGCTCTCTGGATTTCCCCATCTGGGTCCCCTCCGCCCTGGTCAAGGAACTGCGCCAGGGCCTCAGGACGCCGACGTTCATCCTGCTGGTCAGCCTGTTCCCCACCCTGCTCTCCTTCTTCTTCCTGTTCAGTTTTATCATCAATCCTCTTGAAGGGAAACCCTTCATCAGCCCCGACGGCTGCCAGGCCATCTTCTGGATAACCATGGTCGTCACCCTGCTTTTCATCATGCCGCTGAGGGCGTCCTCCTCCATCAGGGACGAGCTGCTTTCCCGTAACAATGAACTGCTGCTGCTCACCAGGCAGGGCGCGGGCCGCATCGTGCTGGGAAAATGGATATCCTTCATGGCCCAGTCCCTGCTGATTGTCTTCATCTCCCTGCCCTTCTTCCTGATCCGGTATTATTACGGGGAAATCAACCTGGTGCAGGACGTGACCGTGTTTTCCCTTCTTTACCTGGGGTCCGGCATTCTGACCGCGTACACCCTGTGGGCCTCCGCCATGCCCTCCCTGCTGCGTACCATCGCCTTCTTCCTTCTGGGCATCGGCGTGGTGATCCTGAGCAGCAACTATACGGACCTGAACCTTTTCCGGGAAGGACCATGGGACGGCATCCTTCTGGCGTTCCTCATTCTGGCGGATGCATTCCTGGTCATCTCATCCCTGCTTCTTTTGGCCAGGGAATGGTTTTCCCCCGCCGCACAGAATACGGCGGCCCCCCTGCGGAAGCTGCTGCTGGCTTTTTTCGCGGCCTCCATCATCCCCCTTGCCTTTCTGGAGAACGCAAGCTCCGCCATCCAGGATATTATGACCGGAAACTTCATCTTCATGATGATTTACGGAGCTTTCCTGATGATTGTCAACCTGACTGACCCGGCCTACCTTCTCCCCATTCATGTGGAGAAAATGAACAACAAAAGATTTTCCAGGCTCCAGAAGCTACTGTTCCTCCCCGGCCTGCCGGGCGGGGTCTTTTTCACGCTCCTGCTCAGCATCCTGACGGCGCTTGCCGTGTACCTGGTCGACCGTATCATGGTCACTTCCAAATTCCAGTCCCTTCAAATGCTCTTCTGCCTTACGGTGAGCGTCTGGTACGGCATCACCATGCCGGCCATGCTCCTGAAGCCGCTCTGGAAAAAACTGAAGAACAACACTCTTCTGGCATACGCCCTGGTCTGGCTCATCCTCTTCCTGGTGCTGAACGTGCTGGACGCCATCCACATGCCCGTCCCGCTTCTTCCCGGCGGCTATTTATATGAACTGCTGGATGAAAAATCACTGCCGCCCTTCAGCAAATTCTCCCTGTTCAGCCTGATGGACCTGGCGGCCGGAATAGCGATGCTGTCCCTCACCAATAAACACTGGTTTGACGTGTTCCGGAACTCCTCCTCTTCACCGCGCCGGAAACCGGAAAACGTCCTCCCGGAACAGGAATAAACTTTCAGCCGCGGTTTTACATCCCAGGACCTTATGCCCCTTTCCCCGCCACCCCGCCAGGGAATCCAGCCGGACGCCGAGCAGGCGGCGCGGCGCTTCCGCCTGCCTTTTTCCAGCCGCGCCTGGAGCGGCGCGCAGGGCAACTGGACGGGAACGGGGGCCGGCAGTTCCATTGACTTCCAGGGAAACCGCTCCTACCAGTGGGGGGACGACCCGCGGGACATCCACTGGGCCGCGTATGCCAGAACCGGGCAGCTCACCATGAAAGTCTTCCAGGCGGAGCTGTCCCCGCGGGTGGACGTGGCAGTAGATGTTTCCGAATCCATGTTCTTTCATGAAGCCCGCGCGGCACGCACGCAGGGCCTGCTTCAATTCTGCCTGCTCTCCGCCACCGCAACGGGAGCCCAGGTGCGGCTCCACGCGGTGAAAGGGCGCCGTACCGTCCCTCTGGAAAATGCGGACATCCTCTCCGGCCAATGGCTCGCCCGGCTTCAGGACCTTCCCCCGGATGAATCCATGCCCTCCGTTTCCGTCTGGCGCGCTAACGGAATGAAAATCCTCATTTCAGACCTGCTCTACCCCGGAGAACCGGACACCCTGCTGGGCGCCATGACCTCCCGGAAAGGCCTGTCCGTCATCCTGGCCCCCACGCTGCCGGAAGAAGCGGGACTCCCCGCCGCCGGGAACGTAAAACTTAA
Source organism: Akkermansia muciniphila (assembly GCF_002884975.1). Taxonomy (NCBI): domain Bacteria; kingdom Pseudomonadati; phylum Verrucomicrobiota; class Verrucomicrobiia; order Verrucomicrobiales; family Akkermansiaceae; genus Akkermansia; species Akkermansia muciniphila. The sequence continues at coordinate 825,264 of NZ_PJKB01000002.1, read as the reverse complement.
AAACTGTGAATCCGGCCTCCTGCGCCGCCAGCTCATCACCCCCTCCCTGTCCCGGAGGTATGCCCGCGCCTACGCCGCCCACTTTGAGCTGTGGGCCTCCGCCTGCCTACGCCACCAGGCCGTCTTTGCCCGCGTTCCCTGCACGGGCGCCCTGACGGAGTCCCTGGCCGGGGAAGCATTCCGGCAGGGAGCCGTGGAACTCTCCTGAACCTTCCTCCATTCCTTCTCCCCTTAAGCCATGATTCCCCATTTTACCAATACGGCTGCGTTATGGGCGCTTCTGGCCATCCCCCTCATCATTGCCGTCCACTTCCTCCAGCACCGGACAAAGGTGCAACCCACGGCCACGCTCTTCCTGCTGGAAGCGCTGGCTCCGGAAGCCCATGAAGGAAACATCTGGGACAGGCTGCGCACTTCCCGCGCCTTCTGGATGCAAATCCTGGCCGCCCTTCTGCTCACCTGGGTTCTGGCGGCGCCCGCCTGGCCCGGCAAAGACGCCCGCCAGACCGTTGTCTTCATCCTGGACGATTCCGCGGACATGGCCCCTTTCCGTGAAGAAGCCGTGCGCGCCGTTTCCGGGGACATGGACGTCATCCGCCAGTCCGGAATCCCGGCTAACTGGGTCCTCCTGGGCAGCCGCCCTTCCAGCCGCCCGCTCTACCGCGGGACGGACTCCCGCCAGGCCCTGCACGCCCTGGACCTCTGGCAGCCGCGCGAAGGAACGCATGACCTGTCCCCGGCCCTGCGCACCGCCACGGCCATTGCCGGGCCCACGGGCATCACACGGCTGGTCACCTCCACCGGCCGCCGGGTTCCCCCCGGCCAATCCGCACGGGGCGTGGGCAGGCCGCTGGACAATGCGGGATTTGCGGGAATCACCCCGGTGGAGGACTCCGGCCCCGCCCGCTGGAGGATTGCCGTTAAAAACAACAGCTCAGCACCTCTTCAGAGTGCGGTTATCATCCACACGGAAGACGGGCGGCCGCCTGCCAAACGCCCCCTGCATCTGAACCCCGGGGCCGTCACGGAATTTGAATACAGCCTCCCCCCGGAATGCGGAAAAGCCGTGCTCCGGCTTCCGCCGGACGCCTTCCCGGCGGATGATGCGCTCCTGCTGGTCCGCACCGTCCCCAAACCCGTCACCGTCGGCATGGACGTGCCGGAAAAAGCCGGAGAAACGTTCCACAACATCATGGACGGCCTTCCGGGTTTCACTCCGGCCCCGGCAGGCTCCGCGCCTTCCCTCCGCTTGCTGACGGAAAAAACGGAGGATGCCGGGAAGACCGGCAGCCCGTCCATCATGCTGGCAGCCGGCGGCAAACCCTCATCCGGCCCCGTCACGGCGGAACAGCACCCGCTGACTGACGGTCTGAACTGGAGCGGCCTGCTCGTCCCCTCCATCGGCGCCATGAGCCCGGGAGAAAAAGCCTCCGTCCTGCTCTGGCAGGGGGAGGAGCCTCTTGCCTGGGTGGAAGGGAAGCGCCTTTTCCTCAACTGGCCTTGGGAAAAATCCAATGCGGACCGCGTCCCGGCCCCTCTGCTCATGATCCGCAGATTCATGCAGTCCGTGCAGGAGCAACTGCCCGGCACGCGTTACGGCAACCTTCCCGGAGGCACCCTTTTATCCGTGCCCGCGGGCGGAAAACTTATTCAGACGACGCCCGGAGGGGAACGCCGTGAATCCGTTTTCTCCGGCAGGCTTCCGGAAGAGGCCGGATATGTGGAAATCCTTTCCCCCGGCACGGAAAAAACGCCCCTGTTCCAGGGCTCCGTCTGGTTTTCCGATGCCCGGATGGGGGATTTTTCCCACTGCTCCACGTTTGACACAGGCCTTCCCCGGCCCCATGAGGAAACGCTCCGGCACATGAAACATGACCCGCTCGCCCCGCTTTGGCTGGCGCTGGCCGTCCTGGCCCTGGTCATTTCCTGGCTCCCTTCCATCCCTGACAAATTCCCGCGCCCATGATTCAATTCAACTCCCCGGAATGGTTTTTCCTGGTTCCCCTGCTGCTGGCGGCCGGCTGGAAATACAAGCGCCTGCGCCTGGGCTCCCCTCTGCGGCTCCTGCTCTTGGCCTGCCTCCTGCTAGCCCTGGCGCAGCCCGTCTTCAATAAGGGCGGCAGTGGCATGGACCTGTGGGTGCTGGTGGACAAATCCAACTCCGCCGCAGGAATTCCGGCCGCCGGAGCGGAGGAAATCCAGGCCATTCTGGAACGGCACAAGCATTCCGGAGACAGCATCCGCCTGGTGGACTTCGCGCAATCCGCCGTGCTTCAGGGACATGGAGACCCCGTCTTTGCCGGAGGAACCGCAGGAACGGACATGGAACAGGCCCTGGCCTACACGATGGCCCAGATGCAGCCGGACCGGGTGAACCGCATCCTGATGCTGACGGACGGCTGGCCCACCACGCCCCTGGACCATGCGGCGGAACAGCTCATCCATTCCCGCATTCCGGTGGACTACCGGCTGGCCGTCACCCGCCGGGAAGCGGACGTCCGCATAGAACAGATCAAGACCCCGGTCCGCATCCGGCCGGGGGAAGCCTTTATTCTGGAAGCCGCCCTGGCGGGACCTCCCGGCCCCTCCGTCACGGTTCCGTGGCAAATCAGCAAAAACGGAGGCCCTCCGCTGAAAGGGGAAGCCACCCTGGTTAACGGCAAGGCTACGGTGAGGCTGACAGACCGGCTCACCACTCCCGGCTGCTCCGCGTATGAAATGACCATTACCCCGCAGAACGACCCCATCCCTGAAAACAACCGCGCCGTCAACTTCATTGAAGTGACGGGAGGAAACAACATCCTGCTGGTCTCCGGCTATGACCGCGACCCCCTGGCCCCCTACCTGGAAGCGCAGGGCTTCCGCGTCCAGCGCCCCGCCAACCTGCGCCAGCTGGACGCGCGCCACCTCTCCGGCGCGGGACTGGTCATCATCAACAACCTCTCCGCCTCCGCCATACCTGCGGATTTTCTGCATGCCCTGGACTACTACGTACGGGAGCAGGGCGGCGGCCTGCTCATGTGCGGAGGCAGGCAAAGCTTCGGTTCCGGGGGTTACTTCTCCTCCCCCCTTGACGAACTGCTGCCCGTCTCCATGGAAATGAAAAAGGACAAGATGAAACTCATTACGGCCATGAGCATCGTTCTGGACCGTTCCGGCTCCATGGCCTGTTCCGTCTCCGGAGGGAAAACGAAAATGGACCTGGCCAACGCCGGAGCCTGCCAGACTATTTCCCTGCTTTCCGACCAGGACTTCATCTCCGTCCACGCCGTGGACAGCGCCCCGCACCCCATCGTCACCCTGACCAGGCTGGGGCCCAACCGCAAGCAAATGCTCTCCACCGTCTCCCGGATTGCCTCCATGGGCGGAGGCATCTTCATTGGCGAGGGACTGGAAGCGGGCTGGAAGGAACTTCAGCGCTCCGTGGCGGGAATCCGGCACCTGATTCTTTTTGCGGACGCCGACGATTCCGAGGAACCGGCCAACTACCGGAAAACCCTGAAAGAGATGGTCAAGGAAGGGAGCACCGTAAGCGTGATTGCCCTGGGAACGGAAAAAAGCGCAGATGCCGCACTGCTCAAGGAAATAGCGGAGCTGGGGCAGGGCCGCATCTTCTTCTGCGACCGCCCGGGGGACATCCCCAACATCTTTGCCCAGGAAACCATCAGCGTGGCGCGCGCCGCCTTCATCCGGGAACGCACGCCCCTGCACGGCACGGCAGGCTGGCTCCAGATCGCGGCGCAGCAGCCGGCGTGGCCCCCTGCCGTGGACGGCTACAACCTGTGCTACTTAAGGGACGGAGCTACGGCGGCCTGCGTGACGCAAGACGGAAACGAGGCGCCCCTCATCTCCTTCTGGAACCGGGGCGCGGGGCGGGCCGCCGCCGTCACGTTCGCCATGGGCGGCGAATACGGGCAAACCATCCAGCAATGGGACGGCTACGGAGACCTCATCCAGACCCTGGCCCGGTGGCTCAACAGGCAGAATCCCCCGCAGGGCTATTCCGTGCGGGCGGATGCGGCGGGGGACAGGCTCCGGGTACGCCTTTACTACAGTGACGGGAACATCCCGCGGTTGGCGGAACATATGCCGGAGGTATCCATGGAATTCTCCGGAAAGGAAGGCTCCCGCACGCAAAACGGCATTTGGGAGCATCTGCAGCCGGGCGTATTCCAGTGCAGCTTTCCGCTGCCGCATGGCGTCATGGCGCGGGGCGCGGTCCGCATCGGGAACAGCGTCATCCCCTTCGGCCCCGTCAGCCAGCAGGTGGACCCGGAATGGGCCATGCCGCCCGCGGCCAGGAACGCCTTCCTGGACCTGGTAAACCGCACCGGAGGCAGGGAGCGCATGGACCTCCCCTCCATTTTCCAGGAACCGAGGCCCGGCACAAGCCTTCAACTCCGCCCCTTCCTGCTGTGGGGAGCCTGCGCCCTCCTGGTGCTGGACGCCCTGTTCACCAAAACCGGGCTGCTCCCCCGCAGGCGGCTGCCGCAGAACCTCCCGCCCACCTCCCCTACCGGAGAAAAATAGGCCTACTTGAAAATTCCCTTCAGCGCGGACTGTTCCTGAGGCGTCAGGTCGTCCGACCATACGGCATCACCCCCACGGGCAGGGCGCGTTCCCCGGCCGCCGTGTTCCAGGCCTTCCCTCTCCCCTTCCGGAGAGGGAGCCGCCGTTTCCACCCCCGCCGCCTCGCCCAGCGCGGCGCGGCTCAAATCCTCATTCACCGCCCGTCTGGAAACCGTATCAAGCTGTTCGCGCTCCTCCATGCCAAAAGCCAGCGGAGCGTCCCCGCGCCCGCGGCTCACTCCGCCGCTGCCCGGTTCAGTTCCGTCCCCTCCCCCCTGACCGGACTTCACCACGGAGTTTTCATCCGGTGACGCCATCAAGGACATGCCGCACTGCCCGCACATGCTCCGCAGCTGCTGGGCGGCGCGTTCCAGCTGCTCCTTCAGACGGCGGGCCGTCTCCGGATCAATCTGCCGGGAAGGCAGGGAACCCTTCAAATCCTGAAGCTGGCGGCTCATGATGCCGCCCGGCTGAAGCGAGAGAGGCTCCATCCCCTTCAACGCCTCCTGGAGGGACTGCATGGCCTCCGGGCTGGATGCTCCATTCCTGCTGTCCAGCAGGGACAGCGCGGAATCCGCCTGGTACATCTGGTTGGACAATCCGGCAACGGCTGCCGCCGTCTTCTCCTTCAGGGCATCCGCCGCTTCCAGGCCCGCATGGGAATACATCTCATTCCGGGACATCTGTTTCAACTCCTCCAACTGCTCCCGGAAAGGCTCCAGGCTCTTCCCGTCCACACTCTCCATTTCCGCCATGCGGTCCAGGGCTTCCTCCACCTGGGCCAGGACGGGCGGCAGGTCCGGAAGCTGCTGCGCAACCTGCTGAACGGGCAGCGGCAAAAGAGCCCCGCAGGCCATCAGCGCCGCGCCTCCCGCCAGCCAGCCCAGGCACCACACGGAGCGCACCCGCAGCACGGAATTCTTCCGCACGTCTTCTCCAACGTTCTCCACGGAATCCCCCCACTCCTCTCCGGCGCTCAACGCCGCGTGCAGCCCCATCTGTTCATCCAGGAAAGCCGCCGCATCACGCCTGCTGAAAAAACGCCCCCGGAGCCGCATCCATCCCCACGCCGCCAGAAATAAAACCGCGGCGGAAAGGGACACTCCCGCCAGCAATCCCCAGTCCGCCCCCAGCCTGCGGCCGCCGTACCACACCATCCCCACCACCGCCCCGGCGGCAAAAAAGGGGATGCAGAGGCACTCCACCGCTATCACGGCATTCAGCAGCCACTGCATGCGGGAAATCCGCCCCTGCCATTCCTGTCGCACTGTTAAGGACATAGCCGCATCATGACTTATCCTTTGCGCCCCGGAAAGACAAAAAATACTTCTCCGCAAACGGACGAGGAAAAAGCCTCTCCCCGTATCTTCCGGCATCCCCGGCAGGAAGGGAATTTCAGCACAAGCGGGCGATATCCGCCATCAACTCCCGCACATCTTCCTCCCGCGTGGCCCAGCTTGTGCAGAAACGCACCGTGCTGTGGGTTTCATCCTCCCGGCGCAGGTAGGCAAAGCCGTACTTCTTCCTCAATTCATCCAGAACGGAATCGGGCATCGTGACAAACTGCTGGTTCGTCCCGCTGGCAACAGGAAGCGCAAGCCCCCTGGAACGGCAGAAATCCCGCAGCATCACGGCCAGGCGGTCCGCATGGGCAGCCAGCCGGAAATAAAGGCCGTCCCGGAACAGTTCCAGAAACTGGATGCCCAGAAGCCTGCCTTTCGCAAGGCGGCCGCCCTTCTGCTTCATGATATAGCGGAAATCCTCCTTCAGGGCGTCGTGGCGCAGGACCAGGGCTTCCCCGAACAGGGCGCCGACTTTCGTGCCGCCAATGTAAAAGGCGTCGCAGAGGGAGGCAATCGCTGGCAAATCCAGATCATTATCCTTATCACACAAGCCGTAGCCCAGGCGCGCGCCGTCCATGTACAGGTACAGCCCCCGGCGGCGGCAGACTTCGGAAATCTCCTGAAGTTCCTTCCGGGAATAAATGGTTCCCAGCTCTGTTGGCTGGGAAATATAAACCATCCTGGGCTGCGGCATGTGTTCATGGGTTTCATCGTCCCAATGGGCATGCCATGCCTCCTCAATCTGCCGGGCCGTGAGCTTCCCATCCGGAGTGGGAATGGCGGAAACCTTGTGGCCGCAAGCCTCCACGGCGCCGGATTCATGAACGTTGATATGGCCCGCATCCGCACACAGCACGCACTGATGGGGGCGCAGCGCCGCTGCAATCACCGTGAAATTGGTCTGCGTTCCGCCAATGAGGAAATGAATATCCAGGTCCGTTCTGCCGCACAAGCCGGAGATCAGCTCCCGGGCCCGTTCGCAATAGGGGTCCTCCCCGTACCCGGCCGTCTGCTCCATATTCGTCTCCGCCAGCCTGCGGAGAATATCCGCATGGGCGCCTTCGCTATAGTCACAGTTGAAAAGAATCATTGCCTTCCTGAAAAACGCGGGGACCATAGCCCCGGCGCCCCTTCATGTAAAGGAAGATGAACCGCACCCTTCCGGAACGTTCCGGTGAAAACCCCTCATTCCGGCAGTTTCACCCTTTTCAGCGTGAACTCCATGTTGGAAATATCCCCTCCGGCCTCCTGGATGCGGGAATTGGTAAAGTAAAGATAGCCGTCATGGATGCTGAACGTATCAGGCCAGCTGATGCCGTCCCCGGAAGCCAGCACCTTGATCTCCCCGCGGTCCGGAGTGACGTAAACGATGCGGCTCTTCTCCAGGTCCCCCATGTACAGATTGCCCCGGTCATCCATGATCATTCCATCCGGGAAAGGCGTCTTCATGGATGAAATCTTCCCTTCATCCACATGACGGCCAATGAGCTGGCTTGTCGGAATCCCGTACAGGGTTTTACCCGTCAGGGCGTGGAAATAAAGAATGCCGTTCTTCCGGTCCAGGGCAATCCCGTCGGAATGGACTTTCCCGTCATGCCTCCTGCCGCCTATGGTGATGTGGTCCTGTTCCGCGGTCGTGTAGGGGTGACGGTCCAGCATGCGGTAATTCTCTCCGCTCTCCATATCCAGTACGATCAGGCCCGGATCATTGGAATCCGTAAAATAAATTTTGCCATGGTCGCGGTCCACGCGCAGGTCATTCACATAGGACCCCGGCCTGGTGGACTGCGCCAGGGGGTACTTCCTGACAAGCTTGTCCGTGTTGAGATCATACACGTACAGCGTGGGCACGGCGACGGTCTTGCCGATCATGGGGTTCTTCGTATCAATCACGTAAAGCCTGTCCCCGTCTGCCACCACGGACTGCACGCACACAAACGCATCCCCGTCCCCGGGCGCGCCTTTTCCCCATCGGTTGGTCTTTTCATCCGGATAAGGAGTGTAACCGCCGTCTTTACCCACCTCCGCCACCGAGCACGGAATATGCTCCCTCCAGCGGGGAAAATTGACAAAAATCCGGCCCTTGTCCGTCACCGTAACCCCGGTCACCTGCGCCCCCTTGAACGAGGCGACATCCTCAATCTTCGCCTCCGCATCACCGGATGCAGCGAAAGCGCCTGTAAGAAATAAAACAAGGGCGGCGGAAAAGACAAAACATTTAACGGGGAACATGGGATGAAAGCTTCCTATGGACTACAGACAAATCCGGCGCTCCCCGCGTTCATTCCACCCCCTGCAAAACCACCCGCCACCATGCCGTTTCAACCTTCCGGAATCCACACAATTAAAAAAGCAACATACTCTGCCCCAAGAAACCAGTAAGGCCCTGCAAGCAGTTAACTTGCAGGGCCTTGTTTGGTGCGCCCGAAAGGACTCGAACCTTCACGGGGGAACCCCCACTAGAACCTGAATCTAGCGCGTCTACCAATTCCGCCACGAGCGCACATGGTTTGGTAAGAACGGGGCTTATTATGCACGGCGGCGGCGGATTGGCAACTATTTTCCTGCACATGGAAAAAAATATTTTTCCGGGCCTCCGCCTCCGTGCCGCTCCGCACGGCATGGAAACGATATAAGGGCTTCTCAAATCCTCCGGTATGCAGTAGTCTCGCTCCGGAATCAGAGGCACCACCATTTCAGGCTTGTGAATGAGACGAGGGAAAAACCGCTATTGAACCGTTTTGAGGTCATGGAAATGGGGTTCGGCCTGTGTACGCTGGCTGCCCTGATGTGGCTGCTGTGGTGGAACGGCTTCGGCGAGATTCATGAGGACCAGCTTTCCCTGCGTTATTTCCGGGAAATCCTGTCCCTGCTGGTGCTCGGCCAGCTTACCGGGGTTCTCGGCATCCTGCGGGAGAAGTGGCTTTCCAGGTCCATCCGGAACCCGCGGTGGATGGAACTGGGGCTGGGCATCATCATTCTGGTGATGCTGGCCGGGAATTTTTTCAATTCCACTTTTATTTCCAGAATAGAGCTCCAGAACATTTTCCGCGTCCTCTGCCTCTGTTACGGAGCAGCCCCCCTGCTGAACCTGAAGGAGTATTTTTTCCGCGTGGCCCGCAGGAACCGGGGGTTTCACATGCCCCGCATCCGCCCGGCCCTGCTTTTCCTGCTTACCCTGGTGGTCTTCATCACGCTGGGAGGCACCCTGCTCATGTCTCCGGGAGCCACCAAGGATGGCATCGTGCTTTCTCCAACGGACGCCTATTTCATCAGCACCAGCGCCGTATGCGTCACAGGGCTGGTGCCCCTGAACGTCCATGAGCATTTCACCAATTACGGGCAGACCATCCTGCTGGTGCTTTTCCAGGTGGGCGCCTTCGGCATCATGACGTTCACCTATTTCGTCTCCCTGATGGTGGGCCAGGGCCTGAGCCTGCGTTCCAAGGTCACCATCAGCAACCTGCTGGACGAAGAAGGCATCGCCCAGGTGGACCGGTTCATTAAAAACATCATCGCCGTCACGTTCGGGGTGGAGGCTCTGGGGGCCATCGCCCTTTATTTCTCCTGGAGAAACGTGCCCGGGCTGGAGGGGGACACCCTCTGGTGGTATGCCGTGTTCCATTCCGTTTCCGGCTTCTGCAATGCAGGGTTCAGCCTGTTTGCAGACAACCTGGCTACGCCGGACGTAGCCTATAACATGGGAGGCCAGATTACCATCATGGTCATGGTGCTCTGCGGAAGCCTGGGCTTTGCCATGTACCTGGAAATCGTCCGCAGGGCGCGGGTGGCCCTGGGCTGGGACAACCGGAACACCATCAGCCGCCACTGGTCCACGTACAGCTGGCTGGTCGTGCGCATGACAGCGGCGCTGGTGCTGGGCGGAGGGCTGATCCTGTTCCTGACCAAGATGATTGACGGCAGCCTGTTCACTTCAGCCGATCCCTGGTACTGGATTCTGTGGGAGAGCCTGTTCAATGCCACGGCCCGCACCGCCGGCTTCAATATTTCAGACATGGCGCTTAACAGCATCCCGTATGCGCTGTTCCTGGCGGCGCTCATGTTCATCGGCGGCAATCCCGGTTCTACTACGGGCGGCGTCCACACCACCACGTTCGCCGTTTCCTGCGGGGAGGTGGCGCGCATTTTGCAGGGCAAGCAGGACGTGGTGATGAACAAGCGGAGAATCGCCCGCAGCGTGGTGGAACGCGCCGTCATCACCGTCATCCTGGCCGGGGCCTGGGTGGGGATGATCACCACAGTCATGTGCTTTGCGGAGCCGGCCCTTAGCCTGGAACGCCTGTTTTTTGAGGTGGTGAGCTCCTTTGCCACGGTGGGGTTCTCCTGGAACGTCACGCCGGAACTCAGTGATGCAGGCAAATGGATCATTGTGTTCAACATGATCGTGGGCCGCGTGGGAATGGTGGCCTTTGTTCTGGCTTTCATGAAACAGCCTACCAAGTCCCCGCTCCGGTATCCGGAAACCCGGCTGCCCCTCAGCTGACCTGCGTTTCCTTCTGCCGTTTTTCATGACATACATGGAAAACAAACGCATTTCTTTCTTGCATGAATCCGGTTTGCGTCAAGAATGCCGGACCTTTAGCGCCTGCTCCCGGCAAATCAAGCCCGCAGCGCGCCCTTGTTATGAATAATCCTTCCTCTATTTCCTATCAAAAGATATGGCTGATGTCCTATCCCCTCATGATCAGCCTGATCATTGAGCACATGATCGGCCTGACGGACGCCGTTTTCCTGGGGCGCGTGGGGGACGTGGCGCTGGGCGCGTGCGCTCTGGGCGGCGTGTATTACATGGCCATGTTCATGCTGGCCTTCGGCTTCGGCTTCGGGGCGCAGATCATCATCGCGCGCCGCAACGGAGAGCGGCGGTACAACCGCATCGGGCCCACCATGGTACAGGGCTGTTACTTCATGCTGGCCCTGGCAGTGGCCCTTTTTACCGCCTCCCAGTATTTTTCCCCCATCATCCTGCGGGACATCATTGAATCCCCCCAGGTGTACGGTGCCACGGTGGATTATATCCACTGGCGCACCTACGGCGTCTTCTTCTCCTTCCTCTGCGTGATGTTCCGCGCGTATTACGTGGGAATTACCCAGACCAAGATTCTCACGGTCAATTCCATCGTGATGCTCCTCAGCAACGTGGTGCTGAATTACTGCCTCATCTTCGGCAAAGGTGGCTTTCCCGTCATGGGCATTGCCGGGGCGGCCATCGCCTCCAGCGTGTCGGAGGCCGTTTCCCTCCTCTTCTTCATCCTTTACACGGGCGCCAAGGCGGATAAGAGAAAGTACGGCTTCCGCAGGGCGTTTACATTCCGCCCCCATTTGCTGAAAGGCATGCTGTCCATTTCCGGATGGACCATGGTGCAGTCCTTCATTTCCGTCTCCATCTGGTTCATCTTTTTCCTGGCGATCGAACACCTGGGGGAACGCCCCCTGGCCGTCACCAACATCGTGCGCAACATTTCCGCCATGCTCATCATGGTGATCAGCGGCTTCGCCACCACAGCGGGAGCCCTCGTCAGCAACCAGATCGGCGCCGGGGAACAGCGCTACGTGTTCCGGACCTGCGGCATGACGGTCAACCTGACATACGCCATCCTGGTTCCCCTGCTTATCGTCCTGTGCCTGTTTCCGGAACCCGTCCTCAGGGTTTTCACGGATAACCCGTCCCTGATCGCCGCCAGCGTCAATTCCGTGTACGTGATGGCCACTTCCACCCTGGTCATCGCTCCGGCGTTCATCCTGTTCAATGCCGTATCCGGCACGGGCAATACGAAGGCAGGCTTTATCATGGAGATGATGTCCCTGGCCGTTTACACCGCCGCCGTTTATTTCATCGTCATCAGGCTCAAGCCGGATGTGGCCCTCTGCTGGTTCTCCGAGCACGTTTACGGCCTCTCCCTGATCATCCTGGCATGGTGGTACCTCAAGAGCGGAAAATGGCGCGGTAAAAAGGTTTAAGAGAGAATAAGCCGGGAGCCGTCCGGAATACTTCACCCTGCCGGCAGGCGGAATACGGGAAGCCCTGCCCTTCCCAAACGCCGTGCGGACAGACCCGCCGTAATGGGACAACCCCATTCCGGGGCAACGGCCTCCGCGTTCCCGGCATTTCCAGGGGCATAAAAAAGCCCCGCGGCAAAAGCCGCAGGGCGAAAACGGAACAGGGAGTAATTATTCCTCGCCGGATTCTTCTTCGGAATCACGTTCTTCCTCCGGGGAGGAAGCTTTTTCCTGCTGCTGGGGGGCGCCCTTCTGGGACTGCTTGCGGCGGGATTCCTCCATCATGAAGAATTCCGCGCAGCGGAAGGCGCGGCGGGCGGCTTCACGCGCCGTCTGGTCATCCATCAGGGCAAGCCCTTCTTCAGACACTTCCGCCAGGAACATCTTCCAGGCCCGGGCGGCCACTTTCTTGCCGTCCAGATGCTTGAAGGAAGCGGATTCCTGCATGGGCTGGCGGTCTTCGGAGCCGTTGCCCTTTTTATTGCGGCGGCGGCGCTTGCGCTTGTTGAAGGTGCCTTCAGACGCTCCGCCCACGGTTTCCGGCTGGGCAAAGGTGTCTCCGCCGTGCTGTTCATGGCGTTCCTGCTGTTCAGGGCTGCGGTTGGGGCGGAATGATTCACGCTTGACCTTGACCGGAGCGGCAGCCTGCGGCTTCTGGGAAGCCTCGGGAGCGGGGGTCTTTTCAACGGGGGCGGCGGGAGCCGGGGTCACGGAAGGAGCAACCGTTTCAGCGGCGGGAACCTTCTTGTCAACCGCCTTTTTGGCGGTTTTCACGGTCTTTGCCTTGGCCGCGGTTTTCGTGGCGGACTTGACCGTTTTGATTTTGGTTTTGGGTGCTTCTACGGAAGCGGCGTCAGCAGCGGGCTTCTTTTCAGCCGCGGCGGCCTTCTTGGTCGTAGACGCCGTTTTTTTGGCAGCCGTCTTGCGTGCAGCCGTTTTCTTGGCTGCGGACGCTTCCGGAGCACCTGTTTCTAATGGTTTTTTTGCCATAAAATTTCAAGTGAAAGAAAGGATTATGAATCAATTCCGGAGATTGTCGAGATTTATCACGGAGCCTCATCCGGAAGGGCAGGCAAATCTTTCAAAAGCGCCTTGTACCTTCCCGAATCAAAGGGACGGCCTCCCACCACCATTTCATTAATGGTGATTGCCAGGGCCTGCGCCATCAGCTCCAGGGCGTCCTGCTCCTCCAGTTTTTCCTGCCCCGTCAGGCGTTCCAGGCATGCCTTGACGTAAGCGGTGTCCGGAGCCTCCAGCTGCTCCCGCACGGCGGGGACCAGCGTCTCAATCATTTCATCAGGTATTTCCATAAAACCTTGTCTGCTGTTTTTACATGGCGCCCATGCGGCTGCGGATGACAGCCTGCAATTCCGTTTCAAATTCCCGGAGTTCCTCCGCCGTGGGCTCCCCAAGCGTAGCGTCCCAGTTAATGCGGCCCGTGCGGTCAATGTCCCAGACACCCTGCGCCCCGTTCCTGAACAGAACCTTGCCGGCCATCAGGGCATGGGGGGGCGTCACCTCGTCCACGGTTACCTGGGTTTTGCCCAGCAGGGAGGCCGGGGGAGCCATGGCTCCGGGGGCGTCTTGCGGCTGCTCGGCCTGGGGTTCCGGTTCCGGCTGCCTGATTTGAATGTCCAGGTCCTGAAGCAGGAATCTGGTATCCATGAACGTCAGCTTGATGCCCAGGTCCTCATGCAGTTTTTTCTGGATGGCGTTTAAATCCAGCCCTTCTTCCGCCCAGTCCCGGATGGACCGGACCTGCTCCGGAGATAATTGATCAGGGGTAATCATGATATGTATTTGAGTTAGGATGATGCCTTTTTGTTCGCGGCCAGCCATGCATTCCAGCACGGGATGAACGCGGGGGAGAAGTCCTGCGGGCGGCGTTCCACCCATGCCTGTATTTGCTCCGGCGTAAACCACTGCACGCTGTCCACTTCCGCCGCGGGAAAACGGACCTTCCCGGAATATCTTCCCTCATACAGGGCGATGAATTCCCAGCCGTTGCTTTCACTCGCGTCAAAGTCCGCGATTTTCCGCAGTTCGCAGCCGGAGACGCCCAGTTCCTCCTTCAGCTCCCGCACGGCGGCTTCCTCATAGCTTTCCCCGGCATCCAGATGCCCGGCTGCGGAAGAATCCCACTTGCCCGGCTGCCTGTCCTTCCACATGGACCTTTTCTGAAGCAGCACGGCTCCATGCTTGTTTACCAGGAACATGTGCACGGCACGGTGGAGAAGGTTCCCTTCATGGATTTCCCGGCGCGTTCCCTGCCCGGTCATCTGGTTGAGCCCGTCCACCACGTCAAACAATTCATCACCGCTCTGCGCCACATCCCTGAGGGGGTTGGCGTCATAGGCCCGCGCCAGCTGCACCCACTGGGACAAATTCAGTTCCTCCGCCCTGGCGGAGGGGGAGAGCCCCAGGGTTGAAGCCACTTCCTCCCAGGGAGGGGAGGGGGGGAGCTGTTTTTTCAACTGCTTGCGCCGCTGGGAAAAAGCCTTGCGCATCAGCTCGTCCATCAGCCGGTCGTCATACGGCGGCAGATCGCGGACGGGGCGCGGCGTGAGCAGCATCACCGTGGAGTCAATCCTGGGGCGGGGATGGAACGCTTCCGGGGGAATGGTCTTAAGGGCGCGGGGAATCCAGTTTTTCTGGATGCGGAGGGACAGCAGCCCGAAGGCGTCATCATCCGGGGTCGCCAGGATGCGGTCAATGAACTCCTTCTGGAGCATCACCACGGCACGTTCCACCGCGCTGGGACGGGACAGGAAATTCTGAAGTATGGCGCCGCCCGCGGAATAGGGGAGATTGCCCAGGAATTTGACGGGAGCCTCCGCAAACAAGCCCCGGGGGTCCCAGGTGGCGCCGTCCGCATGGTGGACTTCCACATGGGGGTCTCCGGCCCAGCGTTCTTTCTGGTATTCCGCCAGGCGGGAGTCGAATTCCACCAGAATCAACTTGCGGCAGAGGGGGGCGGCGTGCTCCGTCAGGGCGCCCGTTCCGGGCCCCACTTCCACCACGCAGTCCTGCGGCTGAATCTCAAGCTGGTCCACAATCCAGCGGGCCACATTTTCATCCGTCAGAAAATTCTGTCCCAGGGATTTGCTGGGGCGCACTTCGTGATCTTCCAGAACATTCCTGATCTCGGATGGTTTCATGGGCCGATGTTCTCAAAAATGCACATCCGGAGCCAGTAAAAAGCGGGGCAGTTTCCGGCATCGGAACGGATGCGCCCCGTGCGCCGCTCTGCCGGAAGGGGCTAATCAATGCGAAGCTCCGTTCCATGGTCCCCGCGGCCTCCATCTGCCCGGCGGCAGACATATCCCAAATTGACAAAAAGGGGAAAACATGTCACTTTTACAGGCGTCTGGAACAGTGACACCGCCTGCCGTGAACCGGAAGCTTCCGCAGGCTCTGGAATGTACGGACGCCCTTGCCGGTGAAAAGGTTGAACCGGCCCAACAGCAATTTGATAAGATCATGAAAGTACTTGTAACCGGCGGCGCCGGATATATTGGTTCCCACACAGTGCGCCAGCTCGTCAAAATCGGCGCTGACGTGACCGTGCTGGACAACATGGTGTACGGCCACATCGGGGCCCTTGTGGACCCGGAAGTGAAACTGGTCAAGGGAGACCTGGGAGACGCCTCCGTCGTGTATCCGCTCCTGATGCAGGGCAGCTTTGACGCCGTGATCCACTTCGCCGCCTTCATCAACGTGGGTGAATCCGTCCAGAATCCCCTGAAGTACTACATGAACAACATCGCCCGGCCCCTCGTCCTTCTGGGCGCCATGCAGGCCGCGGGCGTCAAGCGCTTCGTCTTCTCCTCCACCTGCGCCACCTACGGCGTTCCTACCCAGATTCCGATTCCGGAAACGGAAAAGCAGGATCCCATCAACCCTTACGGCAGCTCCAAGTACATGCTGGAAAAAGTCTGCCAGGACTGCGACCGCGCCTGGGGGCTGAAGAGCGTTTTCCTGCGTTATTTCAACGCTTCCGGCTGTAGTGAGGACGGCCTCATCGGTGAAGACCATGATCCGGAAACCCATCTTATCCCCAACATCCTGCTCACGCTGACCGGGGAAAAGGAATACATTGAAGTCTTCGGCACGGATTACGACACGCCGGACGGCACCTGCATCCGCGACTATATCCACGTTAATGACCTGGCGGACGCCCACCTGAGAGCAGTGGACTACCTGATGAAAGGCGGCTCCACGGAATGCTTTAACCTGGGAACCGGCCTGGGGCTTTCCGTCCGGGAAATCCTGGAAACGGCAGAAAAAGTCACCGGGAAGAAAATCCCCGTCCGTTACGGCCCCCGCCGTGAAGGCGATCCGCCCCGCCTGATCGCCAATCCGAAGAAGGCGAAAGAAATCCTCGGCTGGGAAGCCCAGTGCAAAGATGCCGGAGCCATTGTGGAGACCGCCTGGAAATGGATGACCGGTCCGCGCAAGGGCCATTATTGATTCCTACTCCATAAGGAGAACCGTTCCTTTCCCGCCCTGCCATGAAATTCATGGCAGGGCGTTTTTTCTACCGTCAACGTCTCTGATACGGAACTTCCGGAAACGCCCAATTCCCGCCTGAAGACCACAGCGGCGGACATAAATTACTTATCATGAATTATTCCTCCATCTACATCTGGTCATCATGCAGGCCATGGAAATAATAAAATCTTTGCACTCGTCCCAACCGGAAAAAACGCTATACTACGGCCAGGAACCTCCTATTACTGCATGAGCCTGCACATTGAAAGTACAGAAGAAGCCCTTACGGAACTGAAGAAGCAGCGCGTCAAGACGCTGGCCGCCGCCTTCTCCGTCTCCTTCCTCGGCGTTGTCCTCATGGGCCTTCTCCTTTATCTGGTTCATATCATCGTCGCCATTCCGGAAGATCCGCCCATGGTGGCTTATGCCACCCAGGAAGGCGACAATCCGGATATTGACACCCCGGAAGTGACCCAGACCACCCAGCGGCCCAGCAGCTCCTCCACCGCCGCGCAGGTGAAGGTCATTGCCGCCGTAGCGTCTGCGGATGTGGCCGTCGTCAATCCGGACATTGAGGTGGAAGTCCCCTCGGAAGAGCTTTCCATGGGCATTGACATCGGCGACGGCTTCGGCACCGGCACGGGGGACGGCGACGGAGGCGGCATTCCCGGCATCATCTCCAAGCGGTGCGACCTGAACGACCGCATGAAGCGCATCACGGAAAACGGCGGCACCCCCCAGTGTGAGGAAGCCGTGGTCAAATCCCTCAAGTGGCTTCAGAAGCAGCAGAACAAGGACGGCTCCTGGGGCGGAACCCCCCAGAATTACAAGTGCGCCATGACGGGGCTCGCCCTGCTCTCCTACCTGGCCCACTGTGAGACGCCCCTTTCCGAAGACTTTGGAGAAACCGTCCTGAAAGGCATTTCCTTCCTGGTGGACCTGGGCGTGAAGAACCCCGTCCTTTCCCTGGTACCGCAGAGGAATGAGGTCAGCTATGACCACGCCGTGGCCACCTACGCCCTGTGCGAGGCCTACACCTTCTGCAAGCAGATGGACATCCCCTCCATCACCAACCTGGAAAAAGTCGTCATCAAGGCCGTGGACAAGATTCTGGACAACCAGAATGTGGACGGCGGCTGGGCCTATAATTACAATACCAAGGCAGGCGCCCATACGGACCTTTCCGTGACGGGGTGGAACATCCAGGCGCTCAAGGCGGCGGAGCACGGCGGCATCAAGCCCACCAAGGGTGAAATACGCACCGCCCTGCGCAAGGCGGCCTCCTACTGCCGCAAGTGCGGCAAGCCTGACGGCCTGTTCACCTACATGCAGGAAGGCCGGGAAGACGCCACGGCCCGCCCCTCCCTGGTGGGCGTGGGCGTGCTCTCCCTGCAAATGTGCGGAAACGGTTCCGACAGCGCGGCGCGCAAGGGCCTGGACTGGATGCTCAAGAATACCAGCCAGCCCTTTAACTGGAAGGCGAACAACACTTCCTCCAACCTTTACCAGCATTATTACGGCGTGCAGGCGGCCATGAACCGCGGCGGGGACGTATGGAAGGCTTATAACAGGGCTTTCCGGGATTCCACCCTTGGCGCACAGTCTTCCGACGGCAGCTTTGCCCCGAACGGCTTCCCCGGCCCGGGGGGCCTCGTGAACACCAACGGGGGCAGCATCAATGACAAGATTTACCGCCAGTGCCTGGCTACGCTGATGCTGGAGGTGTATTACCGCTTCCTCCCCGGTACGGGTGAAGGCACCAAGAATTCCTAATCTGATTGACAGACCGGCGCGTCTGGTTTTAGTATGCTGCCAGCCTCGTGAACAGGCAGGCCAGCAGCATTTACCCGTACCCTGGCAATTCTCCTCCATTTTCAAGGATGCGGGAGCATTTGCAGGTACACCAACCAGACACGTCCCTCTATGAGTCTCCATATTGAAAGTACCGATGAAGCCCTTACGGAACTGAAGAAGCAGCGCGTCAAGACGCTGACCGCCGCCTTCTCCGTCTCCTTCCTCGGCGTTGCCCTCATGGGCCTTCTCCTTTATCTGGTACACATCATCGTCGCCATTCCGGAAGATCCGCCCATGGTGGCTTATGCCACCCAGGAAGGCGACAATCCGGATATTGACACCCCGGAAGTGACCCAAACCACCCAGCGGCCCAGCAGCTCCTCCACCGCCGCTCAGGTGAAGGTCATTGCCGCCGTTGCTACGGCGGATGTGGCGGTAGTCAACCCGGACATTGAAGTGGAAGTCCCCTCGGAAGAGCTTTCCATGGGCATCGACATCGGCGACGGCTTCGGCACCGGCACGGGGGACGGAGACGGAGGAGGCATTCCCGGCATTCTTTCCAAGCGGTGCGACCTGAACGACCGCATGAAGCGCATCACGGAAAACGGCGGCACTCCCCAGTGTGAGGAAGCCGTGGTCAAATCCCTCCGCTGGCTTAAAAAGCAGCAGAACAAGGACGGTTCCTGGGGTGAGGGCCAGTTCCGCGCTTCCATGACCGGAATTTCCCTGCTGGCCTACCTGGCCCACTGTGAAACGCCCCTTTCCGAGGAATTCGGGGAAAACGTCCTGAAAGGCATTTCCTTCCTCGTGGACCTGGGAATGAAGAATCCCGTGATTTCCGAAAAACCCGCCTTGAAGGAAATCTGCTATGACCACGCCGTGGCCACTTACGCCCTGTGCGAGGCCTATACCTTCTGCAAGCAGATGGACATCCCTTCCATCGCCAATCTGGAAAAAGTCGTGATCAAGGCCGTGGACAGGATCATAGAAGCCCAATGCCCTAACGGGGGCTGGGGCTACAGCTATAATAACAAGATCAATCCGGACATTGACCTTTCCGTCACGGGGTGGAACGTCCAGGCGCTCAAGGCGGCGGAACACGGCGGCATCAAGCCCACCAAGGGTGAAATACGCTCCACGCTGCGCAAGGCTTCCAGCTACGTGCGCAAGAACGTGATGCCGGACGGCAAATTCGCCTACAAGGAAAACGGCAACATGCCCCGTTCCTCCCTGGTGGGCGTGGGCGTGCTCTCCCTGCAAATGACCGGAAACGGTTCCGACAGCGCGGCCCGCAAGGGTCTGGACTGGATCAAGAACAACGTCAAAACCCTCCAGTGGGGACAGGGTTCCGGCACGGAAAACGTCAAGAGCAACCTTTACATGCACTACTACTGCGTTCAGGCGGCCATGAACCGCGGCGGCGATGTATGGACCTCCTACAACAAGGCATTCCGTGACGCCGTGCTCAGCGGACAGAATGCGGACGGCAGCTTCAGGAAAAATGACGTCGGGTACGTTTCCGGCCTGACTAACAAGTCGGAAAGCATCTACCGCCAGTGCCTGGCTACGCTGATGCTGGAAACCTACTACCGCTTCCTGCCCGGTACGGGTGAAGGCACCAAGAATTCCTGACGCCATTCACCGGATTCTTTAAAGCCCTCTTTTCCTTCCGGGGAAAGAGGGCTTTTCATTTCCCTGCCGCCTCCGGCGCGTGACGGCAGCCCCTCTTCTCCGGCAACCCAGCTCTCCCTAAGTAACAAATTGATAACAACACACTAAATACAAGCATATTATAAATTTCATGCTTGAATCTGCACAGGCTTGGAGGGATGGTGAAATCCTAATCAAACCCCATCCCATCCATGAGCCTGCATATTGAAAGTACGGAAGACGCCCTGGCGGAGCTGAAAAGACAGCGCGTTAAAAACCTGGCGGCGGCGGTATCCGTTTCCGTCCTCGGCGCCGCCATGATGAGCCTCCTGCTCTATCTGGTCAATATCATCACCTTCCTCCCGGAACCTCCGGCCACGATCGTTTACCCGGAGGTTGTGGAAAAAGGGACGGAGGAACCTGAAAAACCAGAGCTCGTCCAGAAAGCCCAGCGCCCCAGCAGTCCCGCCATGGAGCAGCAGGTAAGAATCATCGCCACGGATGCAACCCTGGATACAGCCATTAGAATTCCGGATACTGAAATGGACGAACCCTCGGAATCGCTCCTGTCAGGCATCGACATCGGCACTGATTTCGGGTTCGACGACAGAGAGGGACCGGGCCCCAGCGGCCCGAACCCCGAAATCCTGTCCAAACGCTGCGGCCTGGACAACCGCATGAAGCGCATCACGGAAAACGGCGGCACCCCCCAGTGCGAGGAAGCCGTGGTCAAATCCCTCAAGTGGCTCCAGAAGCAGCAGAACAAGGACGGTTCCTGGGGAGACGGCCCACAGAATTACAAGTGCGCCATGACGGGGCTCGCCCTGCTCTCCTACCTGGCCCATTGTGAAACTCCTCTTTCGGAAGACTTTGGAGACACTGTCCTGAAGGGAATCTCCTTCCTGGTGGACCGGGGAATGCAATCTCCCGTCATTTCCCTGGTTCCGCAGATGAATGAAGTCAGCTATGACCACGCCATCGCCACCTATGCCCTGTGCGAGGCCTACACCTTGTGCAAGCAGATGGACGCCTCCACCATCGCCAATCTGGAGAGAGTAGCCGTGAAAGCGGTGGACCAGATCATGAAGGGGCAGAACTCCAACGGAGGCTGGGCCTATCATTACAGCACGCGCCCCGGCGCCCATACGGACCTTTCCGTGACGGGGTGGAATATTCAGGCGCTCAAGGCCGCCGAGCACGGCGGCATCAAGCCCACCAGGGGCAAAATACGCACCGCCCTGAACAGGGCGGCCATGTACTGCCGCAAAACGTCTCTTTCAAACGGGCTCTTCTCCTATCAGGAGAACGGCAGCGAACCCAGGCCCTCCCTGGTGGGCGTAGGAGTGCTTTCCCTGCAGATGTGCGGCAACGGCTCGGACGGCACAGCGCGCAGGGGCCTGGACTGGATGCTCAAGAATACCAGCCAGCCCTTTAACTGGAAAGCCGGCAACACCACGTCCAACCTCTACCAGCATTACTACGGGGTGCAGGCGGCCATGAACTGCGGCGGTGACGTATGGAAGGCCTATAACCGCGCCTTCCGTGACGCGGTGCTGAAAGCCCAGTCTCCTGACGGCAGTTTCATTCCCAACGGATTCGGAGGCCCCGGCGGCGTTGTCCAGACCAGCCAGAACCGGCATGCCAACGACCGGATTTACCGCCAGTGCCTTGCTACGCTGATGCTGGAGGTATATTACCGCTTCCTTCCCGGAACGGGGGAAGGCACCAGGAATTCCTGAACTGCCCGCCCCCTTCCCTGAACAGGAGGCAGCCGCCGGAAGAAGGCCCCGCACGCCGGGAGGACAGGCCTTCTTCCGGATCGGCTGCATGTTAAATCCTGACTTGACCGCAGCTCTTTCTCTTGTTATTCATACGGTTTCCATTTTCCAACGACGTGAATAACAACTCTTCCATTCTTTTCGGCCTTTTTGATGAATTTCTTTGGATCCGGTGCTCCGGACGCGGAAGTTTTGCCAACAGCCCCACCGTCAAATCCCTGGGGGATGACTACATCGCTTCCGGAGGTCGCCTGATCGTCATTGACCTGGAAACCTGTTCCGGCATTGACTCCACCTTTATGGGCACTCTTGCGGGGCTGTCGCGCAGGCTGCTTCCCATCGGCGGAGCCGTGCAAATCGCCTCTCCCAGCGAACGCTGCCTGTGCGCGCTGGAAAGCCTGGGGCTGGACGCCCTGCTCAGCATTGAGCCGCCTACGGCTCCCTGGCGGGGGAAAGTGGACCAGATACGCGCCAGCCTGAGTGCGGAGACCGCCCCCACCGTCCATCTGGACGCGAAGGACCAGACACTTCACGTCCTCAATTCCCACCTGACGCTGAGCGAATTAAGTGAAGAGAACGAAGAAAAATTCCGCAATGTAACCGACTGCCTGAAGGAGGAACTGGAACGGCAGAAGGATAAATAATCCCTTCCCACCCACATGGACATGCGCTCCATGGCCTCCCTGTACGGGGACGCCCTTTCCGCGGCAGAAAAGGAAGAGCCGGATACCGTAAGGGAGCACGCCTCTTCCCTCCGTTCCGGGCTCCCGGACGAACGGACGCTCCAGCTCCTGCTGCTGGAAGGGAGGTTCGGGACCTCATTTACGGATGACTTGGGCAGGAACATCCTCATTCTGGACTTCGGGGACTGGAACAAATCCGCAGGGCCGGATTTCCTGAACGCCCGGATACAAATAGACGGCGTCCCGCAGATTGGTGACATTGAAGTGGATCCTGCTCCGGAGGACTGGGAACGCCACGGTCACGGTTCCAATCCGGCCTTTAACGGAGTCATCCTGCATCTGGCCTGCATGCCCAGCCGCCGGGAATGGTTCACCCGCAATGCCAGGCATGAGCGCATACCCCTGGCCGTCATTCCGCCCTCTGCGCCGGCTCTGGCAGAAAAGCCGCCGGAAAAAGCTCCGGAACGCTACTGCCGCCACACAAGCGCGCTGGGCTCCATGGCTCCGGAACTTCTGGAGACCCTCCTTCAAGCGGCGGCGGCCTACCGGTTCCGGAACAAGCACCGCCGCCATGCGGAACGCGCCAGATACGCAGGAGAGGAGCAAGCCCTTTTTGAAAGCCTGGCGGAAACGCTGGGCTACCATGCCAATAAAACCGCCATGCGCCACCTGGCCTTGCGCGCCCCCCTGCATGCCATCCGGAAGTGTCCGGAAGCCCTTCTCTTTGGCGCCGCCGGGTTCCTGATTCCCGTTCTGCCGGACTCCTGCACGCCGGAGGCAGTAGCCCACCACAAAAAGCTCTGGACGGAATGGTGGCCTCTCCGGGAACAATTTGAACTGGCGCCGGACCGTACCTTCCCCTGGACGCTCTCCGGAAACAGGCCGGCCAACCACCCGCAGAGGCGCGTGGGGGCGCTGGCAGCCATCGCCGGGGATTTTGATACCTTCAAGAGGCTTTGCCGCCCTGGCTACGGGGATGGCCTGGCAAACTATCTTTCCTCCCTGGCGCATCCCTACTGGAGCACCCATGTGACTCTGCCTTCCGCACCTTCCCCGCGCCCCATGGCCCTGATGGGGCGGGACAGAATCCAGGCCCTGGCCGTCAACCACCTCCTGCCTGCGGAGGGAGGGGAACGCGCGTGGAAACACTACCTCTCCCTCAGGGCCGGACAGGCGGGAACAAAAGTGCTGGCCGTCCATCAATCCCTGCTGGGCCGCAGGCCGGATGCAAAGGCTTTTCTTGCGAAGGAGTGGCACCATCAGGCGCTGCTTCAAATTCATGAGGACCTGTGCTCCCGCCATTCCTGCGCCCTCTGCACCCTGATCGGGCGGCTGGAAAAGAAATGAGCGTGCTCCCTTCTTCCTTTTCCCGAATCAGACTCCGGTTTTTTGACGCCATGGCGCCAGCGGAATAAAAAAACTTCCAGCCTCCCCAAAAGGAAGCTGGAAGCCATGATTGTTCTTCCTGCGGGAGATACTCCCGGATAATAAAACCGCTTGTTACCTGGCCGCAGTCTGGCGCGCTTCCGCAACGGGCTTCAGAGGCAGGGTCTTCACGCGCGTCATCTTTCCATTGACGCGCACGGGCACCACCTTGGGCTGGTCGGAATAAAGCTTGAGGTTGCTCACCTTGCCGTTCTTCCAGGTGAAGTCCACGGTGACATTGCCGCGGGCTTTCAGTCCCTTCACGGAACCCTCCGGCCATGCCTCCACGGGAGAAGGCATGATGTCCAGCCCCCCGGCGTGGGACTGCACCAGCATTTCACAAATGCCGCCCACAATGCCGAAGTTGCCGTCCATCTGCATGGGCGGGTGCGTGGTGAGCATGTTCGGCAGGGTATTGAATTTCAGAAGCCCCTGCACCATTTCATGAGCCTTGTTCCCGTCCCCCAGGCGGGCCCACAGGGCCGTGCGCCACGGCCACGTCCAGGAACGGCGGCTGTCTCCGGTGGTGCCGCGCCATTCCAGGGAAAGGCGGGCGGCCTCCGCCAGCTTGGGCGTCTTGAGCTTGCTGATCTGGTTGCCGGGGAAAACGGCAAACAGGTGGGACGTGTGGCGGTGGTCCGTCTTGGGAATGCGGTCAATCATCCATTCCTGAAGGTTCCCTTCCTTGCCTATCTTGTTGCCGGCCAGCCTCTTCAGCTTGCCTTCCAGGCTCTTGGCCCAGGAGGCGTCCTTGCCCAGAATGCGGGCCGCCTTGATCGTATTGGTGAAGAGTTCCGCAATAAGCTGCTGGTCATGCATCACGCCGTCTTCACGGGGGCCGTGTTCCGGAGACCAGCCGTTGGGGGCCACCAGGGTGCCGGCCTTCACGTCCGCCAGGTCCTTTTTATCCTCTTCGCTCGGGTCCTTGCCGTTCGTCTTGAATCCTTCTCCCTTGGCGCCCAGTTCCTTCAAATGGTCTTCCCAGAAATGGCAGATTTCCTTCATGAGGGGATAGGCCTGCTTCTCCAGATACTTCTTGTCACCGGTGAACGCGTAATGTTCCCAGATATGCAGCGCATACCACGCCGCGCCGGGAATATTCCACTGCCAGCCGTTGCCGCCGAAGATGTTCTGGGAGGTGCGCACCGTCCAGCCGCGCACAGGCTTGCCGTCCTTGGTATTGAATCCCTTGTTGGCCTGGGAAACGTCGCGGCAGCCGGGAGCCATGGCTTCCACATAATTGATCAGCGCCTCGTGGCATTCGGACAGGTTGGCGGGTTCCGCGCCCCAGTAGGCCATCTGGACATTGATGTTGTTGTGGTAGTCACAGGCCCACGGCGGATTGAGGTAGACATTCCAGAGCCCCTGGAGGTTGGCCGGAAGCGTGCCGGGCCGGGAGCTGGACAGAAGCAGGTAACGGCCGTACTGGAAAATGGTTTCTTCCAGATCGGGATCCACCGGATTCTTCTTGTAGGCTTCCAGGCGCTTCGGAATAGGCAATTTGGCCACGTCCGCCTCCGTCTTGCCGAAGTTGACCTTCACCCGGTCAAACATGGACTTGTACTGGGCGATGTGGGCCTGCTTCATGGCGGCATAGTCCCCAGCGGCGGCCTTGGACGCATAACGGTCCAGCTTCTTGGCGGGAGCCTCACCCTTCCAGTCCTTCTTGTAATCCATCAGGTAATCCGTCTCCATGGCGACGACCACCATGCAGGAATCCGCGTTTTTCACGGAAATCTTATCGTCCGCGGTGGAAAGCGTACCGCCTTTGGGACGCACCAGGACGCGGCCTTCATAGCTCATGCCGTTTTTCAGGGTTCCCTTCCAGGTGATGACGGGGCCCTTGGCGGAGATTGTGGATTCAAGCTGGCTGTTGATGGAAAAGTCCGCGCTGAATTGGCCGGGCTTGCTGGCCCTGTACTCCAGCACCAGCACATTGGCGGGCGTGCTGGCAAATGCCTCCCGGTCATACGTCACGCCGTCCGACTTGTAATTTACCTTGTGAATACCGTCGCGCAAATCCAGGGCACGCGTAAAATCCTCTACGGAAACGGAAGCCGGCTGGTCCCCCTTCTTGAAATCTACGAACAGGTCGCCGAAAGGCAGGTAGTTGCCGAACTGGTTGGTTCCCGCGTTAAGCCCGTAACCGTACCCGCCGCCGGGATTGGCTCCGCCGGACCAGAGGCTGATTTCATTCAGGGCAAACCGCTCGCGGTTGGGCGCGCTGAAAATCATGGCACCCACGCGTCCGTTGCCAATCGGGTACCCCTCAGCTTCCCAGACGGCGGAAGGCTTCTTGTACTTGCCGAAGTTGCCGTCAGGGTTCTTGTCCTCCTGCGGATAAACTACCACGGCAGGCTGGTCAGACCAGATCAGGTTGGAGGCGGAAGGCTTGTCCAGCGCGCCCCACCCCAGGGAAATAGCGCTCACGGAAAGAGCAGATAAGAAAAGAGATTGGAGATGCATGCTTTGGTAAGGATGTCATAAATATACTGCCGCCGCAATCTCTATCTTTCAACCTTTCCAAACTTATCGTCACCACGTGACAGCCCCTCTTCCCGCCTTTTTCCCCGTGCCCCGGGACCTCTTTTGCCAATGGTAGCGAGGACAGTAAATTTCCTTGTCTTTAAGGGGAGGGCCTCTACTTTTAACAACCATGTTTAAACGCCTTCTCTCCGTACTTTTTTCCCTGGCTCTTCTGGGGACCGCCTCCGGAATATCCTCTGCCGGGGTCACCGTTCCGGACATCCTGAAAGACCGGATTGCCCTGAAAAAGACGGCCAGCCAGCTCAACGTCGTTTACTTCCTGGGCAGTGACACGAAACCCGTTCCGGACTACGAACGCCGCCTCAGCGAACTGCTGCTTTACCTCCAGCAGTTTTACGGCAAGGAAATGCAGCGCCACGGCTACGGCGCGCGCTCCTTCGGCCTGGACATGAAATCCCCCGGCCGCGTGAACATCATTGAATACAAGGCCAAGAACCCGGCGGCGCATTATCCGTATGAAAACGGGGGCGGCTGGAAGGCAGCACAGGAGCTTGACGAGTTTTTCAAGGCCAATCCAGACAAGAAAAAAGGACAGCACACCCTGGTCATCATGCCCACCTGGAACGATGAAAAGAACGGCCCTGACAATCCCGGCGGCGTTCCCTTCTACGGCATGGGCCGCAACTGCTTTGCCCTGGATTACCCTGCCTTTGACATCAAGCATCTGGGCCAGAAAACCAGGGAAGGACAATTGCTGACCAAATGGTACGGCGGCTTGGCCCACGAGCTGGGCCACGGCCTCAACCTGCCCCACAACCACCAGACCGCCTCGGACGGCAAAAAGTACGGCACGGCCCTGATGGGCGCGGGCAACTACACGTTCGGCACCAGCCCCACGTTCCTGACCCCCGCAAGCTGCGCCCTGCTGGACGCCTGTGAAGTATTTTCCGTCACTCCGGCACAAAAATTCTACGAAGGCAGGCCGGAGGTGGAAATCAAGGACACGGCCATTTCCTTCAAGGGAGACCAGATTCTCATTTCCGGAAGCTACAAGAGCCCCCAGACCGTCAAGGCGTTGAACGTTTACGTCCAGGACCCGCCCTATGCAGTCAATCAGGACTATGACGCCGTTTCCTTCTCCCAGCGCCTGGGGAAAAAGAGCGGCAAGTTTTCCATGAAGATTGACAAGAAGGAACTGGACGGGCTGACCAACAACGAATTCCGCATTTCCCTCATGTTCATCCTCGCCAACGGGCTGCACATGCAGAAGCATTTCACGTTCCACTGGGATGCCCTTCAGGACTACAGAGACGAGCCCAAATCCTGAACCGTTTCCCCCTCCCTTGGCGGATTGCCGCGGAGACGGCGGCATCCGCATCACGGGAAAGGGCTTATTCCTTCAAACTGGTGCGCCAGCCGGAAGCGTGCTGATAATAATAAACCGCCTCCTTCTCCAGCTCCTTCATCCGGGCATCCGGCTTCACAGGCTCTCCGTCACGGAAAAACTCCGCGCCGCGCTGGGGTTTAAGCACTACCATGTCCCTTCCCTTCAAGTAGCCGATGTACTGGTAATTACTCACAAAATACCGGGACTGGTAGGAGGGCTTCAAGGCGTCCTTTCCGTAAAACGCCGCATCATACGGCCATTTCAGCAGGCCGAGCAGGGTGGGGAGCACGTCAATCTGGCTGACAGGCGTCTCAATCCGTTCCGGCTTCAGCAGGGCCGGGGCGTAGAAAATGGAGAAAATGCGGTGCGTTTCCGGATTAAGCGTCTGTTTCCCGGCGCTGCCCGCGCCATGGTCCGCCACGAACACGAAAAGCGTATTCTCAAACCACGGTTTGCTCCTGGCCTCCTCCACAAAGGCCCCCACGGCATAATCCGCGTACTTGACGGCACCCATGCGCCCGGTATGGGAAGGAATGTCTATGCGCCCTTCCGGATAGGTGTAAGGGCGGTGGTTGGACGTGGTGAACACCACCTGTAAAAAAGGAGAGCCGCTTTTAAAGGACTCATCCGCCTCACGCACGGCGCGGCGGAACAGGTCTTCATCACAGACGCCCCAGATGGTGGAGTGGGTCACCTCGGAATCATCCATGGAATTACGGTCCAGAACCTGGAAGCCGTTGTTCCCGAAGAAGTAATTCATGTTGTCAAAATACCCGTACCCCCCGTAAATCCACTTGAGGTCATACCCCTTGTCCCTGAATATGGACCCGATGGTCTGCAAATGCTCGTTCCCCTCCTGGCGAAGGATGGACATGCCGGGCAGCGGAGGCATGGATGTGCTGACGGCTTCCAGCCCGCGCACGGAGCGGGTGCCCGTGGCATAGGTATTCGGGAAGAAAATGCCCTCCTTGCCCAGACGGCTCAGGCACGGCGTGACGTTCGCGCCATCCTCCCGGCACTCGTTTAAAAACTCCGCCCCCATGCTCTCCATGACCACAACCACGACGTTGGGATGGATGGCCACCCCGGAGGGGCGCACCTGCCTCTTCACGCTGCCGGATGCGGCGTCAGGCACGGACGTGTCATCCGCCGTGAACTCGCGGGCCAGAAACGCCGCCGCATCCGCGTCCGGCAGCGTCTTGTAGTAGTCGCGGTAATCCAGTTCATTCTTCAGGAAGGCGCTGAACAGGCTGTAAAGGCCGTCCTTGGCCATCTCCGAATTATAGCGGTTGTTCACGGCATCCGCGTCCTTGATATCCACCAGCCAGTACCCTCCCGTAATGCACGCCAGCAGGAACAGCACCACGCAGCCCCGCTTCCATCCCGCGGGAGCTTCCCCGCGGCGGGGAATGAGAAACCGCTTCATTCCCCAGACGGCCAGAACGGATGCGGCCAGAACGCCGATAAGAATCGGAATAATGGGGTAGGATTCATAAATATTCCCGATGACCTCCTTGGTATAAATCAGGTAGTCCACCGCAATGAAATTGAAGCTGGCTTCAAACTCATTCCAGAAAAAGGCTTCCGCCACGTCCTCAAACAGATTGGCGAGCACAAACAGGAAAAACCATGCGCAAGTAATCCAACGGTCCGCCTTTCCACCCGCTTTCCCCCGCGGCAGAATCCACAAATAAACGGCATAAGGCAGAAGCCAGTAGCACATGGTGATGGAAAACTCCGTCACGAAAATGTATGCCGTCTTCAGAAGGGAAATTACCCCGAAATCCATGTTGCGGTATTCGAAAAACACCGTAAACAGGTTTTCCACCGCCTCAATACCGAACGCAAGCAGGAGGAACGGCCAAAACCTCCCCCAATAATAACGAATCATCGCCTCCGGAAATATGGCAGACGGGGCATGCTGTCAATGCTCCATCACAGCATCACGGAAGTATGGCTGCCATTCCGCGGCGCGGCCGCCGGGCGGGCGCCCTTTACACCACATCCAGCGCGGCGTCCCAGTCCTTCCAGACAGGCTCCAGGCCCGCGCTCCGGATGGCGCCTACCACCTGTTCCGGAGTGCGCTGGTCGGAAATTTCAAACTGTTCCGTAGCCTTGCAGCGGCCTTTCCTGTCTTCCGGAAGATCCACCTGGTTGCCCCGCACCGTCAAATGGGCGCTGGCCGTTCCCGCCCCCGTGTAGCCTCCGGGCTCCGTGCGGGCAATGGCGGACATGTGGGTCATGCCCAGATGCATGAGGGCGTTCCTCATGGGAGCAGGTTCACGGGTGCTTACGGACATGCCGATCCTGGGGAAGCAGATGCGGAGGGCGGCCATCAACTGGACAAAGTTCCGGTCATCCAGCATCAGTTCCGGATCCGGTTCATACTCGTAATTTCCGGCGTAGGGCCGCATGCGCGGGAAAGCCACGGAAAGAGCGGACTTCCAGCAATGTTTCTGCAAATAATCCAGATGGGTGGCCAGCGCCATGGCCTCCCTCCGCCAGGGGGACAGCCCGAACAAGGCGCCTATCTGGATGCGGCGGAAGCCGCCCTGGTAGGCGCGTTCCGGACAATCCAGCCTCCAGTTGAAATTCTTCTTCATGCCCGCCGTGTGCAGGGTTTCATACACCTCCCGGTTGTAAGTTTCCTGGTAAACGGCCAGTTGTTCCGCCCCGTGGTGGACGATCTCCGCATAGCGGTCATCCGGGAGCGGCCCTATTTCCAGCCCCAGGGACGGAATAAAGGTATGCAGCGCGTCCAGGCACTCCTGCATGTACCCGTCAGAAACGAACTTGGGATGCTCCCCGGCCACCAGCAGAATGCTGCGCAGGCCCAGCCCGTGCAGATAGCGGGCCTCCTGCACCACTTCATCCACCGTGAGAGTGGTGCGGATGATGGGATTATCCCGTGAAAAACCGCAGTACTTGCAATTATTGATGCATTCGTTGGACAGGTAAATGGGGGCGAACAGGCGGATGGTGCGGCCGAAATGCAGGCGCGTCAGGCGGCGGCTTTCCTGCGCCATCGCCTCCAGCCGCGCGTCGTCCGCAGGTTCCAGCAATGCCATGAAACGGCGGACCAGGGAAGAGGGCCGGTCCATCAGACCATTTAATTCTTCAGAAAAAGACATGGAAAAAATAAGGTAAAAAGTGAGAGAACGGCTGCTGGACGGCATTTTCATGCCTGAACCGGAGGGCGTTCAATTTGCCTCCTCCTCCACAGGGGATTCCATCTTTTACCGTGTCATTCCCGGAAGAGGCTCTCTCCATGAAGAAAGGCGTACCCTGCAAATCGTCGTGACAGACGGCCTCCCATGGACTAATCTGGCCTTATCCTCTCATGACTGCCACGCCTAAGAGCCTTTTCCGCCACTATCTCGACTCCCTGATTCAACGGGGGACGACACGCGCCAGCCTGACGGATGAAGCCAGAAACGTTCTGCGGACATGGTACGTGGCCGCTAAACAGGGAGGACGCCCGGCCGTTGCGGCAACGCCAGCCGCACCCGCAGCCGCTCCGGCGCCTCCGGAGCCGGCGGCGCAACCGGAACCCGCCGCGGCGCCCGCGCCTTCCGTAACCCCGGAACTCCTGCCGGAAAGCCGGGAACCGGCCTCTGCCGTAGCGCTCCCGGAGGGGACGATGGAAGACAAGCTGCAGTACCTCCGGAACCTGGCGCAGAACTGGCAGCCGGCCAGGGAACTCAACTCCCTGCGCGACACCATGGTCTTTGCCACGGGCAATCCCCATACGGAGCTCATGCTCATCGGTGAAGCGCCGGGATATTATGAAGAAGTGCAGCAGGAGCCCTTTGTGGGCCGCGCCGGGGAAAAACTTAACCAGATATTGAAAGCCATGGGGCTCTCCAGGGACATGGTTTACATCTCCAACATCGTTAAATTCCGCCCTGCCCTCCCCAACCAGCGAACCAACAACCGCGCCCCCACGCCGGAAGAAATTGAAGCCTGCCTGCCCATCATCATGCATGAAATCCAGGTCATCCAGCCGAAGATGATCGTCGCCCTGGGCGGAACCGCCGCCGTAGGCCTGCTGGGCATTCAGGGTTCCGTGAGCTCCATGCGCGGCAGATTCCACGACCTCAACGGCATTCCCGTGCGCGTCACCTACCATCCCAGCTACCTGCTGAGATCAGACAATCCCCGGGAAAAACGCAAGGTCTGGGAGGATATGCTGGCCGTCATGGAACGCATGGGCATGCCCGTCTCTGAAAAACAGCGCGGCTACTTTCTGCCCAAAGAATAGAAACCGGGAGCTCCTTCACCTCTGCCGCCTCCGGCACGAACGGGTAGCCAGGTAATAAACGGAGACAGGCATAAAAAAGCCGCCTTCCCATACCAGGGAAAGCGGCTGGCTATTTAAAATGCCTGATTATTCCCCTTTCCGGAGCACGGCGCCGTTGCTGGCATTCGTGGCCAACTGGCGGTAACGGCCCAGCCAGGAGGAAGAAACCTTGTTGTAAGAGGGCTTCCAGTCCGCACGGCGGCGCGCGATCTCCTCTTCACTCAAATGAGCGTTCAGCGTACGGTCCGGGATGGAATACTCAATGATATCCCCGTTCCGCAACAGGCCGATGAGGCCGCCTTCCGCCGCTTCCGGGGAAATATGGCCAATGCAGGCGCCATGGGTGGCGCCAGAAAAACGGCCGTCCGTGATCAGCGCCACTTCCGCGCCAAGGCCCTGCCCCATGATATAAGAGGTGGGAGCCAGCATCTCCTGCATGCCGGGTCCGCCCTTGGGCCCTTCATTGCGGATGACGACCACGTCCCCGGATTTCACCTTTCCGGCGAGGATGCCTTCACAGGCTTCCTCCTGGGACTCGAAAATTACGGCAGGGCCGCTGAAGCTCATCATATCCGGATGCACGCCGGCCTTCTTCACCACGGCGCCTTCCTGGGCCAGGTTGCCGAACAGAATCGCCAGGCCGCCGTCACGGGAATAAGCCTTTTCCAGCGGATGGATTACGGTTTCATCCGTAATGCCGCACCCTTCCACGGTTTCACCCAGCGTCTTTCCGCTGACGGTGACGGCATCCAGATGGAGGGCGCCGGGAATGCGGGCGATCTCATGGATGATGGCGCTCACGCCGCCGGCGCGCAGAACGTCTTGCATGTGGAAATGGGAGGAAGGAGCCACCTTGCAGATATTCGGGGTGCGTTTGGAAATGTCATTGATGCGCTGGAGGTCATATTCCACCCCGGCCTCACGGGCGATTGCCAGCGTATGGAGCACGGTGTTGGAACTGCCGCCCATCGCCATGTCGATCGCAAAGGCGTTGTCAATGGCGTCACGGTTCACGATGTCGCGCGGCAGGGGGCCGTCCGCCTTCGCCATCTCCACGGCGCGGCGCGCGGTCTGCTTCCAGAACTCCTTGCGCTCCTCGGACGTAGCCAGCAGGGAACCGTTGCCGGGAAGGGCCAGGCCGATCACCTCGCTCAGGCAATTCATGGAATTGGCCGTAAACATGCCGGAACAGGAACCGGCGCCGGGGCAGGCGCGGCATTCCAGGGAATGGAGTTCCGCCGCATTAATCTTGCCTGCCTTGAAACGGGCCACGGCCTCAAACACGCTGTTCAGGTCCAGCACGGTGCCGTCCTCCGCCATGCCTGCGGCCATCGGGCCGCCGCTGCAGAAAATGGTGGGAATATTGCAGCGCAGGGCGCCCATGATCATGCCGGGAACAATCTTGTCACAATTCGGAATGCAGATCATGGCGTCAAACGCGTGGGCGCTCAGCATCGTCTCCACGCTGTCCGCGATCAGTTCACGGCTGGGCAGGGAAAACTTCATGCCGCCGTGCCCCATGGCAATGCCGTCACAAACGCCGGGCAGGTTGAACTCCACGGGGGTTCCCCCGGCCTTGCGCACTTCCTCCTTGATGAGGGCGGCTACCTTGTTCAGGTGGACATGGCCCGGAATCACCTCATTAAAGGAATTGCAAATGGCTATGAAGGGACGGCTTAAATCTTCATCCGTCATTCCCGTGGCACGCATCAGACTGCGGTGCGGCGCACGCTCGAAACCTGCTTTAACTCTATCGCTTCGCATGACAATATATTGTTGCGGCGCCAGTGTATCACATGACGCAGGGAAGAGAAGTTGAATCTAGGCCAGTCTTGCAAAACGGAAATGCCTCCGTTACAGTCCGTTTGCATAAGGAAAGGCCTTTTCCGCCCGGGAACGCCCTCCGGACGGGGAAATGTGAACGAATCGTCACATCTAATATCGGGACACGGCCCCTCCCTTCATCGTAAAAAATAGCCATGGCAACCATTCTTATCGCTGAAGACGATCACGCCATCTCAGACCTCGTGGCCTACAACCTGGAACGCGCAGGCCATACGCCCCTGGCGGCCTATGACGGCCTGACCGCGCTGGAAGTGGCGCGCAGGGACAAGCCGGAACTGATCCTGCTGGACCAGATGATGCCCGGCATGGACGGCCACGGCGTGCTGCGGGAACTGCGCCGGGACAGCCGCACGCAGAACATTCCCGTCATCTTCCTGACCGCCAAGGCCCAGGCGGAAGACCGCATCCAGGGGCTGGAGCTGGGCGCGGACGACTATGTGACCAAGCCCTTCAGCCCCAAGGAACTTGTGCTGCGCGTAGCCAGCGTGCTGAAACGGTGCGAACACACGCCGGGCAGCGTCATTGCGGAATACGGCCCCTTCACCTTTGACAAGAACGCCCTCAAATTCTACATCGACAAGGAGGAAGCGGAACTGACGGCCACGGAATTCAAACTCATGATCTACATGGTTGAACGGGAAGGCCAGACCCTGAACCGCAACGACCTGCTGAGCTGCGTATGGGGCTACAGCCACCAGGCCCAGAGCCGCACGCTGGACACGCACATGAAACGGCTGCGCCAGAAACTGTCCTCCTATGCGGACTGCATTGAAACCGTCCGCAGCATCGGCTACCGCTTTACCCTGCCGGGGAGGCGTCCACGGACGGAAGAGGCCTAACGCTCTTGTTCCATGTCGGTCATCGACTATATCCTCATCATCCTGGTTCTGGCCTCCCTGTACCTGAACTGGCATCTGGTCCAGGTATGCCGGTCCGCCATGAAAGCCAGGAAAAAGGCCCTGCGGGACGCGCAGCGGCTGCTGAAGCGCGGGGAGGAAGCCCAGGAACAGGCCATTGCGGATAAACGGCGCTTTCTGGAAGCCCTGGGGGAGGCTTTCCTGCTCATCGGACCCGCCGGACACATTGTGCTGGCCAATACGCTGGCCAGGGAACTCTTTCAGGAAGAAAGGCTGGAAGGACGCAAAACGGACGCCCTGGTCTGCAAC
Organism: Akkermansia muciniphila; assembly: GCF_002884975.1. Classification (NCBI taxonomy): domain Bacteria; kingdom Pseudomonadati; phylum Verrucomicrobiota; class Verrucomicrobiia; order Verrucomicrobiales; family Akkermansiaceae; genus Akkermansia; species Akkermansia muciniphila. Next base: position 790,325 of record NZ_PJKB01000002.1, on the reverse strand, counting down.
CAGGAACTGCTGGGGCACGTTCAGGAAGCCTTTGACACGGACGGCCCCGTGGTCAAGGAATTCACGCTGAGCGCCGTCAACTCCCCCGGCGGCGTGCAGAACGGCATCACGGCCTGGCACCTGGACAGCGCCATCACGGACACCCCGATCAGGGAAAAGCGCATCCTGCTGCGCAACGTCACGCAGAACTACCTCACCAACCAGATGCGCCGGGACTTTGTGGCGAACGCGTCCCACGAGCTGCGCACGCCGCTCACCATCATCGTGGGGTATCTGGAAAACCTGATGGAAGACGATCTGATGGAGGAAAGCCCCGGACTGGCGCGCAAATTCATCGGCGTCATGCACCAGAACAGCCAGCGGCTCATGAACATCATTGAAGACATGCTCATGATCTCCAAGCTGGAATCAGGCCACAAGGCCATCCTGAAGGAACAGTGGTTCCACATCACCTCTTGCGTAGATGATGTCTTCTCCCGCCTGGACTCCATCCGGGAGAAAAAACAAGCCGCCCTGCACATGGACATTCCGCCGGACTGGGAACTCTACGGGGACCCCTTCTACTGGACGCAGGTCCTGTTTAACCTGGTGGAAAACGCCCTCAAGCAAAACACGGAACCGGGCCTTTCCGTCACTGTGGCAGCCGCCAAAACGCCGGAAGCCTGCGTGATCACCGTCACGGACACGGGCGTAGGCATCCCCGCGGAAAGCCTTCCCTTCCTCTTCAACCGCTTCTACCGGGTGGAAACCCACCACTCCTCTGAAATCAAGGGAACGGGCCTGGGCCTCTCCATCGTGAAACGCGCCGTGGAAGCCCACGACGGCGCCATCACCGTCTCCAGTCTTCCCCACCGGGAAACCGTCTTCACCATCACCATTCCCCTGAAACGGTTCCGGACTTTCTAGTCAAAAACAAAAAGAACAGCACTTATAAAAAATGCTGTTCTTTATCAATCAAAAATCAAGTTCTATTACAGATAATGATAAGTTTTCTCTAAGTAAAGTTGTATCGTACTTCCATCAGTGAGATGAATCACTATGGCATGTCTACTTAATTCATTCAATTCTACTATTTCAGAAAAATCTATCGTCATCCTGCCCTCTAAATAAGGTTTATGGAGACGAAAACCTGTCCCTATCCCTGGATTAGCCAACTCTGTCCGAGCACGTCTATACATATAAGACTGAGATCTCCAAATTACGGCATTATTCTGATTGGGACGAATTCTTTTAACATCTACCAAACGTTCTTGGAGATTGGTATGGGAATTATGCACGCCCATATGATGTACTCTTGATAAATCAAACCCATGGTTTCTAAAAAAATCTTCAAAATTTCTCTTGTTCATAATATATGTGCCAAACAGCCGCGATTTCCTATTAAAAAAACCTATCCATGTCAATTCATTTTCCAAAAATATTTTGTATTCACCAATACTTCTAACAATACAACATAATTGTTAGAAATATTCATAAAGTATGAAAATTCAATAAAATATACAATATTACCATCTGGTTTTTTATTTATTTTTGAAGTATATTTATTATTGAAATTCTAATGATTCTTTCCCTCTGACCTAAAATATATCATGTTTTCTTATCCTCCAATTGATCGTCTTCTCTTTGCTCCCATTTTCGCTATTTTCCTGAGCATAACAGTTTTTGTTCACTTGTTCCAACTAGACAGCTAACTTGAAATCAGCACAAGATAAAATTGTTCTTCCTTCACACGTCAAATTATTATCCAAAAAACTAAGAACCAGAAGTGTCGTTTTCTGATGGCTCAAAAATGATGGGATTATCTTCTACACCAAGGTACAAAAATTGTAGTGTATACATCTTCAGCATTCAAAGGCCCATCATCATGTCAGGACACAGGATAGATAACATAATCAAATACTTCTTTCAATTCTGCCTTAGTTCCAATTTCATATCATGCTAACGCAAACAATTAATTCCTGAAAAAACAGCCTTGAACTGCTTCCAGTAAAACCAATTTGATCTTTTTTATAATTTTTTTCGTAAGATATTTATGATAAAATTAAAATTTAAGTATAGTTTAAAAAATAATGGAATACCATTATAATATTTCATCAAAAATTTTTAATAAAGCATTTCTTCCTTTGATTGATTCATTATACGCTTTTGATCAAAACCAATCATTGCAGATATCTCTCTGCTCATCTTTTGTTAATATAAACCTACCCAGTATGGTTCACTTTTATCCCGCACAACAATAGAGCTTTTTATCTGAAGTCATCATTTGATCTAATAATTTTTTACCCGCGAATTGTACACCAACATATGAGGAAACTTTCCCTAAAGGATATCAGCCATGTTTTCAGATAACACAAAAATAAATATAACAAAAAACGGCGTCCTTCCGTGGTACGGAGGACGCCGGGATTTTCCGGAAATCGGATAGACTGCCAGTTTGAGCAGCGAAGCGCACAAACCTTAGGACTTGTAACGCAAACGCTTCTTGTGACGGTTCTGACGCATGCGCTTGCTGCGCTTATGCTTGTTGATTTTTGCTTTACGGCGTTTTTTGAGCGATCCCATGATTGTGGTTCGTTTGTTGTTTTACTGTGGTGAGAAAAAAAGTTAGTAGACCAGCTTGTTGAGCGGGTATTCGATGATGCCTTCCGCGCCGAGGGCCTTGAGCTGGGGAATGATATCCCGCACGACGGATTCGTCAATGACGGTTTCCACGGCCAGCCAGCCTTCTTCCGCCAGATGGGAGATGGTGGGGCGGCGCAGGGACGGCAGGGCTTCCACCAGGCCATTGAGGGAAGCGGCGGGGAGGTTCATTTTCAAGCCCACCTTCCGGCGGGCTTCCAGAGCGCCCCTGAGCATCATGACCAGGCTTTCCAGCTTCTGCTTCTTCCATTCGTCCTGCATGGTTTCCCGGTTCGCGATGAACTGGGGGTAGGAGGTCATCAGGGTGTCCACAATGCGGAGCTTGTTAGCCTTGATGGAGCTGCCCGTTTCCGTGATGTCCACAATGGCGTCCACCAGTTCCGGCACTTTCACTTCCGTGGCGCCCCAGGAGAATTCCACATGGGCCTTGATGCCTTTTTCCTGAAGCCAGCGTTCCGTGATGCCCACGCCTTCCGTGGCGATGCGCTTGCCCTGCAGGTCATCCGCGCAGGTGATGGGGGAGTCTTCCGGTACCACCAGGACCCAGCGGGTGGGCTTGGAGGTGGCCTTGGAGTATTGAAGGTCCGTCAGCACTTCCACGTCCGCGCGGTTTTCATAAATCCAGTCGCGTCCGGTAATGCCGCAGTCGATGAAACCGTCATTGACGTAACGTCCGATTTCCTGCGCACGGATCAGAAAGAGTTCCAGATCGTCGTCGTCGCAAGTCGGGCGGTACCCGCGGCTGGACACATATACATTGTAGCCGGCCTTGCGGAACAATTCCACGGTGGAGTCCTGCAAACTGCCTTTGGGAAGTGCTATTTTGAGTTTCTTCGACATGATGGGACGGAAATGAAAACCCACCCGGGCCTCATTGTCAAGTTCAGAACCGAATCCGGCCCATTTTACCGGGCCATGAGCCGTTCAATGTCATCCGGCAGCAGGGGAACGTCCGCCAGCAGGTCCATGTTTTCCTTTTCTCCGATCAGGATGTCGTTTTCCAGACGGATGCCTATGCCCTCCTCCGCAATGTAGATGCCCGGCTCAATGGTGAAGACCATGCCCGGGAGCACGACGGGGTTGGGCTCCCCTACGTCATGCACATCCAGCCCCAGGAAGTGGGAGCAGCCGTGCATGTAGTATTTCCGCACGATGGTGGGATCAGACGGCTTTTCCGCCACCTGCGCGGGCGTGATGAGCCCCAGCTTGACGAGCTCCCCGGCGGCGAAGACGCGCACCAGCCGTTCGTATTCCGATTTCAGGATGCCAGGGCGCAGAATGCTTTTGGCGTAGGTCATCATGTTCAGCACGCTTTCATACACGGCGCGCTGGCGGGGGGTGAATTTTCCGTTCACGGGAACGGTGCGGGTCATGTCGGAGTTGTAATTGCCGTATTCCGTGCCTATGTCCATGAGCACCAGGTCGCCGTCCCCGCACCGCTTGTCATTCTGGATGTAGTGCAGCACGCAGGTGTCTTTTCCGGAGGCGATGATGGGGAGGAAGGAGAATTTACGCGGCCCGCGGCTGATGAATTCGTTCGCAAGGAAGCCTTCTATCTGCCATTCCCCCACGCCCGGCCTGATAAACCCAAGGAGCGCGCGGAAACCTTCATTGGTGATTTCACAGGCCTTCTTGAGCGCCTTGATTTCCTCCGGCTTCTTGATCTGCCGCATGTCGGACAAAAGTTCATAGACATTTTTCAGGATCGCGTCCGGGAATTTTTCTTTCAGGTCCTTGGTCATGCGGGCATTGCGCGTTTCCACCGGGCACGTGCAGCGCGGATGCTGGTTGGCTTCCACAAAGACCATGGTGGCTGCCGGCACCAAGTTGTCCAGCAGAGCATCATATTCATTGGTCCAGCGCACGTCCTGGATGCCGCTCAGCTCCCGGGCCTGGTCCTGCGTGAGGCGGGCCCCTTCCCAGATGGCTATTTGCTCATTCGTTTCCCGCAATAGCAGGATTTCATCCCAGCCCTCTTCCCGGATGGTCATGATCAGGACGGTTTCCTCCTGGTCAATTCCGGTGAGATAAAAGAGGTTGGCATTCTGGTGCAGGGCAAAGGTGCCGTCCGCATTCGTAGGGAATACGTCATTGGCATGCAGGACCAGCATACTGCCGGCGGGCAGGCGGGAGGCCAGTTCCGCACGATTGCCGGCAAAAAAGGAGGAAGGAAGCGGCTCGTATCTCATACGGACAGCATGCCCCGCTTTTCCAGCTTGTCAATCATCCATCCGGACACGGAACGGCCTTCCGGCATCGCTTATTAAGTTCTTGCACGCAGGGATTCTTTTGTCCATTCTGGACTTTATGCTTCTCCGTGCAGTTTTTTCCGCCGCGGCCATTCTTTTCCTGGGGGTTTCCTGTTCGTCCGGCCCTTACCGGCCCGTTTCCCCGCTTATTACGCATGCCGCAGATATCAAGGAGGCGCGCGGCAGCCTCAGCGGCGTCTGGTGCCACCCCTCCGCCGGACAATTCCTCTGGAAGAAGCAGAAACGGCAGTATGTTTACGTAGCGCCAGTGGATATCCAGGCCGTGCAGCAGGAGTTTCCGGAAGCATCCGCTTACCTGGCACGTGAATTCCGGGATTCCATGCAAAAGGAGGTGCGCCTTCTCATTGACCGCAGAAACGCGCAGCCCGGCGCTCATCCCCACTGGGTGCTGAGCGACCGGCCACGCACTCCCGGAGTGAAGGTTTCCCTGGCGATCGTCCATCTGAAGCCCACGGACGTGGGCGGAAAAGTAGCCGCCGTGGGCGTGGGCATCGTTTCTCCCATTCCGGGTATTTCCTTCCTCATCAACCATCTCGCTTCCGGAGCCGTAGGAATTGAAGGCAACATCACAGCCATGGACAACGGGACCGTCCTGAAAGAGTTTTACGGACGCAACCGGGATCCCATCAATATTTTCTCCTGCAACAGTTTTGAGGAGTTCGCCTGTGACAAATACAACCTGGACCGCTTTGCCCGGCAGATTGCGGAAATGCTGGCGGAAAATCCGGTACGGTCCTGATTTTTTCCATGCCGGAAAAACTCTTGATGTCAATCGGGTCATGACTCGAACACCGGGCACGCAGACCCCGTCTTAACCTGCATGTACGGTGCTATTCCTAAGCTCTTGCTGGCACTGGGAACGGGACTGGTTTTTTCCTGTTCCAGCTCCCGGCCCATGCCCACCTCCCCCCTGATTACCCACCCCCTTAAGGCGGATCCCAAACAGAGCTGCTTTCAGGGCGTCTGGTACAATCCCAGGGAACAGTCCATCTGGAATTCTCCGCGCCTGAAGGTGTATGTAGCGCCCGTCAATATCGACTACATCAAGACCAAGTTCCCGAAGGAAGCTCCGGCCCTGGCGGAACAATTCAGAACAGAGCTTCAGAAAGACATTCAAAGGGTGCTGGAAAACAGAGCCAAGCAGACCGGAGGAAAAATCAAGTGGCAATTGGTTGACCGCCCCTCCCCGGGAGGCGTGACCCTTTATATCGCCATGGTGAAGCTGAAGCCCACAGACGTGGGCGGCAATGTCCTGTCCGACCTCGTTTCCCTGGCCTCCCCCCTTCCGGGCACTTCCCTGATCCTGGGTAATTTAATGAGCGGGGACGTGGGCATTGAAGGGCGCCTGTCCGATATGCGTACAGGCACCAGCATCATGGAGTTCAAGGCCTATAATACGGATCCCATCACCTTGTTTTCCGTGAAGGAGTTTGAGCGCTTCGCCTTTGACCAGCGGAATCTGCGGCTTTTCGCCAGTGGAATTTCCTCCATTTTCAAAGGCGGCCCGTCCAGCTACATTCCCAAGACAGGCAACTTTGACCTGGACCCGTTTTAAGCAGTCTTCCCGGCTGACTCCTCCTTGTTCTTCTTCTCCGGATCATAGAAGTTGCATTCCTGAACCGTTTGCCTGGTTTTAAAGGCATAGACAAAGAATGCTACGCCCACCAGCACGAGGAAGACGGAAAGGAACTGCCCGCGGGTCAGGCCCATGGAGAAGGGGGAATCAGGTTCCCGGTATTCCTCGCAAACGATTCTGCCGACAGCATACAGAATGGCAAAGACGCCGCAGAAGACGCCGTTCCACGCCCGCGGGAATTTCACCCGGATGAACCACAGGACCGCAAAAAGAAGCACTCCTTCCGCAAATGCCTCATATAGCTGGGAGGGGTAGCGCGCATGGTCCTGCATCATCTCGCTCACAATTTCCTTGATGGCGGGCGTATCCCTCACCCGGTCAACCACCCAGGCGGCGTTCATATGTTCCGGAACAGCCACCCCGGAAAGAGAGAGCTTGTCCACCAAGCCGGGCGTTTCATAAATGCGGGAGGCCACCCGGACAAACAAGTCCGGGTCCTGGGAGAGTTCCGCCGGAAAGATCATTCCCTGCGTGGAACCGGGGGATACAATGCGCCCGTACAGCTCCCCATTGATGAAGTTGGCCATGCGGCCAAAGAACAGCCCCACGGGAGCCACAATGGCTAGGCCGTCCAGCAGGGCCACCCATTTAACGCGGTGCTTCCACGCGTAATAGAACGTGTACAGCCCCACGCCGATCATTCCTCCGTGGCTTGCCATGCCTCCTTCCCATACCCGCAGAGCCATCAGCGGGTCCGCGAGGAACTGGGACCAGCCATGATTAGGTATCTGGTAAAAGAGCACGTACCCCAGCCGTCCGCCGATCAGGACGCCAAAGATCGCCACATAGGTGACAAAGTCCGCCAGCTTGTCCTGCGGAATGGGGTACAGTTTCCGGCGGGACAGCCAGGAGAGCAGAAAGTATCCTCCGATGAAGCCCATCAGGTAAGCCAGGCCATACCAGCGCAGGGCAATGGAGTCCGTAACCTGCCAGATGACGGGGTCCAGGTCGTGTACGTAAGCAGTCGGGTTCATGAGCGTTTCTTTCAGGGCAGGTAATGAGTGAGGGCTTCCACGGTTTCATGGTCCAGGGCACGCGCCAGCGCCACCGTCAGTTCCACCGCCGCACGGTAATCCCGCAGGTCCAGCACGCCGTTATGGGCGTGGATGTACCGGGTGGGGATTCCCAGCACAATGCAAGGGACTCCCTTGCCGGAGAGATGCAGGGCGCCCGCATCCGTTCCACCGGAGCGGCGCACCGTTAACTGGAAGGGGATGCCTGCCTTCTCCGCCACTTCCTCAGCCAGGGCGACCAGCCGCGGGTTGGTGATGGCCGTAGGGTCAAACAGCCTGATCTGAACGCCGCCGCCCAGGGCTCCCTGGGAGTCCGCCGCCGTAAAGCCGGGGGTATCGTCCGCAGGCGGTCCTTCCAGCACAATGACGCAATCCGGGCGCATGGCGACTCCGGCCGTCCTGGCGCCCCTGGTCCCTACTTCCTCCTGCACCGTAGCGGCGGCAATCAGAGTATTGGGGTGCCCTTCCCGGCACAGCGTCTTGAACGCTTCTATCATTACGGAGAGGCCGGCGCGGTTGTCAAAGGCCTTGCCCATCACCCGGAACGGATTTTCCAGAGATGTGAATTTCACGTCCGGCACCACGGGATCACCCAGGTGAATGCCGAATTCATTCCGAGCCTGTTCCGCGCTTTCAGCGCCCACGTCCACAAACAGGGCCTCCATACTCATGACGCTGTTGCGCTGGCCTTCCGGCAGAAAATGGGGCGGCTTGGAGCCGATCACCCCCTGAATGCTGCGACCCGAGCGCGTCTTCACCAGAACACGCTGGCTTAACAGGGTATGCGGCCACCACCCGCCTATGCCCACCAGCTGCAGAAAGCCGTTTCCGGTGATATTCTGCACCAGGAAGCCAATTTCATCCATGTGGGCGGCCAGCATCACGCGGGGGCCTGAATTGCCATTGGCGCAGAAAAGGCAGCCGGAACCATCGGAGGAGAATTCCCCGCATCCCGCCAGCTCCCGCGCCACAAGGTTCCGCACTTCATCCTCGTGCCCTGAAATGCCATGGGCCTCTGAAAACTTTCCCAGCAGCTCCGAATCAATCGCCATGGACCGAGCATGTGAAAACACCCCTTCCAGGTCAAGCCCGCAGCCATGCCGCATGATTTTTTCTTGACTGTGCCGGGAGAAGCTCCGGACCGCGCCGCACCCGTTCCGGGGAAAGAAACAAGAGATTTTTGCTAGCCACAGTTCGGTTTTTGGTGTAACTAATCAGGGAATCGAATTGTGCTATGAAATCCATCCTTAACACTATCACGGCCATGCTGGCTGCGGTGCTTTTCATCCCTGTGGCATCGGCGCAAACCACCAGCAACCCCAGAATGCAGGTGAAGGTCACGCTGGAAAAGCTGTCCCTGTACATGCGCCAGTCCCCCAACGTCATGACCCAGGACGACCCCCGGCCCCTGCCCAAGCCGAAGAGATGGGCGGATTTTGAGATACCCTTCAAGGTGGACGCGGCTCCCGCTCCCAAGTCCGGCTACATCGATTCCCTGACGTTCAAATTCTATATTGCCGTGGTCAATCCGGACCGCGCCCGCCAGTACCTGAAACTTTACAAGGAAGTCAAATACGTCAATGTTCCCGTAGGGGAGGCCACGTATGCCTCCGTCTACCTGTCTCCCTCTTCCGTCAAGCGCATCACCGGTTCCGAAGGCGGCAGGGGCAAATGGGTGAAGTACCAGGGCGTGGTGGTGGAATACAACGGCAAAATAGTCGCCACCTATTCCTCCGAACGCGGCAAGATGGAAAAATGGTGGACCATCCAGTCCCCCAGCATCGTGGAAACATCCTATTACCCCCTGCTGAACAAGGATGAAACGCCCTTCTCCGTGTACTGGTATGACCGCTATCCGGAAATCATGAGGCCCAACAGCCCGCAGCCGACTTCCAGCCCGGAACCCGCCCCGTTCGGCGCCCCCGCGGAAACCCCGGCGGCGGACGGCGAGTAACGCCCTTCAACATTATCCACCCTTCATTTTTATTTAACAGAAATCACCCATGGCTAATTCACGACAAATCGTCGCATTAAACGTAGGTTCCCAGAGAGTATCCATGGGCGTCTTTTCCAAGACCTCCAAGGACGCCCTCATTCTGGACCGCTATGCTACGCGCCTCGTAGTGCTGGACCCGTCAGCGGAAGGCTTGCGCCTGACGAAAATAGGGGAGGCAATCGCCGACCTCGTCCAGGAGCTCAATGTCAAAGGCAGCGTCGCCAACTATTCCGTTTCCGGTCAATCCGTATTCATCCGCTTCGTCAAGCTTCCGGCTCTGGATGATACGGATGTGGAACAGCTCATCCGCTTTGAAGCCCAGCAGCACGTCCCCTTCCCGCTGGATGAAGTGGTGTGGGACTACCACCTTCTCCCGGCCAAGGGCCTGGAACGTGAAGCCGTCCTGGTAGCCATCAAGGCGGAAGACCTGGACACCCTTAATGATGAAATCGTCTCCCACGGTCTTTCCACCGGCAAGGTGGACTGCGCCCTGACTTCCCTGTACAACGCTTATGTGGACAGCTACCCGGAAGAAACGGAGCCGGTGATGCTCATCGACATCGGCGCCAAGTCCACGGACCTCATTTACAGCGAACAGGGACGCTTCTTCACCCGCAGCATTTCCGCAGGCGGCATTTTCGTTACATCCGCCATCGCCCGTGAATTCAACGTCCCCTTCATGGAGGCGGAACGCCTGAAGACTACCAGCGGACTCGTTTCCATGAGCAACGGGCAGACGGAGGGGCTGGACCCCGCCACGGCCAACCTGGCTACCGTCATCCGCACGGCCATGACCCGGCTCGCGTCTGAAATCCAGCGCACCACCAACCATTACCGCGCCCAGATGAACGGAAGCGCGCCCGTCAAGGCATACCTGTGCGGCGGCGGCGCATCCCTGCCCTACACCAAGGAATTCCTGGAAGACAAGCTGGGCATACCGATCTCCTTCTTCAACCCCATGCACAATGTGGGCGTGGGCTCCGGCGTGGATGTCAACACCATTTCCCGTGAAGCCTTCATTCTGGGCGGCCTGATCGGCACCGCCGTCAACGCCATCGGGAGGGCCTCCCTCAACATTGACCTGGAACCCACGGCAATTGCCAAAAAGCGGGCCAACCAGAAAAAGATGCCCGCCATCATCGCGGGGGTTGCCATCGCCGTCATCGGCGCCGCGGCCTATGCCGTAACGGGGTACATGGGCGTCAAGAAGGCGGAGGAGACCCTGGCAAACGTCCAGCCCACCGTCACTTCCATCAAGTCGGAACAATCCGCCCTGCGCCAGAAGGAGCAGGAACTGAAAAAGCTGGACTCCACCCTGGCCGCCTACCAGCAGCTCACGCTCCAGCGCTACGGTTACGCGGATATTATCAAGCATCTGCTGGAACAGTCGGAACACAAGGAGTACCCCTACTGGTTCACGGATTTTGAACCGCTGGCGCACTTCAACCCGGAGGATACCACCCAGATCACGGGCTACTCCGTCATCAAGGACTCCTTCACGTCTGACAAGAACACGTCCCTGGTGGATGACATCAGGACGGAAGCCGCCGCGAATGCCGCCAATGATGACGAGCAAACCGTTTACAGCGTTAACGCCCTGCGCCTGACCGGCTTTGTCCGCCGCAGCCTGGGCGGACAGAGAATCATCCAGGACCTCCAGGCAAAAATAGACGGGAACAAGGACTCCCTGTTCACCTTCAAGCACGGAGACGTCAAGCTGGAAGCCCGCCAGATCATGGAACTGGGCGCCAAGGACGCCAAGATAGACGCGGCGGCCGGGCCCTTTGTTCCCTTCAAGCTGGTGCTTCCGTTGAAAACTCCCATTCCCGTGCACTTTAACAAATAAGATTACCCAACCCGAACAAGACATATTTTATGAGCAATTGGATTACAGACAACAAGCCCGCCGCCATGGTAGCGGGCGTGGGGCTTCTCTTATTCGTGGGGTTATCCGTGACGGGATACATGGTCAATTCCAAACGCAGTGAGCTGGACAAGAAAATCAGCGTCGCCTCCAAGGAGATCAAGTCCGCCAACGCGGCTGAAATCACGCCCAGCCGCACGTCGAACAATGAGCTGGAAAAGGAATTGAACCGCTATGCCAAGGCGGTCACCAACCTGGAAACGGCCTACAAGCCTTTCCTGGCTTCCTCCGCGCTGGTTCCCACCACGCCCACCGCGTTCCAGAATGAACTGAAAACGTTCAGGGACGCCCTGATCGCCGCCTGCAAGAAAAAGAATATCCAGATTACGGACACCTCCTCCTGGCTCGGCTTCCAGGTTTACAGCACCCAGGCCCCCAGCGTCCAGGCAGCCTCCACGCTGGGCTTTGAACTGAAAGCGGTCAACAGCCTCGCTAACAAGCTGACGGATTGCGGACTGACCAAATTCATCAAGGTGTACCGTCCCCAGCTTCCTATTGAAAACCCGGCGAACAACCCGGAAGAGGAAGCGGAGGAACCCAACCAGGCGCCCTGGTCCCCCATGCCGCTGGAAATTGCCTTCCAGGGCGACCGGGAAAGCGTGCTGAAGGCCATGAACGCCATCACGGACTCCCAGGACTACCTTTTCACGGTCAACTCCATCAGAATCCGCAATGAACGGATGATGCCACCCCCCATCGCCGGACCGGCGGCGCCCAAGCCTGCCGCGGCACAGTCCGCCGCGGGAGCGGCGGACCTGAGGCCGGCGGATGAAGCGGCGGCCCAATCCGCGGCTCCGGCCATCCAGCAAGTCATCAAGCCTTACATGGGCAAGGAGCAAATCTTTGTCCAGGTCTCCCTGAACCTGGTCCACTTCAACCAGCCCAAGGCGCAGGAACCGTCTGAAGACTAATTACGGCAACCAACCGCAGCAAATACTTTCAACATGTCTGAAAAACAAAACTACGACAAGATCCTGCTGGCTTCCGGCATCGTGCTGGGCCTGGGGGTAGCCGCCTACGGTACGCTGACCCTTCTGGGACTGAATGACAAGTACAAGTTCACCACGCAGGTTTCAGAAAAGGCGATTGAACCGCCCGCCGGCATTAAAAAGGCCGCGGAGGTCAATCAGGAGCTTTCCGCCTCCCATGAGCTCAAGCCCATTGCACAGGAAACCCAGCAATACGTGGGCTTCGTAGCGCCCAGCCTCTGGATCAAGGAAGGGGGGATGGAACCCTTTGACATCGTCTCCGGCCCTCCCATCCACGGCAATATTCCGAACAAATGGTTCCTGGACAACGGCCTGGAAAATGAATTCGTTTACTCGGACGTCCTCACCCGCGACCCGGACAACGACGGATTCACGGTGCAGGAGGAATATGAGGCCAAGACGCTTCCCAATGACCCCAACAGCCACCCGCCCCTTGTCAACAAGCTCTTTGTTGATGAAATCAAGCAGTTCGGCTTTTTCCTGGGCTTCACGCAGGCTGACGGCAACGATTTTACCTTCAAGGGATTAAACCGCGCCAAGCAGGAGCTCTGGAAAAACGTCGTCCAGGTTAACGGCCAGTTCGGCACCCGGAAAAATACAAAAGACAAACCCAGGTTTGAGCTTGTCAGCGTCACCAACAAGGAATTCAAGAATCCCAGCCTGGACATGGTGGAGACGGATGAAGAAGCCGTTGTCAAGGACCTGAAGCCGACCAAAAACGGCCAGACCTACACCATCAGGCGCGGCACAAAATACGTCATTCCAATCATTGATAAGAAAGCAAACCTTACTATCGCCGCCGGCCCCAGCAGGGACACCAGCTTCGAGGTGGAAGAAGGAGCCGACTTCCAGATCCCGGGAGACACCAAACAGACCTACACGCTGAAAACCGTTGATAATGCTACGCAGACCGTAACCATTGCCAACAAAACAACTGGAGAACAAACAACACTGAGCAAGAAAAAATAGACCCGGATTTAAACTTTTCTGAAAAAAAAGCTTCACAAATCCGAAAAACATGTAAAAAGAAGAACCTAACTATGGACCACGCACCACTTTATCAACCGAAGCGTTCTCTGATCGCGCTGATGGCCATTGCTGCCTCCTGCCCGTTTGCGCAGGCTGGTGATGGCGGCGCCGTCGGAACCTCCAGTGCTTATGGCTCGTCCTACGCCGGACCGGGAAGTTACTACCAGTCCGATGCAGCGCGCCAAGCCATGGCACGCCGCGAAGCGCAGACCCAGGAAGCCATGCAGCTTCTTGCCGAAGGCCGCAACCTGTACCGCGAAGGCAAGTACAAGGAAGCCCTGGACAAATTCAATGCCGCTTACAACATGCTGCCCGCCGCGCCGATCAATGACCAGCGCAAGGAAGCCATTGCCAACAACATTGGTGACGCCAGCATCGCCGTTGCTCAGGAATACATCAAAGTGGGCCGCTATGACGAAGCTGAGAAGCTTCTTCAGGATGCCATCAAGCTCAATCCCCGGGACGTCAAGCTTGCCAAGCAGACGCTCGAATACATGAAGGACCCGATTCGCACGAATCCGGCGCTCACCCCCGAGCACGTCAAGAACGTGGAAAAGGTGAACACCCTCCTTCACATGGCCTATGGTTACTATGACCTCGGCGACTACGACAAAGCCATCGCCGAGTTCAACAAGGTTCTTGTTATTGACCCGTACAACGTGGCGGCCCGCCGCGGACAGGAAACGGTCAACCGCCGCAGGATGGCCTATTACGCCGCCGCCTATGACGAAACCCGCAGCACCATGCTTGCGGAAGTGGACAAGATGTGGGAACGCCCCATCCCGATGGAAGCTCCGACCGGAGCCGACGGCTTGGACAACACCCCGATGACCGACGTCAACGGCGCCACCGCCAACCTGATGAAGCTCAAGAGCATCATCATCCCCTCCGTCTCTTTTGAAGACACCACCGTGGAAGACGCCATCGACTACCTGCGCAAGAAGTCCATTGAACTGGACCGCACCGTAGGCCCGAACGGCGAACGCGGCATCAACTTTGTAATCAATGACGCCCAGCCCGCAGCCGTTACCCCCGCAGCTCCCCCTGCTGAGGACCCCGGCTTCGGCGAAGAGTCCACGGAAATTACGGAAGTTGCTCCGGCAGCCGCTCCGCAGGAAAGCATCCGCACCCGCAAGATCGGCCAGCTCAAGCTGACCAACGTCCCCATGCTGGAAGTGCTGCGCTTCATCTGCCGTAACGCAGGCCTGCGCCAGAAGGTGGAAGACTATGCAGTCACCATCCTTCCCGCCGGCGGCAATGACGTGGACCTCTACCAGCGCACCTTCTCCGTGCCTCCGGGCTTCCAGTCCTCCCTCCGCAACACCGTTGGAGACAGCGATGGCGGCGGCACTGAAGACCCCTTCGGCGGCGGCGGTGAAAGCTCCTCCGGCCTCAAGCCCATGCCCTCCATCCGCAGCCTGCTGCAAAAGAGCGGCATCAGCTTCCCGGAAGGCGCCACGGCATTCCTTGTCAACGGCAACTCCTCCCTGGTCGTCCGCAACACCTCCGGCAACCTGGACCTCATTGAAGGCCTCATTGAAAACACCCGCGGTGAATCCCAGCAGGTGCGCATCATGACCAAGTTCGTGGAAGTGACCCAGGAAAACACGGAAGAGCTCGGCTTTGACTGGATCGTCACTCCATTCTCCGTCAGTAACGACCGCAGCACCTTCCTGGGCGGCGGCACGAACTACGGCACCGGCCTCATCCCGGACGACTTCACCCAGTCCCCCGGCGGCGTGAGCGGCTGGCCCGTAAACAACAACAGCTCCAACACGGACGGCAACGGCCTGATCAACGGCCTCGCTACCGGCGGCAACCGCACGGGCGACTATGCCATCTCCAAGAACTCCGTGGACAACCTGCTGAACAGCACCAACCGTTCTGAAGCCACCAAGAAGAACCCGGCTCCCGGCATCATGTCCCTCACGGGCATTTATGACGAAGGCGCCTTCCAGATGCTGATGCGCGGCCTGTCCCAGAAGAAGGGCTCCGACGTTCTCACCGCTCCCAGCGTAACCGCCAAGTCCGGTGAAACCGCCAAGATTGAAATCATCCGCGAGTTCTGGTACCCCACCGAATACGAACCCCCGGAACTTCCCAACAACGTGAGCAGCTGGGGCGGCGGCAACTACAATAACCGGAACAACGTTCTGGATGACCTTGTAGGCACCGAAAACCCGGCCCAGGTCACCAGCTTCCCCGTCACTCCCGCCACTCCCGGCGTGTTTGAAATGAAACCCGTTGGCGTGACCCTGGAAGTTGTGCCCACCATTGGTGACAACAAGTACATCATTGACCTCAACTTCAAGCCCAGCATCGTGGAATTTGAAGGCTTCGTGAACTACGGCAGCCCGATCCAGTCCACCGGCGTTGGTTCCGACGGCAAGCCGATGTCCCTGACTCTGACGGAAAACCGCATTGAGCAGCCCATCTTCTCCAAGCGTTCCGTTGAAACGTCCCTGTTCATCTACGACGGCCACACCGTGGCAATCGGTGGTTTGATCACGGAAAACGTGCAGACGGTGGAAGACAAGGTGCCGATCTTCGGTGACCTGCCTCTCATCGGACGCTTCTTCCGCAGCAACTCTGACAACCATATCAAGAAGAACCTGATGATCTTCGTGACGGGTCAGATCATTGATGCCACCGGCCAGCCCGTACGCGGCAACGCCCTTCCCACCACGGCAAACGCCGCGGCTCCGGAAAGCGCCCTGCCTGCGTCCGAAGGCCTGCTGCCCCCCATGTAGGCGGCCTGCATAACGTCCATATTGGAGCGGGTGAAAGGGTGAACCTTTCACCCGCTCTTTTTGTCCCATGCATACCCCGTTTCCCCTCTCTTCATGAAAACCCTGATCGTGACCGGCGGAATAGCCACCGGAAAATCCACCGCCATCCGCCTGCTGATGGAGACGGGAGGACCGCGCCTGCGCCTTTTTGACTGTGACGCGGAGGCAGGCAGGCTACTGGACGGCGGCAGGCTGAAAGAAAGCCTTTCCGCCGCCTTCGGCCCCGCCAGCGTGGACGCCTCGGGACGGGCGGACAGGGGCTTCCTGCGGGAGCTCGTGTTCCGGAACCCGGAAAGCCGCCGGAGGCTGGAGGGAATCATTCATCCCCTGCTGCACCAAGAATGTCTTGCGCAAATGGAGACGGCGCGTCAGAATGCGGCGGTAGACGGGTTTGTCATTGACGTGCCGCTGTTTTTTGAAACATCGGCATGCTACCGCCAGGACGCCGTATGCGTGGTAGCCGTTTCCCGGGAAACGCAGAAGACCCGCCTGGCTCTCAGGAACGGATTCCGTGGGGATATGATTGAAGCCATTCTGGCGGCTCAGCGTCCTATCATGGAAAAAGTGGCCGCGGCCGATTTCGTCATCTGGAATGAAGGGCCTCCGCCCCTGCTCCGCCGGCAAACCCAAAGACTTCACCAACATTTTTTTCATGACTGAAGAACTCGACAACAACTCCCTTCCCTCCGGAGAGGACGCACAGTCCGCCCCCCCCAAGGCTCTTCCGGCTCCGGAAGAGGTTTCCGCGGAACAAGCCGCCCCTGCTCCGGAACAGGATGCAGAGGCGCCGGCCTGCGCTCCGGCGGTCCGGGATCAGGCCCAGGAATCCGCCGCTCCCGTTCTGGAGCAGATTGACATCAATGAATTGCGTGAACGCCCCCTGAACGACCTTCAGGAAATGGCGGAAGGCCTCCCCATCCGGAACGCGGCCTCCCTCACCAAGTCCCAGTTGATTTTTGAACTGGGAAAACAGCTTCTGGCCAAGGGTCATGAAGTGGTCGTCTCCGGCGTCATGGAACAGGCCAAGGATAACTACGCCATGCTGAGGGACCCCGTCAAAAGCTTCCGCACTTCTCCGGATGACATTTACCTGGGCGGCAACCTCATCAAGCCCATGCGCCTGCGCGTGGGCCAGCAGGTCAAGGTCAGGCTGCGCAAGCTGCGGCCCCATGACAAGTACCTTTCCGCCTCCGCCGTCATCAGCGTGGAGGGCATTCCCGCGGAGGACTACCGGGCAGGCGCCGACTTTGAGCGCCTCACCCCCCTGTTCCCGAAGGAACGCCTTCTTCTGGAAAACAAGGAGGTCAATTCCGGCGCCATGCGCGTGCTGGACCTCATGACCCCCTTCGGCAAGGGCCAGCGCGGCCTGATCGTAGCCCCGCCGCGCGGCGGGAAAACCGTTTTGCTGAAGACCATCGCCCGCTCCATCAGGGCCAACTACCCGGACGTGGAACTGATTGTGCTGCTGCTGGACGAACGCCCGGAAGAAGTAACGGATTTTGAAGAAACCGTGGACGCCCCGGTTTACGCCTCCACCTTTGACGAACCTTCCCGCCGCCACGCCCAGGTTTCCGACCTGGTCATTGAACGGGCCAAGCGCCTGGTGGAAATGGGCAAGGACGTGGTGATCCTGCTGGATTCCCTGACGCGCCTGGCCCGCGGCTACAATGCCAACCAGACGGGCGGACGCATCATGTCCGGCGGCCTGGGTTCCAATGCGCTGGAAAAACCGCGCAAGTTCTTTTCCGCCGCGCGCAACGTGGAGGAAGGCGGCAGCCTGACCATCATCGCCACATGCCTGGTGGATACGGAGTCCAGAATGGATGAAGTGATTTTTGAAGAATTCAAGGGAACGGGCAACCTGGAAATCCGCCTGGACCGGGAACTTTCCGAACGGCGCATTTATCCGGCTATCTCCCTCTCCCAGAGCGGCACGCGCAATGACGACAGGCTGTACAATGAACAGGAGTTCGTGAAGATCATGCAACTCCGCCGCCAGCTCGCCATGAAGCCGGGCTGGGAAGGCCTTCAGGCCCTCCTTCAAAATATCTCCAAGACGCAGAACAATGCGGAGCTTCTGCTGACAGGGCTGCGGTAGGGATTACTGCCTTTTTTCCGTTTTTACGCCTCCGTTCCCCTGCCGGGGGGCGGGGGCTTTTTGATGGGGCTGTTCCCCGTTATTCCCGGTTCCCACGGCGGGATGATGGACTTAATGGACTTAATGGACTTAATGGGTCTCCGGGGCGGAGAAAGGGCGGAGGTATTTTTCCGTTACACGCCCAGCCTCACCCGGAAAATGCGCATGGAGTTGCCCACTGCAAGCAGGCACACGCCCACGTCCGCCATGACGGCGGCCCACATTCCGGCCAGTCCCAGGATACCCAGCACCATCACCAGAAGCTTGACGCCCAGAATCAGGATGATGTTTTGCACGATGATGCGCTCCGTCGCCCGTGACAAAAGCATCCCCTGCGGAACGGCAGCGGGATCGCCCTTCATTACTACCATATCAGCCGCCTGGAGGGCCGTATCAGACCCCACGCCGCCCATGGCTATGCCGATGTCCGCGGCAGCCAGGGAGGGAGCGTCATTCATCCCGTCCCCCACAAAGGCGAGCAGCCCCTCTTCCGGTTTCAAGCGCCGGACATGCTCCAGCTTGTCCTCCGGCATCAGCCCGCTGAACACCTCATCCAGCCCCAGCCTGCGCCCCACCTCCGGCCCGGCGGAGGAGGAATCCCCCGTCAGCATCACCAGGTTGGAAACGCCCAGCTCCCTCAGTTCCCGCACAGCCTGCTCCGCCCCCGGCTTGATCCGGTCGGACAGGCGCAGCCGCCCCAGCAGGACGCCGTCCAGCGCCACGTAAATGGTCACGCCCCGGTCTTCTCCATCTCCTGTCCTTATTCCGGCCTCCTGAAGAAAAGCCTTCTTCCCCGCCAGCACGGCCTTTCCTTCCACCCGGGCGGAAACACCGCCCCCGGTCACTTCCACCAGCTCCGCCACGCGGTCCGGGAACAAACGGCCTTCATACGCTTTCACAATGGAACGCCCCAAGGGGTGGGAGGCGGAACTCTCCGCATGCGCCGCCCAGTACAGCAGGGTTTCCGGGGAAACTCCGTCACAGGGGAGCACTTCATCCACGGAAAAAACGCCTTCCGTCAAGGTTCCCGTCTTGTCAAATACCACTGTCTTCACCTTCCGCAGGGCATCCAGGTAATTGCTCCCTTTCAGCAGAATTCCCTCCCGCGCGGCCCTACCTATCCCGGCAAAGAAGCCCAGGGGAATGGAGAGCACCAGCGCGCAGGGGCAGGAGATCACCAGCAGCACCAGCGCGCGGAACAGGCCGTCAGACCAGCTTCCCCCCGTTACGAAGGGATAGAGCAGAAACACCAGCACGGCAATGGAAATCACCAGCGGCGTGTAAATGCGTGAGAACCGTGACAATCTTCCTTCCAGCGGGGATTTGTGGCCGGATGCGGCCTCCACCAGCTCCTGGACCCTCGCCAGGGAGGAATGCCGCCAGTCCCGTTCCGTACGGACTTCCAGCACGCCCTGGCCGTTGATGCAACCCGCCAGCACGGAGCTTCCGGCCCCGGTCTCCACCGGCAGGGATTCACCGGTCATGGCGGAGGTATCCAGCACGGAATTCCCGCCCGTCACCACGCCGTCCAGAGGAACGCGCTCGCCGGGGCGCACTTCAATCAGGGAACCGGGCGGCACCTCCGCAGGTGGAAGGTCACGGATTTCTCCGCCCTCTTTCACATGGACAAACTCGGGCCTCAGATTCATCAGTTCGCTCACGGACCGGCGGGAACTGCCCACCGCGCGCTCCTGAAGGTATTCTCCCACGCGGTAAAAAAGCATCACGCCCACCGCCTCGGAATAATCCCCCAGGAACATCGCCCCCAGGGAGGCAATGCTCATCAGGAAATTTTCATCCATGGCACGGCCGTGCCTCAGCCCCAGAAAAGCCGCCTTCAATACATCCCAGCCTATCAGCAGGTAGGCGCCCGCGTAGGCAGCCCTGCCGCTCCAGGAATCGCCCCCCAGCACCAGGGCGGCAATGAAAAGGGCGATGCCCAGCACGGCGGGAACCGGCCTGATGGCGTCTCCGGAGCCGCAGCAGCTTCCGGAACAGCACCCTCCGGCGCAGCAGGAAGCTCCTTCTGGAAAATGTTCGTGGGAATGTTCCGTACTCATGACCTGTTCCGCTTGTACGCCTGCGGCTTCTTTATGGCAAGCCCTATGTTAGTTCAATCTAACAAAGAACTTTTGCTACTTCTTCTTTCTTAAAACGTTCCAGAACCCCCTGCCCCAGGAATTCATCCATCGCCATGGCTCCGGCTCCCAGCAGCCCCGCTTCCGCGCCAAACCTGGCGGGCAGGATTTTCAGCTCCTCCATGAGCATGGGGAACAATTGCGCCCTGAGGTTCTTCAGCAGGGGCTTCATCAGCAGGTCCCCGGCCTTGGCCACGCCGCCGCCAATGATGAAGGCGTCCGGCACCAGCGCGTACATCAGGTTCATGATGAGGCAAGCCAGCATTTCCGCCGTGTCCTCCCATAGCTGGAGGGCGATGGGGCAGCCCGCGCGGGCCGCTTCGTCCAGGTGCCTGGGCGTGCATTCGTTCACGGTCTTGACGATTCCGGCCCCGGCATACCGCTTGACCGCTTCCGCCGCCAGCTCGTTGTTGCCAATGTATTCTTCTATGGCTCCCCGGTTGCCGAACGGCCCGGGCTTGCCCTGGTAATGAATGCTCGTCTGTCCCAGCTCCCCGGTGGAAAGCCGTTTACCCCGCAGCATGCGGTCATTCACCACAATGCCGCCGCCAATGCCCGTTCCCATGGTCAGGCACACCAGGCTGGACATGCCGCGCCCGGCGCCCAGCTTCCATTCCGCATACGCCATGCAGTTGGCGTCATTGTCCAGCACCACGGGCAGGCTCAGCGCCTGCTCCATCAGCTCCTTCACCGGAATTTCATGGTCCCATACCCGGACGTTGGTAAGCTGGTAAAGCACGCCTCGGTGGTAGTCGCACCACCCCGGCATCCCCATGCCCATCACGCAGGCGGACGGGAATTGCTCGCGCAGGTTCAGGGCCGCCGCGATCATGGCGTCAATAATCGCCTGGGGACTCTCGAACATGGCGGTGGGGATGCGGTCAGCCGTCGCCAGAATGCGGTCCCCCGCCGTCACGCCCATCTTGATGCTCGTACCGCCAAAGTCCACGGCCAATGCGCAGGGTTCTGAAAAGCTCATGGTCCATACTTATGCCACGCACCCTCCGGAATCAACGCAAAAAAGCATTCACCCCCATCCCTTTTCGCGGCATGCCTTACTTCTTGTATAAATTACAATAAATATCCTCCAGAAATAGCTTGCCAGAGGCGCTCCGTCCGGTCCATGATAACCGCCGTGATGATGGAAATGCCCGGTTCGGACGAGTGGTTCATGCACCAAGCCATGAAGGAATCCAGAAAAGCCCTCGTGAAGGGGGAGGTGCCCATCGGGGCCATTGTGGTGAAGGACGGCCGCGTGATCGGCCGGGGCTGGAACCAGGTGGAAACCCTCAAGGACGCCACGGCCCATGCGGAGATGATCGCCCTGACGGCGGCCCAGGAGGCGCTGGGGGACTGGCGGCTGGAAGGCTGCACCCTGTACGTCACCAAGGAACCGTGCCCCATGTGCGCGGGGGCTATCGTCCACTGCCGCCCGGACCGCGTGGTGTTCGGCTGCCCGGACGCCAAAACCGGAGCCGCGGGCGGCTGGATCAACCTGCTGGATTCCAACCCGCCCCTCAATCACAAGTGCGAGGTGCGCCCCGGCGTGCTGGGGGATGAATGCCTGCACCACCTCCAGGAATTTTTCCGGGCGGCGCGGCTGGCGGCCAAAGAACGGAAGAAGCTGTCTGCGGACTCCCCCGCAGCCCCGGATGAAAACGGTGAAGACAGCCCTGAATAAAACACTTTGCATTTGCCAAAGCGGCGGAGTCACGGCAAGCTAGCGGGGCTATGGAACGCCGGAACGACAATGAGACTGCGGAAGGGATGGAACGCAAGCCGTCCTGGATCAAGGTGCGCCTGCCCAACGGCCGGGAATTCTGGGACGTCAAGCAGCTTGTGGAAGGCAAGAACCTCTTCACCGTCTGTGAAGAAGCCCACTGCCCCAACCGCTATGAATGCTGGAACCAGGGCACGGCCACGTTCATGATTGCCGGGGAACGGTGCACGCGCGCCTGCGGATTCTGCGCCACCCGGACGGCCAGGCCCGATCCCCTGGACCCGGAGGAACCCCGGCACGTGGCGGAAGCCGTCGTGCACATGAAGCTGCGCCACGCCGTTATCACCATGGTCACCCGTGACGATCTTCCGGACGGGGCCGCCGCCCATTTCGCCCAGGTGATCCGGGCCGTCAGAAAGGCCAGCCCTTCCACCATCATTGAGGTGCTGGCCTCAGACCTGAATGAAAAGCCCTCCTCCATCCAGACGCTGATGGCGGCGCGGCCGCACATTTTCGGCCACAACCTGGAAACGGTGGAGCGACTCACGCCCATGGTGCGTTTCCGCGCCCAGTACCGGCGTTCCCTGCGCGTTCTCAGGATGGCGCTGGACTGCGTGGACGGCAAGGTGTCTACCAAGAGCGGCATCATGCTGGGCCTGGGAGAAACGGAAGACGAGCTTTTCCGGTCCATGGACGACCTGCTGGAACACGGTGTCTCCGTGCTGACGCTGGGGCAGTACCTGCGCCCCTCCCGCAAGCACCTGCCGGTGGTCAAGTACATCCACCCGGACGACTTTGCCCGGTATGAGGAAATCGCGCGCGCCAAGGGCTTCAGGCACGTGGCGTCCGGCCCGCTGGTCCGCAGCTCCTACCACGCCGCCAATTTCACCCCGGAAGCGGATGTTCTGGAGGCCATCAATGAAGACTTGAGAAAGGCCGGCGAACTTTAGAATAAATCTTGATTTATTACTCTTCACCTTCTACCATACAGGCAATCCCACGTCATTGAGAATCTCATGAGCAAAACACGTTCCTTCTTTACAGCCGGAGCCATCCTGTGCGGCACGGTCATCGTGACGGCGGCAGTCGCGCCCCTGTTCCTGCCGGACCAGAATGTCAAGCCCCTGACGCCCTCCCAGGCGGCGGAAATCACGGCACAGGCCATGAACTCCAAGTGTGCGGACTGCCACAAGCCCGGCACCCACATTTCCCAACTGGTGAATACCCTTTCCGGCGGCCTGCTGGCGCGCCATATCCGGGACGGCCAGCGCAGCTATAATATGGATGAAGCGCCCACCGCCGTAACCCTTTCCAAGCTGGAACACGTGCTCCAGATCAATTCCATGCCCCCCACCTCCTACACCATGGTGCACTGGGGCAGCACGCTCACTCTGCGGGAAAAGGCCGCCATGCTCCAGTGGATCAAGGATGAACGCCTGAAAATCTTCGGCGACATGGTGGGCAAGGAATACGCCATCACCGCCATCGCCCCCATTCCGGACAGCCTCCCCACGGATCCGGCCAAGGTGGCCCTGGGCGACAAGCTGTTCCATGACGTGCGCCTTTCCACGGACAATACCGTTTCCTGCGCCACCTGCCACTCTCTGGAGAAGGCCGGTACGGACAACCTGGCCACCTCCACCGGGGTCCGCGGCCAGAAGGGCGGCATCAACGCCCCCACCGTGTTTAACGCAGCCTTCCACACCAAGCAGTTCTGGGACGGACGCGCCGCCAACCTCCAGGAACAGGCGGGCGGGCCTCCCCTGAACCCGGTGGAAATGGGCTACGAACACCCGGACGACTGGAACCAGATCGCCGCCAAGCTGAACCAGGACACCGCCTTTGCAGCGGAATTCAAGAAAGTCTATCCCCAGGGCTTCACCGGTGAAACCATCACGAACGCCATTGCGGAATATGAAAAGACCCTCATCACGCCCAACAGCCCGTTTGACCGTTATCTGAAGGGTGATGAAAACGCCATCAGCGACAACGCCAAGAAGGGCTACAGGCTTTTCCTCAAGCTGGGCTGCCAGACCTGCCATACCGGCCCCGCCATGGGCGGCCAGTCCTTTGAATACGCGGACCTCAAGGGCGACTTCTTCGCCGGACGCGCCAAGACCAATGACGACAACGGCCTGATGAACTTCTCCAAGAAGGAATCAGACAAGCACCGTTTCCGCGTCCCCACCCTCCGCAATGTGGAGCTTACCTGGCCGTACATGCATGACGCCTCCGCCCAGACGCTGGAGGAAGCCATCACCAAGATGTACCACTACCAGCTTGGCTATGATAAACTGGACAAGAAGGAAGTGAGCCTCCTGGTAGCCTTCCTGAAAACCCTGACCGGGGAATACAAGGGCAAGCCCGTCCAGGGCGAAGTCTGCCCCGCCTCCTGAGTTAGAGTAAAAATCCTCTTTTCCCAGCCGCGCCATGGATCCCCATGGCGCGGCTTTTTGCGTTCCTGCACCAGGCGTGACGGACGGAATGATTGGAAAGCGCCCTTTCCCTGCCCCTCCCTCTGCGTCATACTTAGATTAAACTAATGCACAATTTATTCATGATGAACAAATATCATGAAAACCAAAAACACAGCCGCACAATATCATTGACTTGTTAGTTTGTTAAAACTAACTTTCTTCCGGACTTGATTCATATATACACCATGCCACTCTCCATGCTCAACATCGGCGATATCCGCCAGATCAACAAAATTCATGGCAAGGATGAAACCCGGCGCTTTCTGGAAAGCCTGGGCTTCGTTTCCGGCAGTTCGGTTTCCATCATTTCTGAAAATGGCGGAAACTTCATCGTCAATGTCAAGGGGGCCCGGATCGCGCTCAGCAAGGCGCTTGCCTGCAAGATCTTCGTGGCCTGAACCTTTCCATTCAACCATCACCAATCTATGACCAGACAGCGTACATTAAGAGACGCCCTGATCGGGGAAACCGTCACCGTCGGCAAGCTGGCGGGGGAAGGCCCGGTCAGAAGGCGCATCATGGACATGGGAGTCACCAAGGGAACGCAGATCTTTATCCGCAAGGTCGCGCCCCTGGGAGACCCCATTGAAGTCACCGTCCGCGGCTACGAACTATCCATCCGCAAGTCGGAAGCCGAGAACATCCATATCCACTGATTCCGCCTTTATTACCGCACGTTTCCTGACCTGACAGCAAGACGGCGCAACCCATCCATCAAGACAAGGAAACATTCATGAGCAACATCACCATCGCCCTGGCGGGCAATCCCAACTGCGGAAAAACCACTCTCTTCAACGCCCTGACGGGCGCCAGCCAGTACGTCGGGAACTGGCCCGGCGTTACTGTGGAAAAAAAGGAAGGCCGCCTGAAAGGCCACAGGAACATCATCATTGAAGACCTTCCGGGCATTTACTCCCTTTCCCCCTACACGCTGGAGGAAGTCGTCAGCCGGAATTACCTGGTCACGGACCATCCCTCCCTCATCCTGAACCTGGTTGACGGCAGCAACCTGGAACGCAACCTTTACCTGACCACCCAGCTTTGCGAGCTGGGCGTTCCGGTCATCATCGCCCTGAACATGATGGACATCGTCCGGAAGCGCGGGGACCGCATTGACACGGAAAAACTTTCCCGGGACCTGGGCTGCCAGGTAGTGGAAATAAGCGCCCTGAAAGGCACCGGCGTCCGTGAACTGGTGGATGCCGTGGTAAAAACCGCCGCCGCGGAGGATGCGCAGGCGCCGCGCGCCGTCCACTTCCCGGCCCCTCTGGAAAAAGCCATCGGGGAAATTGGAGAGATCATCACCGGCAAATGCCTGGACCAGCAGAAAAAATGGTTTGCCGTCAAAGTTTTTGAAAGGGACCAGAAGGTCGCGGACCAGCTGGCTTTAACGCCGGATGAGCAATCCCGCATCAACGGGATTATTGAGTCCATGGAACGGGAGATGGATGACGACAGCGAATCCATCATCACCAACGAACGCTATAATTCCATTTCCCGCATCACCAGGGATTCCGTCGTGAAGGCCCGCGCCGGAAGCCTGACGGGAAGCGACAGAATTGACCGCGTCATCACCAGCCGCTGGCTGGGCCTCCCCATCTTCGCCGCCGTCATGTGGGCGGTGTACTATATCTCCATCCAGACGGTGGGCGCGTGGGGAACGGACTGGGCCAATGACACCTTCTTCGGGGAGTGGGTTCCGGAATGGGTGGGCGGCCTGCTGGAAAGCGCCAACTGCGCCCCGTGGCTGGAAAGCCTGATCCAGGACGGCGTGATTGCCGGCGTGGGGGCCGTCCTGGGCTTCCTGCCGCAGATGGCGGTGCTGTTCCTGTGCCTGGGGATTCTGGAAGACTGCGGCTACATGGCCCGCGTGGCCTTCATCATGGACCGCATTTTCCGCAAATTCGGCCTTTCCGGGAAGTCCTTCATCCCCATGCTCGTTTCCATGGGCTGCGGCGTTCCGGGCATCATGGCCACCCGCACCATTGAGAATGAAAAGGACAGGCGCATGACCATCATGACCACCACGTTCATTCCGTGCGGGGCTAAAACTCCCATCATCGCCCTGATTGCCGGCGCCTTCTTCCCGGAAAATTCCTGGGTGGCTCCGGGGGCCTACTTCATCGGCGTGGGCGCCATCATCCTTTCCGGCCTCATTCTGAAAAAGACCGCCATGTTCTCCGGGGACCCCTCCCCTTTCGTCATGGAACTGCCCATTTACCACATCCCTGCCTGGAAGAACGTCATCATCCACGCGTGGGACCGCTGCAAGGCCTTCGTCCAAAAGGCCGGGACCGTCATCTTCGTGTCCAGCGCCGTGATCTGGTTCCTCTCCAGCTATAACTGGAAGGCGGATTCCGTGGAGCAGAACGACAGCATGCTGGCCTCCATCGGCAACGTGGCCGCACCCGTCTTCCAGCCGCTGGGCTGGGGTGAATGGAAGCCCACCATGGCCACCATCACCGGCCTGATCGCCAAGGAAAACGTGGTAGGCACCTTCGGCGTGCTGTATGCGGACGGCGGTTCCGGGGAGGAAGAAGCCGCAGAGGAACCGGCAGCGCCCGCAGAAGCGCAGGAAATGTCCCCCGCCGGGCAGGAGCTCCAGGCGTCCCTCGCGCAAGCTTCCGGAGAGTCCGCCGCTGAAGCGGAGGAAGAAGAGGATGAAGACGCTGAAATCCGGGAAACCGGGGACCGCCTGGTCAAGGCCGGAGCCTTCACCTTCCTGAGCGCCTTCTCCTTCATGATCTTCAACCTTCTCTGCGCTCCCTGCTTCGCCGCCATGGGCGCCATCAGGAGGGAAATGAACAGCGCCAGATGGACGTTCTTCGCCATCGGCTACATGTGCGCCCTGGCATACTGCCTGGCCTTCCTGATCTACCAACTCGGGGCATGGCTTTACGCGGATGCTTCCTTCGGCATCGGGCAGGCGCTGGCCGTGCTGCTTCTGCTGGGCTTCATTTACCTGGTGGTGAAAAAACCTTCCCGGTCCTCCAAATAGCCCTCACATCCACTCTTAACCATCCACTTCACTTCATATGGGAACATACATTATTGGCGCCATCCTTTTCCTGGCCCTGGCCTATGCGCTGTATAAAAGCTTCAGCAAGCGCGGCAAGTGCTGCGGCAATTGCGACGGGTGCGGCAACAGCGGCGCAGGCTGCTGCGGCGGCCACGACCACGGCTGCCACGGGGAAAACGAAAAACAGGACTGACCACGTCCGCGGACAACTCCTTCAGAACCTGCACGCCGTCCGCGGTTTGCAGGTTCTTTTCTCTGGCGCATGCAGCGCGCGCCGGCCCGTTACCCGATCCAGCCGTGCTGGTACGCAGCCATGGCGGCAATCACCAGCGCAATGAACAGGAAGATGAACCACATCACATTATGGCGGTGGCGGTACTCCACGGCCATCAGGGGCTCCCATTCCTTTTCCACAAAGGAGAAGTCATCCCCGCCGGCGAAGCGGTCGTACAGCGTTTCCAGTTCCTTGCCCGTCACCCCCTCCGGAGCGGCAAAGACGGGCGGGCAGCATCCCCCCGTCTTGAACACGATCTCACAGTGGTAGACGCCGTCCGCCTCCTTGTAGGACTGGAGGCACGCGCCGTCTCGGGCGCATACCACATGGCCGGTCGTTCCTTCCTGCAGGCGGCGCAGAGCAGTATCACGGTCAGTCACTTCATCATTTGAAATTTCCCATTGAACCTTACTCATTCTGTCAGTTTAAGACAGTTCCCATCCAAGTCAACATGGTTTTAAACGTTTCCTGACGCCGGAAATGTCATCCATTGTCATAAATCCGGCAGCGCGCAAGATACTGAACTTAACGTTCTTCCCGGTGTTTAATTCACCTAACTTGTTGTTAGTCAAACCAAAGAACTTTCAACGGACAGCCAGGGGTGCTAATCTAACCATCAGCGGCCACAGCCAGCCGCACACCATAAGATGATGAACAAGTACACATGTATCATGATAGGAGCCGCCTGCCTGCTGGCAGCCTCCTGTCAGGCGGACACGGCCCGCAGGGAACCGGTGCGGAATACGACGCCGGCCCCCTCCGTACAGGCCTCTTCCGCAGCGCCCCAGTCCGGACACCGGAATAACGGGGTTCAGGAACACAGGCGGTTCAAACGCCTGTCCCTTCCTTTGAGATAAAAATAAGCAACGCCGCACCCCCTACCTGATCGAGAATGCGACGTTGCCGCCAGGTCGTGCAGACCCCTTCAGTGCCCCCGCACGCAGGATTCCGCTCTCTGCATGCAGACGGACAAGGAAGACTTGATTGCTACTGCGCTTTTTCCGCAGATTCAGGACTTTTCCCTCCTAGAACGTGACCACGCACTGTACGGAGAGGATATTGGCGGAGTTGACGTCATCCCGCCCGGAAGGATTCTTTACATACTGGTAGGATGGCTGGATCAGGCAGTACGGCGTAATGGAAAAGCTGTACGTGCATTCCAGAATCATTTCCCGGTCATGCCCGGGCCGCGTTTCCGCCAGCGTGCCGGAATCCGGCTTGCTCACGGAGAAACCTACGCCCAGAAAGTTGCCGTCCGCCTCTTTCAGGCCGGCCATGACTTCCAGCGGCTTCTTGAAGATGACCCCGGCGGACGCCTGGGCTTCCGCTCCGCAGATGTTGCCGCATTCGGCGCTGCTCCAGCCGGCGCGGGCGAACAGGGCGAACGGGCTGCTGCCCAGGTCCTGTTCCAGGTTGAACGCCACGCCTCCATGGTTCTTGCCGTCCGCATGGAACATGAACGGCTGCAGGCGGTACGTGCCCGTGCCGATGCCGAAGGCCTTTTCATGCGTCCAGCCAATTTCACCGAGCAGGTTGAAGGATTTTCCGGTCGTGTGGTGGAACGGGTTGCGGCGGGGTTCATTGTCCATCATGT
The DNA here is from genome assembly GCF_002884975.1 of Akkermansia muciniphila. NCBI lineage: Bacteria > Pseudomonadati > Verrucomicrobiota > Verrucomicrobiia > Verrucomicrobiales > Akkermansiaceae > Akkermansia > Akkermansia muciniphila. Next base: position 760,680 of record NZ_PJKB01000002.1, on the reverse strand, counting down.
TGCCGCCCACCTGGATGAACCAGTTTTCATTGAACTGGTACTGTCCCACGAACCCGAAGTTGGAGTCCCCCAGCGGAAGCACCTGGTTGTTGACGAAGGGAGCGCCGCCGAACTGCCCAAAGGTGGTGTTGGCATACGTATTGGCGTCAAAATAGTTCGTCTGGTTGATCATGCCGCCCATGATGACGAGCTGGCCGTCCATGAATCCCTGGGAAAGGAGAAGTTCCGGCAGGTAGAAGTAGCCGTCTTCAAAAACGTCGCAGTTGGCGGGGCCGCTCGCGCCCCAGGAGTCGTCCAGCGTGGTGCGGTGCGTATGCCTGTTCAGGGCCACGGAGCCGGAAAGCTCGCTCTTGATCCAGGTGCCCTGGTTGCGGCTGGACCGGAACAATTGCAGCCCGGCTTGGGCGTGGAACTTGTACCAGCTCTGGCTGGAACCGGCAGTCTCGTCGTTCGCGGCCGCATGGTGGCCCCTGGTATACAGGAATGCCTGCTCCACCAGGAACTGGAACCCGGCTTTCTCATAAGCGCCTTGATGCAGATCCGTCAGGGCCCTGGTCAGCAGGTCGTTCGGAATGGGCGTGCTTTCATCGCCGTACTCGTCCCCGAACAGGTCGATGTCATCCAGAATGGAACCTTTGCCTTCAGCCTCTTCCGCAGCCGAAGCGGCGGCGGTAGCGGCTACGGATGCCGTACCGGCCATGCAGAAGCCGGAGCAGGCCAGCAGGGCGGGTATCATGTAGCGTTTCTTCATAGTAATGCTGTATCTTGAGTCTTCCTCGTCAATCGCGGATATTCAGCCTTCCATGGCGGAGGAGCGTTCCTGCTCCCGGCCCGCGGGGGACTGCGCATCCACGGCTTTGCCGCATGCGCCCATACAGAACTCACAGTCTCCGCAGAGCAGGCGGTACCTGGGACGCCGGACGAGCAGCCCGGCCAGTTTCCGGTACCGGGAAACCTGGTGGAAGAAACGGTGAAGTCCTGTATGGGTCAAGTTCATGCAACACGCCAAAGTTAGATAGAACTAACTATTAGGTCAATTCTTTTTCTCACTCCCATCCTCTCCTTCCCCAAACTTCGGCCAGAAAGCATGATTTATATTTACATTACCATCAATACCTTAAAAAATATCCGGAAGTATTTTCCCTCCCAATAAAAAAATTAGTTGAAACTAATTCAACAGGTCTGAAATCTTAGCCGCGCTGCAAAAAAGCAGGCCGCCGGGGCCTGCTGAACCAACAAAGGGATATGGCCATGGCGTACATCAACAACAAGAACCTGCCGTGACTCGTGGGGAAAATCGCAGCCGCCGCCAGCAGCGCGGAAGCGGTTAACACTCCGTCCTTTTCCGCCTTCCTCCACCATGCCTTCACTGCGTACGCCGGCGCACGCTCCCGGTCCGGCCCCTCCAGTAATAAGGAAGGGATGGTTCATCCCCGCATGAACCATCCCTTTAAAAACGTTCCGGCTTTTTCACTGCCCGGCCTTCCGGGAATGCTCCGTGAGCAGTTTGAACCTGGAAATTTCCTCCAGCGTCATGATGTGTTCAATGCCGCAGGCCACTTCGTCCGCGCGCTTTTCCTCCATCTTCAGCACCGTAATCAGGAAATCCTTCACCATGGAGTGGCAGGAGATGACCCGGTCCGCGTAATAACGGCCCTCCCTGGTCAGCACAATGGGGGAATACTGCGTATATTCCACCAGCTTCCGTTCCTTCAACTGTTTCATGGCGAGGGAAACGGAGGGCTTTTTCACGTTCAGGGCCTCCGCGATCTCTCCTACGGTGGCGCACCCTTTTTCCAGCTCAATGTTGCGGACGGCTTCAATGTAATCCTCCAGGCTGTTGCTCAGTTCCAGGGTAGGAAAATTTTTGCGTATCATGACTGATGCTTATTAGGTTTAACTAACAAAAACAATAACCCAGCCTTCGTCCAAGTCAACCTCTTCTTCAAGAAAAAATTAGACTCGACAAACTTTTTTCTTGCAAGCAAAGTTAGATTACACTAACTTTGACTTATGGCCAGCCCAAACCCGGAAAGAAACCATGGGAAAAAATGCTCCGGCGGCGTCCCCGCCAGAACGGAGTCCTTCTTCTCCCGGTTTTTTTCCTCCTCGCGCCCCTGCTGCTGCCGGGGCTGCGCCCTGAAATGCTCCGGGAAAAACTGTCCCTCCGGCAATAAGGGAGCACAGGCACGGCCAAACTCTCTGGGGAACGCGTCCACAAACTGTATGGACTAGTCATCCGGTGCTCTAACACATTATCGCCTAAACACGGGCGCGTTCCCCACCCCCTTTTTCCGGCACGCGGAACCTTGTCAGCGGAGAATCTTCGCCGGGCCGTTATAACCCTCCGGGGTATAACCGCGGATGGATACGGCGCCTTCCGCCGTCACGTCCGCCGCATAGCATTCCGCATGGTGGAAACAGGCGCCCAGGTTGACGTACAGCCGCCTTCCCCGTTTTCCGGCAACCGCACGGCGGTGCAGATGGCCGAAGATGACGACTTCCGCCTCCGGGAAAAAGCGGTCCGTAAATCGCCGCATGCGCCGCATCATCGTCAGCCACGCCAGAAGAATCTGCACGGGCCGCTCCGGCGGCCACGCGGAATGGACCAGGAAACGCACCAGCTTATTCCCATACGCCGTGGAACGCGTATAAATGGGAGGCACCAGCACGCTCATGGCGCGCGCCAGCTCCAGCCGCTGCCGCAAATCCGTATCCGCCTCCGGAAACGCGGCGACCAGGTCCCGGGAAGCCTGCTTGTTCTTCAAATACTCCCAGCCCCACGGGGCCACCTCCTTGAACAGGACGTGACCGTGCAGGGCGCAGACACGCCCCCCCTGCAATTTCAGCAGCCCGGCCTCTTCATCCGGATCATGGTTGCCCGCCAGCAGGATAGGCCGGACTCCGGCAGCACGGCACATTTGCAGGAAGCGGGCGCGTTTCTCCAGCCCTTCCGCCCGGTACGGGCTTTCACGGGTTTCACTGAGATCCCCGCACACCACCAGATGGGTGCACCCTTCCAGCAGGAAGGACAGTTCCTCCGGCTCCCGGACCAGGGCCTTGGCATGGCCGAAGTGGATGTCTGAAATGAACCGGGCGCGTTCCCCCGGAGCAAGAGCAAGTTCCTGAATCATAAGGGCGGCGGGGGTAGGAAAACAACAGGGCATCAGGAGCGCAGCCGCTGCCGCACCATCTCATACAGGCATACGCCCGTAGCCACGGATACGTTCAGGCACGGAACGCTGCCCCGCATGGGAATCCGCAGCAGGAAATCACAGTTCTCTTCCGTCAGCCGCCTCATGCCTTCCCCTTCCGCGCCCATCACCAGCGCGGCCGGTCCCGTGAAATCCGTTTCATACAGGTCCCGGTCCCCCTTGTCCGAGGTGCCGAAAATCCAGATGCCGCGGCTCTGGAGCTGCTTCATGGTGCGCGCCAGGTTGGTTACCTGGATGAAGGGCACTTTTTCCGCCGCCCCCACGGAGACGCGCAGCACGGTTTCCGTAATGCCCGCGGACTTGTCCCGCGGGGCGATCACGGCATCCACGCCCGCACCGTCCGCCGTGCGCAGAATGGCCCCCAGGTTGTGGGGGTCCTGCACGCAGTCAAGAATCAGCAGCAGGGGGTTGGGGGCGTTGTCCAGAATATCGTCCAGAGCGTCTTCTCCCAGCGCCTTGACGGCAATTTTTGCCGGGGCGCTCCGCACGTGCTTGTTCCGCCGCGCCTCCTGTTCGTTCCCTTGAGGTCTCATGCCCATGAATTAGCGTGTTTCACGCTTCTTTTCCAGACAAATATGCCCCGGCGCACCATCATTGGGCGTGACTTGAGACCCCCCGGCATGTTACAGTTCCGTACCATTCATGATGAAGACGAGCGACTTTTTAGTCATTGGGGCCGGGGTTGCCGGGTTGAGTTTCGCCCTGAGAGCGGCGGAACACGGCAAGGTTGCAGTCATTACAAAAGGCAAATTTCTGGATTGCAGTTCCGCCAAGGCGCAGGGCGGCATAGCCGCCGTGTGGGACCGCAATGATTCCTTTGAAGACCATGTTGCGGACACGCTGGACGCCGGCGCGGGCCTCTGCAATGAGCAGGCTGTGCGCACCATTGTGGAGGAAGGCCCCGGCGCCATCCGGGAACTGCTGGAATGGGGCGTCAATTTTGACCCCGGCAACCAGGGGGAGGATTACGAACTGGCCCGGGAGGGAGGCCACACCAAGAGGCGCATCCTCCACGCCAAGGACGCTACCGGATTGGAGATCACCTCCAAGCTGCTGGAGGCGGCCAAGCTGCACCCAGACATTGAATTGCTGGAAGACCACTTCGCCATTGACCTGATTACGACGACCAAGCTCGGACTGGTCACGGAAGACCGCGTGCTGGGGGCCTACGTGCTGGACCGCGCCTCCGGGGAAGTGGAAATTTTCCGGTCGGACCGCGTGCTGCTCGCCACCGGCGGCTGCGGCCGGGTATACCTGTACACCACCAATAATGATTCCGCCACGGGGGACGGCGTAGCCATGGCCTGGCGCGCGGGAGCCACCATCGCCAACATGGAATTCGTGCAGTTCCACCCCACCTGCTTCTTCAACACCCGCGCGGAGGGTGCTGAAGCGCGCTCCTTCCTCATCTCCGAGGCCGTGCGGGGCGAAGGCGGCGTACTGACCGGAGCGGACGGGCAGGAATTCATGCATAAGTACGATCCCCGCAAATCCCTGGCCCCGCGTGACATCACCGCGCGCGCCGTAGATTCCGAGATGAAGCGGACGGGCAGCATGTGCGTTTACCTGGACATCTCCCACAAGCCGGAGGGCTTCGTCCAGGAGCGTTTTCCCCTGATTTACGAGACCTGCAACCGCTACGGCATTGACCCCGCCAGGGAGCCCATTCCCGTGGTCCCCGCGGCGCACTTCCAGTGCGGCGGCGTGCTGACGGACGTCAACGGCCAGACGAGCCTGGACGGCCTTTACGCCGCCGGGGAAACCGGCTGCACCGGACTCCACGGCGCCAACCGCCTGGCCTCCAATTCCCTCCTGGAATGCGTGGTAGTGGCCAAGCGCGCGCTGAACTCCATGCTGGCCCTCCAGCCCCTGAGGAAAGACGCCCCCACTTCCTACGACATTCCCGCGTGGCACCACGGAGACACCGCCCTGCCGGATGAACTTTCCGTCATCTATCACAATTGGGATGAAATCCGCCGCCTGATGTGGGATTATGTTTCCATTGTCCGGACCAACAAAAGGCTGGACCGCGCAGCTACGCGCCTGCGGATGCTGCACCGCGAGGTGAAGGATTTCTACTGGGGGTACCGCATTACGCCGGATATCCTGGAACTCCGCAACCTGGTGGCGGTGGCCTCCCTGATCGTGGATTGCGCCATGCGCCGCAATGAAAGCCGCGGCCTCCACTTCAACACGGATTATCCCGGCAAGCTGGATCACCGCTTCGTCACTCAACTGCACCGATGGTAAACCACTGGCAACGTCAACAGGCATTCCGGAAGGGTTCCCCTGGGAACTCCTTCCTTTCCGCATGCCTGCTTGCATTGCTGGCGCTGGCTTCCGCGGGAACTGCCCGGGCGGACATCCAGACGGGCCGGAGCGCCACCCGCGCCCTGGCGGACAGTTCCGAACGGCCCAAAGGCCCCGTCATCATCACCCCCACGCAGCGGGATCCCCTCCCCAGGGTCATCGTCAAATCCCCCACCACGGCACCAGGCGGCAAACGCCCCGCTCCCCAGCCCCGCATCCTTCCCCGGACGGGCCCGCAAAGCCCCGGCACTTATCCCTGGCGGCTCAATATCACCGCCACGGTTTTCTGGGTGGGGGAGGATTCCACGGCGCGCAACCCGGTAGCCAACCACAAGAGTTCCTGGGATTCCGCATGGCGGGAAAACTTCGGCGGCTTTGACGATCCCAACCCCGTATGCCGCACCACGGACTTCCGCCCTAAGACGTTTATTCCCCAGCAGAATCCCTTTTACGTGGCTCTGCCGTACAATGACGTCTCCAAGGGGGAGCACAAGGTGGAGGCCTCACGGGTGATTCCCTGGTTCCGCCGGGAATACACGGAAAAAGGGCAGTCCGTCTGCAAGGGCAGATGGGTGCAGATCGTGTACAACAAGCGCAGCTGCTTTGCCCAATGGGAGGACTGCGGCCCCTTTACCACGGAAGACTGGCCCTACGTCTTTGGAGACAAGCCCCCGGTCAATACCCAGAACAAGGGCGCGGGCATAGACATCTCCCCCGCCGTGCGGGACTACCTGGGCATCACCGGCGGAACGGCCATCGTCCACTGGCGCTTTGTGGAATTCTACCGCATCCCCCGCGGGCCATGGGCCAGGTGGGGGGATAACAACCCCTTTGTCAATCCTGATACGGCCTCCCGGAGAAAGGCCCTCAAATCCCAGGAAGACCGCCTGCGCCAGCAGCAGGAGGCCATCCAGAGGGAGCTGTTAAAGGACCCCCAGAAGCTCAGGAGGGAACTCCAGGGATAGCCCCGTGCTGCCGCGGCCATGCAACGTCCACGCATTTTACATATTTTCAGCCGTTACGGGGAACTGGGCGGCGAGGAAGTCTGCTTCCATGCCATCACGGAGGCGCTGGCCGCCGTGGCGGACGTCACCCCCTTTGTTTATTCCACCGGGGAATTGTTCCGGAGCCCCCACGGCGCGCTGACTAAAATGCGCTACATGCTCCACAACCGGGACGTGGAGGAAAAGCTCCGCGAATGCCTGCGTGAAAACCGCTTTGACGCGTGGATCATCCACAATACGTTTCCGGCCATGTCCCCCTGCGTTTACGAGCTGGCCATGCAGCAGTCCGTTCCCGTCATCCATTACCTGCACAATTACCGCGCCGGGTGCCTTAACGGAGTGTTCTACCGGGACGGTGCGCCCTGTTTCTCCTGCAAAAACGGCAACTACCTTCCCGGCGTCCTGCACGCCTGCTGGCGCGGCAGCGCCCCCTGCTCCGCCCTGGCCGCCGCTGCCCTGTATAAAACGCGCCGCATGGGAACCTGGAACCGCCTTTCCTCCTACATCGCCGTCAGCCGCCGCCAGAGGGAGCTTCTCATCCAGTCCGGAATACCTGAAGACAAAATCAGGGTCATTCCCCATTTCATCCGGCAAAAAACCGCCCTCGCCGGACTGCCCCGACGGGATGTTCTGTACGCCGGACGCCTCACCCGGGAAAAAGGCGTCTTCCAGCTTGTCCGGGCGTGGGAGAGCCTTTCCCCTCCCGGCCGTACCCTCTACCTGATGGGAGACGGCCCCCTGCGCGAAGAACTGGAGCGCTACGTCTCTTCCCGCCAGCTTGAATCCATCCGCCTGACCGGATTCATCCCCCACGAGGAACAGGGGGCCATACGCGCCGCCTGCGGCCTGACCGTAGCCCCCTCCCTGTGGGAGGAAACCTTCGGCATGGTGGTTCTGGAAGCGTGGCTCCACGGCACGCCCGTTATCGTCACCCCGTGCGGCGGCCTGCCGGAGCTCATCACCCACGGGCAAAACGGCTGGATTGCCCGGGAACCTTCTGCGGAATCCCTGGCGGAGACGCTGCACACGACGCTGGAGGAGGAGGAACACTGGCCGGCCATGGGAGCACACGGGCAAAAACTTTTGTCCTCCACATACTCCCCCGCCACGTGGCTTCAATCCATGGAAAGCCTTTTTGAAGAACTCCGCATTTCCCGCCAACCTTCCACGACCACGACATCATGAAATGGTACACCTGCACGCCCGTTCCCTTTAAAGGGGACCACACCTTCTTTTCCCGTGATTCAGGCGCTTTCTGCAAGGCCTTTCAGAGAATCGGCGTGGAGAGCAGGGCCATCATGCCCACGCCAGCCCAGGAAGGAGACGACCCCGACCTCATCCGCACGGAATACGCCAACCTGGAAGACCCCGCCTGGTGGAAGTCCCTGGGCATTGACGGGCTGGTCCTGTACGCGTGGGGAACGGGAAAATACACGCCCGTGGCCCGCGCCGTGCATGAGGCAGGAATTTACCTGGTGGCGTATATGGACACTTCCGGGTTATTTTATCCCTGGTGTCATTGGAAAACGCTCACACGCCATATCTGGAATATGGAGAAAAATAAAAGAGGGAGTTTAAAGGGAGCCCTTTTTGCCTGTCTCCGTATTATCAAATACCACACTGCCGGAGCTTTGGATCAAGGAAGGAGAAAACATTTGAAGATGGCGAATCTCATTTCCTTTCCGTCTCCACCTGCCCTGCTCTCCATTCTTGACCGCCAATGGCTTTACGGAAAACAGACATGTAAGAAACTTGCTCTCATTCCCAACCCGATCTCTTCTCAACATATTTATGAACCCGCATTGCCCAAGCACAATCTAATTGTTGCCGTAGGCCGCTGGGATGATTTTTTTCAAAAAAACACAAAACTTCTAATGCGTGCACTGGAAATATTCGCGAGCAGGCATACCCCGTGGATTGTTGAGATTTACGGGAATATCCCCCCTTCCCTGCACGAATGGCACCAATCATTACCTCCGGACCATCAGAGCCACATCCATTTGAATGGTGTAGTACCCAATCAGGAACTCATCAAGGTTTATGCAAAGTCTAAAATTTGCCTTTGCACCTCCCGATACGAAGGTTCTCACATCGCCTCCGCGGAAGCGCTCTGCGCCGGGGCCTCCGTCGTGGGACCTCGCCTCACTCCCCTGCTGAACTGCCTGCAATGGTACGTTTCCCATGATTCAGGCACGCTCAGCCCGACGGATTCTCCGGAAAGCGTTGCCAAGGCGTTGCTGGAAGAAATCCGCGCCTGGGATGAAGGGAAACGCAACCCGGAGGAAATTTCCCGCTACTGGTGTTCCCTGTTGCATGCGGAAAACTCCTGCAAGCGCATCATTGCCGCTTATGAAGCCGCCAAAGGCGGCAACTGACCGGCTAATTCCCCAAGAGGGCGCGGGCCTCAATCCACACGTCCTCCCAGCTTCTATCCGCCAGCGCCCCGTAAAGGGGGTGCCCCCACAGCCGCGCGCGCATGGCCGCCGGAGAAGCCAGCCCCAGCAGAAAACGCGTCAACTGGGAAGGGCGGGCCAGTGCGGGTTTTCTCTGCGCTGCCAGTTCCATGACGTCGGAACGCAGTTCTTCCGGCAGTGGTCCGGGGCTTTCCTCTTCCATACCCGCGGGAACCGCTCCACAGCATGCCGGACAGTGCCCGCAGGGGCCGGACGGTTCCCGGAAGCCGAAGTAGGCGTCCAGGCTCCTGTTGAGGCAGGCGGAAGACGTCAGCGTGGAAACGCACGTTTTCCAGCGTTCCAGCCCGTTCAGCCTGGACCGGGAAAAATACTGAGCGAATCCCTCTGCGGCCTCCTCCGCATCAAAACCTTCGGAATGCAGGTGAAGGGCTATCTGGCGCAGGTCCACCTTCCATTCCCCGGAAAGGGCCAGTTCGTCAAGCCAGGCGGCGGCTTCTTCCCAGGAAATCCCCCATTCCGCGGCCAGAGCCTCCACCTCCCCCTCCCGGTGGCCGTCCATCCATTGCAGGCGGGCGCCTTCTTCGCCATCACGTCCGCACAGGATTTCCTCCATCCGGAACAAGGGGCGCACCTTGTAATACTTGTACCCCATGCCCTGTTCCCGGACGGAGCCGGAACGCTTCAGGTCAAACAGCATCCGGTCCACTGCCACATCCGGCAGGTCATGGATGGCGGAGGCCTCATACAGGGACACAATATGCTCCCCCCTCCGGGACAGCAGGGACGCCAGCCCCTTCACGCCGTGGCGGTCCGGCTCCGCCGCGTGCAGGCGGTTGACCACGGCCACGCCATCACGCGCGGACAGCATCACCAGGCTGAAGGAAGGCAGCCCGTCGCGCCCGGCACGGCCGGATTCCTGTACATACGCCTCCAGGCTGGCGGGGGGATGGTAATGCACTACGGAGCGCACGTCCGGCTTGTCAATCCCCATGCCGAAGGCAATCGTCGCCACCAGCACGTCCGCCGCCCCCGTCAAAAACTCATCCTGCACCAGCCCCCGCGTTTCCGGCGGCATGCCCGCATGGTAGGACTTGACGAAAAAACGCGCCTGTCCCAATTCATAGGAGAGCCTCTCCGCATCCTTCCGGGTGCGGGTGTACACCACGGCGGGACGGTGGCCGTCCTCCTTCAAAAACTCCACCAGCCGCGCGGTTTTATCCTGTTCCTTCAGCGTTTCCACCTGGCGGGTAATATTCGCCCGGTACGGCGCGGCGCGGAAGATGCAGTCCTCCTGCACGTCAAACAGGGCGGCCAGGTCGCGGCACACCCGCTCCGTAGCCGTGGCAGTCAGCGCCATGACGCTGCGGAATCCGTACTTTCTGAAAAAACCGGGCAGTCCCAGGTAATCGGGACGGAAACTGTGCCCCCATTCCGAGAGGCAGTGGGCCTCATCCACAACAAACAGGCCGGGGGAAACAAGCTCCATGGCCTGCCGCATCCACGGGGATTCCAGAGACTCCGGCGCGGCGAACAGCAGGCGGACGGCCCCGGACTTCAAGCTGTCCAGCAGGGCGCCCTTCTCTTCCTCCACCAGGGAGGAATCATACCTGGCCGCGGCCACGCCCAGCTTTTCCAGCCCGGCCACCTGGTCGCGCATCAGGGCGATCAGCGGGGAAACCACCACCGTTACCCCGTCTCCCAGCACCCCCGGAATCTGGTAGCAAAGGCTCTTGCCGGAGCCCGTAGGCAAAATGCCGATGCAGGACCGGCCCGCCAGCGCGCACTCCATCAGCTCACGCTGCATGGGGCGGAACCGCTCCTTTCCGAACAAACGCAGGGTGTCTTCCAACGGGGAGGAATGCATGGCGGAAAGGATACCATAACGGAAAATCCCGGCAAAAGGAATCCTATGACATTGACACGGTGCCCTCATCCTATATCCTCCATGCAATATGAGACCCTTAAAAACCATCATCGCCGGGACTCTGGCCCTGCTGGCGGCAGCCCCCCTCATGGCCCAGACCAAGGCTGCGGGGAATAAAAAGCCGAACATCCTCTTCATCATTACGGATGACCACGCCTACCAGACGCTGGGCACCTCCAAGAACGATTCCCCCGTCGCGCTACCCAACTTCAACAAGCTGGGCAGGCAAGGCATGGTCTTTGACCGCAGCTACTGCGCCAACTCCCTCTGCGGCCCCTCCCGCGCCTGCATCCTGACCGGAAGGCACTCCCACATGAACGGTTTCGTCTTCAACGGCCAGAGGCCGCTGGACGGCTCCCAGCCCACCTACCCCAAAATGCTGCAAAAAGCCGGCTACCAGACGGGCCTGTTCGGCAAATGGCACCTGGAATCCGACCCCACCGGCTTTGATACGTGGGAAATCTTCCCTGGCCAGGGCAGTTACTACAATCCGGATTTCATCAGCCTCAAGCCGAACGGGAAGCGCCAGACGAAGCGCTTTCCCGGCTACGCCACGGACGTGGTCACGGACAAATCCATCCAGTGGCTGGAAAACCGGGACAAGGACAAGCCCTTCCTTCTCGTCGTAGGCCACAAGGCCCCCCACCGCGCCTGGTGTCCCGCCCTGCGCCACCTGGGCAAGGTGAACACGTCCAAGCTGACGCCGCCCGCCAACTTCCATGACGACTACGCCAACCGCCCGGAATTCCTGAAGAAAAACCAGCAGACCGTCGCCAGGCACATGGCGATTTATTCCGACCTCAAGGTGCTCAAGGACCAGGTGCCGGAAGACATGCGCAAGAGCATCGTCTCCCCCGGCTACGGCTGGGACCTGGGCGAACTGAACCGCATGACCCCGGAAGAAAAGAAAACCTGGACGAACTACTACGCCAAGCGCACCAAGTCCCTGGTGGACGGCATGAAATCCGGGAAGCTAAAAGACCCGAAAGCCTTTGCTGAATGGAAATGGCATGCCTACATGGAAGACTATCTGGGCTGCCTGCTTTCCGTGGACGACAGTATTGGCCGCCTGATGAAATATCTGGACAAGGAAGGCCTTTCCAAAGACACACTGGTCATCTACTGCGGCGACCAGGGCTTCTACATGGGCGAACACGGCATGTACGACAAGCGCTGGATTTTTGAAGAATCTCTCCGCATGCCCCTCATCATGAGATGGCCCGGCAAAATTCCCGCAGGCATCCGCAACAACACCATGGTGCAGAACATTGACTACGCTCCCACCATCGTTTCCGCGGCTGGAGCGGATACCCCGGAAAACATGAATACCTTCCAGGGCGTTTCCCTGCTTCCCACGGCTACCACGGGCAAGAAGCCCAATGACTGGAGAGATGCCATCTACTACTGCTTCTACGAGAATCCCGGCGAACACAACGCCCCGCGCCATGACGGCATCCGGACGGACCGCTATACGCTCTCCTATATCTGGACCAGTGACGAATGGATGCTTTTTGACATGGAAAAGGATCCCATGCAGATGAAAAACGTCATTAACGATCCCGCCTACAAGTCCACCGTGGAAAAACTTAAGAAGCGCTATAACGAACTCCGCAAGGCCTACAAGGTCCCGGAAAACTGCCCCGGCGGAAAGGGAACGCCCATTCCCAAATTTGACGCTTCCTGGTAGGAAGCCGTTCCAACGGAACTTTTCCCAGGCGCCGGAATCTTCCGGCGCCTTTTTATTCCCTGGGTATCCGGCCCCGGTAGCGGCTATTCCACCCCGTCCTTACCCGTAAAAACCTTTGAGGGGGCCCAATCCGGCGATCTTGGACAATTTATTCACGGCCTTCTCGCAAAAAGCAATCCCCTGGTGAACGCCGGAGAGAAAGGTAAGCAAAGGCCTTTCCACCCTCTCCGCTCCAAGCTCTCCCAAAAAGAAGTCCGGATCCTTGTCATCAAATCCGGGGTGCCGTAAAAAGGGATGCCTCCCGTCAAGATGGATGACTCCCTTCCTGGAATAAAGGCAATCCAGATGGTTCATGGCCGCAACAAGCGACCACAGCGTCTGGTCATGCGTATGGGCCGCAAAATTGTCACGGCAGCGGCTTTTTTCCTCCGGAGTCGGGGAAGACACCAAGCTGAACTGCCGGCATAGTTCCATCCATTCACGAAGAATCCGGACGCTTTCTTCCGATTTTTTCAGGAAACACGGAGTCGGCTGAATCAGGGGGCTATGCTCGAAGTCCCTGATATCCAGATTCAATGCGTCAAAAACGCTCTGCTTGCACCACCTTGACAAATCTCCCGTGTAATAGGAAATATTCACTCCCGGCAGGACATCCTGCCTCTTCTCCTCCAGCCATTGGACAAGAGGCTGTACTGAATGGCGGAAAAGTGTTCCCGGCGGACGCCCCGCATCCGTGTAAAGCAAATAGTCCCCTTCCTGAAGGCTGTCCAGTTCCCTGAGCATGATGAAGGGTTTCCAGCACCAGTAGCCAGCCCCCTGCAAATGAGGGTCAAACCAGGGCACTTCGCGCCTGATGCCTGCGGACAGCAGACGGCCAAGATTCCAGAAAGACAATTCCACGGAAGGCTCCGCCAGCTTTAAACTTGTCATCCGCATCCACTGCCGCCAGTGGTAGCCGCGTGTCGCGAAAGAACAATAACGAATAGCCATGCGCGTTGATTCCGGGGTAAACGCATGGCCGGGTAGAACATGGGCCATGCTTTCTGCACGCCCTTTCTAGCGAGTTGTTAATCCGCTTGTTTGGAGAAAATAAAAAAGAAACTGTAAAAATATAACCCTGAAAAAGTTGTCTGTTCAGGCCATCCTACGGGGATGGTGAAAAATCTTTTTTATTACACGTCAAATATTTGGAATTCATTGTCCGTTAAAATTTTCCATTGACAGCGGATTAACAATCCACAGCTCTGGCCGGATACTTGCCGATAAACGCCTTTCTTATATTCCCGTGTCCACGGGAGGGCGCCCTTACGGCTGAAGCTCCGCGTCCAGCCGCTTATCCAGGTCCATGGCGGCGCCGATGGCCGCATCCATGTTGTAATATTCCCACTCCGCAAAACGCCCCAGCAGGTAAATGCCCCTGGGTTCCAGGCGCTCCTTCAGCTCCCGGATCAGGGCGCGGCTGGACGCATCCTGCACGGGATAGGTGTATTCCTCCCAGTGATGGGCCAAGTAGGCGGGGGAGAAGGGGATGAGCTCCAACTGCGCCCGGATTTCCTCTTCCGTCATTTTCTCGGAAAACTCAATGGTGGCGGTAGTGACGGCGCCGTTATTATTGTTCCTGGAAAAATTCCCTGTGCAGATGATGCGGTGGGAACGGTGGGCCGGGGAAGGCATGTAAATCCAGCTATAGTCATTGGGGTCAATCCGGCACAGCACGGAGGTGGTGCCGTGGGAACGCAATGCCGAAATCCGGGGAAGCAACGGGCGCAGTTCATCCACGCCGGGGAAGCAGTCCGCAAGCCGCCTGGCATTCCCTGTAAAAACCACCCTGTCAAACAACTCTCCCTGCACGCGCCATTTTCCATTCTCCGGACGGATGTCCGCGGCCTCCGCCCGGTAAACGACCTTCAAGCCATGCGCCAGCGTATCAGCCAGAAACTGGGAACCGCCGCGCTTTGCATAAAAGAAGGAGCTGTGCACCATGGCGCTTTCATTAATCCGTCCGATATTGTTCAGCAGAATTTCCGCCACGGTAGGCATGGGCAGCTTGTCTTCCAGCCAGTCCATGGCGATTCCGTTGATGTCCTGCCGCCACACCTTGTTGTTGTAGGGCGTGAAATAAAGGTCGTTCAAGGTCTTCCCGAAACGGTTCCGGAAAAATTCTCCCAGGGAACGGGGTTCCGCAGGGGGATTCCTGTAAAGCTCCAGAAGTTCATGGACAATGGAGGAACGGACGGTCTCCGGGAACTGGTCCAGGTGGTTCTCAATGGGATAATCAACCACCTCCCCTCCCTCCAGGGAGATGACGGCACGGCGGCGGGCGGAAACAAAATCACGCTCCTTGTCAAACCGGGACCAGAACCAGTCCAATACCTCCTGCCGCCGGGAATTGAACACATGACCGCCCACCAGGTGGTACAAATGGCCCTGCACCTCCGCGCACTTGATCAGGCCGCCGGGCCGGCTGTCCTTCTCGTACACCACTGCCTCATGCCCTTTTTTCAACAGCATTCCGGCCATGGATAATCCGGAAACTCCGGCCCCGATCACAGCATATTTCATCATGGAATAAAGAAAATCAACGGATTAAATACCCCGTTTTCCAAACTTGGACAATTTCACGGGATGGAGGTACAGGTAGTCCTCCGGAAAGGAGGCAAGCAATTTGCCGATGTCTCCCCCGGAAGAAGACATCAGCCCGTCAATAACGCCGTTCATGGCCTCAAAGTGGTCCGGATCCTGCGGGAACCAGACGTTGCCGGACTTGTACTGCGTGCCTTCCAGCGTGGCCAGCCGCGTTTCAGGAAGAAGCTGCAGCGCCGTGGGAATGGCCAGCTCCACAAACATGTTCCACGCGAAAAACACTTCAAGAATCCGGCAAAAGTCGTCAAACTTCCCTTTCGGAATAGAAATAATATCCGAATAGCCAAAGACGACGGGGTAGGAATACGAGTACTTTTTAATCTTGTGCTTCCAATGGTTCAGAAGATGCCAGACTCTGCCCTTCAGCACTTTCCAGTTGGCATGAATGCCGCCCCCGGGATTCCACTTGGGCATGAACATGCGCACGCGGGACAGATCGTCATGCTGCATGAGGTTCCTGGATTTCAGGATTTGCCGGGCTTCTTCATAGGACGGCGCATTTTTATTCACGCTCTCCGCATCAAGACCGGCGGGAGCCATGGAAAAACGGTGGGCTTCCACCGTACCCCGGTAGCACAGGGGCAGGGAAACGTCCACAAAGCCGTCAAGGTAGCACGTATCGTCCCCCCGGATTCCCAGCAGGGACGCCGTGGAAAACTCGTCAAACTCCGGATTCAGCAGAAGGTCGTCTCCGATGATGAGGATATGGTCGCCGTCCAGCGCCTTGATTCTTTCCCGTACCTGTAAAATATAATGGTAAAACTGGAACGAATTGCCGAATACCGGGCATACGTCCGGATCATTCCCCTTGTAATAAGGCATTAATTGAAGCAACGCGGAAAAACGCCCTGAATAAATGTCCCTGATGACCGGAATATTGCGGTTATACTGGTGGTTGAACAACACAACGAGAGCCGTTTTCTGGGAAGGGGCATCCATAGCACTTCAGGTAGGGGAGACAATCCTGGAACTTCAACGTAAGACATTGGAAAAACCAGGATTGCACACTAAAAACACGCGCCATTGAAATGGCTTCAGGGATAACAGTACGGATTTGCAATCCGTTCCATAGAGCCATGCGTGGAATCCATGGAGAAGGAAGCCTTTCTTAAAGGGGCCGTCATCAGCTTTCTTCCGTGATTGGCAAGGTACAACCTGCAGGCAGCAAGGACTTCCCGGCTTTTGAAAAATTCCCCTGAAACGCGGAAAAGAAAAAAAATCCCCGTTATATCTTTCAGAAACAATCTCCTCGTTGAAGGCCAACGGCGTTCGGAAATACCGGGGAGAATTTGTCTTAAATGCCCTTTCCCAAATTTATGGCTTGCCGCCGGATTGCAAATCCGTCCATGAAATACCCCCTCCGCGCTCCAGAAAACAAACCCTTCTCCGGACAAATAAAAAAGCTGTTCCACCGGGAGAGCACTCCCGATGAAACAGCCGGAAAACGGAGAAATCCGCCAGCCTAATACCTGTAAAAGTCAGGCTTGTACGGCCCTTCCACCGGAACGCCGATGTAGTCCGCCTGTTCCGGACGCAGGACGGTAAGCTTGCAGCCGATCTTGCCGAGGTGCAGGCGCGCCACCTCCTCATCCAGCACCTTGGGAAGCACTTCCACGCCCACGGGGCGGTTTTCACGGGTATTCCACAGTTCCAGCTGCGCCAGAACCTGGTTGGCGAAGCTGTTGGACATCACGAAGCTGGGGTGCCCCGTGGCGCAGCCCAGATTGACCAGGCGGCCTTCCGCCAGCAGGTAAAGGCTGTTGCCGGACGGGAACGTGTAACGGTCCACCTGCGGCTTGATGTTCAGGTGCTTGATGCCGGGATAGGTCTGGAGCTTGTGCACCTGGATTTCATTGTCGAAGTGGCCGATGTTGCACACAATGGCCTGGTCCTTCATCTTTTCCATGTGCTCAATGCGGATGATGCCGCAGTTCCCCGTGGTGGTCACGTAAATGTCCGCCCAGCCCAGCGTGTCTTCCACCGTCAGTACGCGGTAGCCTTCCATGGCGGCCTGGAGCGCGCAGATGGGGTCTATTTCCGTCACGACCACCTGGGCGCCCATGCCGCGCAGGGACTGGGCGCAGCCCTTGCCAACGTCCCCGTAGCCGCAGACCACGGCCACCTTTCCGGCGATCATGACGTCCGTGGCGCGCTTGATGCCGTCCACCAGGGACTCGCGGCAGCCGTACAGGTTGTCAAACTTGGACTTGGTCACGGAATCGTTCACGTTGATGGCCGGAATCAGCAGGCGTCCCGCGGCCTGCATCTGGTACAGGCGGTGCACGCCGGTGGTCGTTTCCTCGGAAACTCCCTTCAGCTCGGGCAGCCAGCGGTGGAAAATGCCCGGAGTTTCCGCGGCAATCTTTTTCAGGAGGTCCTTGATGACTTCCTCTTCCTCCGACTCTGACGGGGTGTCCACCCAGCCGGAGCCTTCCTCCATCTCATACCCGCGGTGGATGAGCAGGGTGGCGTCTCCGCCGTCATCCACAATCAGCTGAGGGCCCAGGCCGTCCGGAAAGTTCATGGCCTTCCAGGTGCAGTCCCAGTATTCCCGGAGCGTTTCCCCCTTCCAGGCGAACACGGGCGTGCCGGATTTAGCAATGGCGGCGGCGGCGTGGTCCTGCGTGGAGAAAATATTGCAGCTTGCCCAGCGGACGGAGGCGCCCAGGGCCACCAGCGTTTCAATCAGCACGGCCGTCTGCACCGTCATGTGCAGGGAGCCCATGATGCGCACGCCCTCCAGGGGCCTGGCGTCCGCGTACTTTTCACGCACGGCCATCAAGCCGGGCATTTCATGTTCCGCAATGTCCAGTTCCTTGCGTCCGAAATCCGCCAGGCTGATATCGCGCACCTTGTATTGTTCCGTTTCTGAAAACATGTCTGTAAACGTTGTCGTGGGATTAATGAAGAAGTTGTTTCAGGGAGGCAAGGCGCGTTTCGTCCAGTTGCTCCCAGGGAAGCTCCGGATTGGTGAAATGCCCGTAGTGCGTCGTCTTGCGGTAGATGGGCCGCAGCAGGTCGAGCTGCTCCACCATGTCCGCGGGCTTGAAGGAGAAAATGCCTTCCAGCGCGCTTTCAATGGCCTTTTCCTCCACCTTTCCGGTGCCGAAGGTGTCCACCCGGATGGAAACGGGGGTGGGGTAGCCGATGGCGTAGGCCACCTGCAATTCACACTTGTCCGCCAGCCCGGCGGCCACAATGTGCTTGGCAACCCAGCGGCACATGTACGCCGCGGAACGGTCCACCTTGGATGGGTCCTTCCCGGAGAAGGCGCCGCCGCCGTGGCGGCCCATGCCGCCGTACGTATCCACAATGATCTTGCGGCCCGTCAGGCCGGAATCCCCGTGGGGGCCGCCCACCACGAATTTACCCGTGGGATTGATGAAATACTCCGTCCTGTCATCCAGCAGTTCCGCAGGGAGCACAGTCTTAATGAGTCTGACGCAGTAATTGTAAATCGTATCATGGTCCACTTCCTCCGTGTGCTGGGTAGAGATGACCACGTTTTCAATATGGACAGGACTTCCGGCTTCATCATAAGCCACCGCCACCTGGGACTTGCAATCCGGGCGCAGCCAGTCCACATGCCCGCGTTTGCGGCGCTTGGCCAGTTCAATGAGCAGCTTGTGGGCGAACACGATGGGGGCCGGCAGCAGCTCCGGCGTCTCGTTCGTCGCGAAGCCAAACATGATGCCCTGGTCCCCGGCGCCCTGTTCCGCGTGGCCCTTGCCCTCCGCCTCCCGGGCGTCCACGCCCTGGGCGATGTCCGGAGACTGTTCCGTGAGCAGGTTCGTGAAAAAGACGGTATCCGCGTGGAACACGTCGTCATCCTGCCGGTTGCAATACCCGATCTCCCGGATGGCTTGGCGGGCGATCTTTTCCGGGTTAATCACCGCCTTGGTCGTCAGCTCTCCGGCGATGATGACCATGTTGCTCTTCACCAAAGTTTCGCACGCGACGCGGCTAGTTTTGTCTTGAGCCAGGCAGGCGTCTAAAATAGAGTCGGAAATGTAGTCGGCCACCTTGTCCGGATGGCCTTCTCCAACGGATTCCGACGTGAAGATGTGAGGGTTGTTTTTACTCATATCGATAAATCTCGATGCGTTGATATATTATTCCACCATGAAGTCAATCCTAAAAACGCTCAAACTCCTGACGGACCCCACCCGCCTGCGCATCATCAACGTTCTGAATGAAGAATCCCTGAGCGTTGCGGAGCTTCAGGAAATTCTCGGCATGGGGCAGAGCCGCATCTCCACGCAGCTTGCCCAGCTCCGGCAGGAAGGAGTGGTGGAGGACACCCGCTCCGGGAAAAACGTTTTTTACACCCTCTCCCTGGCCAACGACCTGCACAACGTGGCCCTGAAAGCCTGCGAGGAACTACCGGAGGCGGAAACGGATAAAAAAGCGCTCCAGGTCATTCTGGACAAGCGCAAGAACCGCACGCAGGCCTACTTTGACGAAGTGGTGTGCCGGCTGGGCAAGAACTACGCGCCGGGCCGTTCCTGGAAGGCGCTGGCCGGAGCCCTGCTCCGCATCCTGAACTATGACGTGGTGGCGGACCTGGGCGCCGGGGAAGGCTTCGTCTCCCAGCTCATTTCCCCCAGCGCCAAGCAGGTGATCGCCGTGGACAACTCCCCCAGCATGGTGGAGCTGGGGCAGGAACTGGCGCGAAAGCACGGGCTGGATAATCTGGAATACCGCCTGGGCGACATTGAAACGCCGCCCATTGATCCCGGCACCGTGGACCTGGCCCTGCTCAGCCAGGCCCTGCACCATGCCCAGAAGCCGGTCAAGGCGCTGGAAGCCGCCTGGACCATCCTGAAACCGGGCGGCTGCCTGGTGGTGCTGGACCTCCTCCAGCACGGACAGGAGGAGGCGAGGGACCTGTACGCGGACCGCTGGCTGGGCTTCACGCCCGCCGCGCTGGAAAGCATGCTCAAGGAAGCCGGATTCCGGAACATCCATACGGACATTGTGGACAGGGAACCGGAACCGCCCCATTTCCAGACCCTGATGGCCGCTGCCTGGAAACCGTAACCGGAAGCAGGCCCACTTCTTTTCCCGACCGTTTTTTCAGACAAAATTCTGCCGGGCAGCCGCTCACCTACTGTGAGCATTAAATCCGCACTAATCATTTCAGGAGCCGTTCTCGCTGCCGCCCTGGGCGTTTACTGGATAGCCGCCCCGCGGGAAGCCTCCCCCGAGGAACTGTACCGGCAATACATGGAGCTCTCCCCCTTTGAGCAATTTGACCAGAAGGAGAAACTGCTGAAAAAAACGGCGCAGGCTGGCTGCGTTCCCGCCATGCGCCAAATGGCGGATCATAACTTCATCTCCAAAAACGATCTCAAAGCCGAGGAATACAATTACTGGATCAAAAAAGCGGCGGACCATGGAAGCCCGCAGGCCCAGTATGAAGCTTTCACGGAATGCATTTCCGAAAACCCTTCCGAGGTCCTCGCTTATCTGATACAGGCGGACAGGCAGTCTTACGCTCCCGCCTCCCTGGAACTGGGACGGCTGTATGCCTGCGGAGACGAAGAATACGGCATCATGCGGGATGAACGGAAAGCCATGGAGTTTTACCAAAAAGCCGCCGCGCTGAATAACCCGGAAGCCCTTTACCTGCTCTACGTGATGGGAAAACTGGAAATTCCGTCCAGGGAGGAAGCGGAACGGCACCCGGACGCCTATGCCCGCTATCTTCAACAGGCGCAGCGGCAGAAAGCGTTCCCGATCATGCCTGCCGCCATGGACGGAGAGGTCCCCGCGAACCGTCAATCCAGGGAGCGTATCAGGGAAGTTTTAAAAACCTACCTGCCGCAAAACCTGAAAGCCGTTGAATGGATTCAACAAAACTACAGGTGAAAAACAGGCCATGCCTCATTCCCTGTCCTCCAGAACCCTTTCCGCGGGAAAAGGGCGTTTGCCGGATTGGAGGGCTTCCCTCACTTCCCGGACAATGTCCATCATCTGCTCCGGGGAAAGCTCCTCTTTACCTTCCACCTCTTCATCCACCAGCGCTTTCATTTCCTCCAGCAGATGCTCCGGCTCCAGCCGGTAATTGAGCAATACCCGGAAAAGCTCCCTTCCGGCCTCCTGCAAGGGAACGGAGGGAAAATCCCGCACGCTTTTCAAATCTTTTTCTTCAAAGGAATTCAGAAGCTTTGCATAATTGCGGAAGGCGCGTTTGAATTCCTCCGGGCATCCGGCCATATCCACCGCGGCAAGGTACCGCCGGAAGGAAATCTCCGCCTTCAGGTGAAGGGCGTCCTCCCCCGTGGATTCCGCCAGCCACGTTTCCTTCTGTTTCAGGTTCACCAGCAGGAGGGCCTTCCGCATGGCTTCCCTCTGCCTGCCCTTGGGCCCCTTCTTCAATTTAACCAGGTCCAAGTCCAGCTCTGCGGCATCCGGGCTCGCCACATCCTGGGCCGGAGACACTCCGAGAGCCGCCGCCATCAGAACGAACGGCAGCCACTTCCTCATGCATTCCCGGATATGGACCATTGCGGTCAGCAATTACATGAAAAGCTCCGGGAAAGCAATCCCAATCCAACGGCTCCGCAGATAAAAGAGCCGGCTCCATCACGGCTGTTTTTCCCCGCCTCCCGGCCGGGAAGGCGGAAAATTCCCGGCGGTTACTTTGCGGACATGGAGAAACAGGATGCCGGAATTTCTTCCGGGGCGCCCCCGTCCCGCGACCACATCAGCTTGAGCCCGGCCTTTGAAGCGCCCGCCCCATGCACGTACCCGATGCTGACGGGGTGCGCCCCCTTTGCCAGGGGCACTCCCTTCTTGCCGGTCTCCGGGCTGCATTCCGTCGTTCCCACGGCGGAAGAGGAATCCGCCCGGTCTCCCGGCTTATAATGAAAATCGGCATCCACCAATTGCATGTCATGCAGGCGCACAAAGGATTTGGAACCGTCATTGGAATCCGTTTCCAGGAAAAAGGTATAAACTCCCGTTTCCGGCACGCTCAGAAACCCCTTCCATTCCCCGCAAAAAGGCTGTCTGGAAATGCCGTCCGGAACAAGACAACCGGAAGTCTCCGTCACCGCAAGGTTTTCATACCCCCTGACCGCCTCCGGCTTGGGCACCCAGGGACACGCCTTGGAGGAAAGAAGCCTGAACGCCAGTTTTCCGCCTATTTCCCCGCCCTTCTCCAGAGGCGGCACGGGGACGGAATCATAAGGCCTGCCAGCCAGACAGCCGCGGACGGAATTGTCATAGTCATAAATCCTCCTGACCTGCAATACCCTTTTCCTGAAATAGTCCCCGTATTTCCTGCCCTCCGGCGTCTCCGCCAGATTGCGGGATTCCCTGGGGTCTTTTTCAATATCATAAATCTGGAAGGGATCCTCGTGGGAACGGATATTCTGCCTGACGCCCTTGTACCTGCCTGCATAAATAATCTGCTGCTGGAGCCTGGAAACGTTCCGGTGCTCCGGAAGGAAGTTTTTATAATTGGGCGTTTTTCCCTTCACGTTATATTCCACATAAAGAATGCCCGGCTTCTGCTTACCTTTCCCCGTGAGGGTGGGCAGGATGGAGACTCCATCCGTTTTTGCCGGAACCGGCATCCCTCCGGCCTCTGCAAACGTGGCCATCCAGTCATGGAACTGGCTGGGAGCATGGCTAACGCGGCCTGAAGGAATGGCCGCCGGCCAGCGCACAATAGCCGGAACCCTGATGCCGGCCTCCCAGGTATCCCTTTTGATTCCGTCAAACGGGCCATAAGACTCGAAAAAGTTGGGGTCCTGCGTAGGGCCTATGAAACTGCCTTCATTATGGGGGCCGTTATCGGAGGTAAAAACCACGATCGTGTTTTTATCTATTTTCAAATCGGAGAGGAGTTTGAGCAAATCCCCCACGGCATCGTCAATCCGGGCTATCATGGAAGCATGCTTTTTTGCTCCCTCCGGCCATTTCTGGGAGGCATACCGGGGATAAACGTATGAATTGCGCACGCCGTTGGCCGTATTGATTAATTCCCCCTTTTTACCCAGCCACTGCAATCCGCCGTTCAGGCCGCCGCCGGCGGGATAGGCTTGCGTGGGTACTTCCAGCGCGGAGTGGGGAGCGGTAAAAGTCAGCGCAAGGAAAAACGGCTGGCCCCTTGATTTTTTCCTGTGGTCCACGATCCATTTCTTGGCACGGGCCGTAAACAAATCCGTGGAATAGGAATTCGTACAGGATTTGGTGATGTTTTCATGCATGTCCCAGATCACGTTGGTACCCGTCTGGGAACGGCGGTCCGCGGGATCATCCGCCGCATAGTGCCGGTGCGCTCCGATGTGGTCCAGATGGCCGAAGAAATAATCAAAGCCCCTTTTGTCGGGAAAAGCCGTGGACTCTCCGGGATTGCCTCCGCATTCCGTTCCGCCTCCAATCCCCCATTTGCCGATCAGCGCCGTTGCATATCCGGCTTTCTTCAACATGGCCGGCAACGTCAGCGCATCCTCCAGGGGCATGTCAAACGTATTGTCCCTCACCACGCGGGCATGCCCCTGATGGACACCGGAAAACAGCGAGGCGCGCGAAGGGGCGCAGACGGGAGAACCCGCATAATGCCTGCACAACTGAATTCCCTCCGCAGCCATCCGGTCGAGGGCCGGAGTCTGAATGGCGGGCTTCCCTTCACGAGCACGGCGGTTCTGGTGGAACACCCCAAGATCCCCCCAGCCCAGATCGTCAACCAGGATAAAGAGAATGTTGGGCCGTCCCAGCGCAGGAGCGGGGGCCGCCCATCCCAGGCAGCCCGAAAACATCAGAAGCAAGGCAAGAAAACGGGAGAACGGCGCAAACATGACGGATTGTTGTACTTAACGCCTGCCGTGTTAATCAAGCTGAAAAGACCGCCTTCATGCCATCCGGGGAGATTGACGGGCATCCGGACGTATGCGAAAAAGCCGTCTATGCTATTCGCAGTAGTGATATTCCTTTCCGTGGTCGTGCTCGGCGTCATTGCCGCGTTGCGCTTCACCAAGGGGGTCATTCCGCTGCGTACCTACGAATCGCGGGAATTGCCGGGATTTCCGGGTCCGGCGGGGCTGGTCCACCGCCTGGACGGCGCGGAGAAGCGCCAGAGGAAACTGGCGGAGGCCCGCTTTCCCGGTGTGGATGAAAACGGCCTCATCAGCCTGCCCCCCGCCTGGGAGGGCAAGGTGACAGCGGGGCGCCTGGCCTGCGTGGCCCACACCTGGGCCATGAGCAGCCTGGTCAGGGAAGACCCTGCGGCGGCCAAAGCCCGCAAGACAGCCTCCGGCCGCGCCATGATGATTCCATTCTTCACGGCTCTTATCCTGCTGGGGATGCTGGCCACCGGGCTGTTGAAGTTCCAGATTGCGCTGGCTATCGGGCTGGCCTGCTGGGCCTTCTTCACCTTCTCCGCCCTTCCTACCCAGTTCCGTGAATGGAAAGCGGCGGAAATAGCCAAATCAGGGCTGAAAGAGGCCGGACTGTGGCCCCTGCTACCCTCTGACGCCATGGCCGTGGAACAATGCCTGAAGGCGCTGTCATGGTGCAATGTGGCGGGCTTCCGGCGCATTCTGCCCAGATAGGGGACGCGCCGTGGCGGCGGCGCGCATTTTTCCGGTTAATCCGGCTTTTGAGAGAAAAAAACTTGAAACGGGGGTGCGGGTAACTCACTCTTCCACCGTCGTCAAAATTTACTCTCTTCTGCATGAACGAGTCCGCCAACCCTATCATCAAGTACTTTTCCGAGTTCAAAATCCTAAAAACCGTATCCAAAGATTTCTGGCTCACCAACGTCGTCCAGTTCTTTGACGGCATGGCCTACTTCTCCCTGATTACGGTATTTGTCCTCTACCTGACGGACTATTGCAGTTTCAACGATGCGGACGCGGCCCTGTGGGTGGGGCTGTACACCCTGTTCATCTCCGCCTTCGTCTTTGCGGTGGGTTCCATCTGCGACATCATCGGCATAAGGCGCACGTACCTGATCGGCTTCATCATCCTCATCGCCGGGCGTCTCATCATGGGATTCGGGCCGGATCTGAGCCCCACCGTGGACTCCGGGAGGCTGGTGGTCATGACGGGGATTCTGATCATGTCCTTCGGCACGGCGTTCATGTCACCCGTCATCCAGACCTCCATCCGGCGCTTCGCCCCGCTGAATGCGCGCGCCACGGGGTTCAATATCTATTACCTGCTGATGAACATCGCCGCCGTGATCGCGAACGTATTCCTGATTGAATTCTTCCGCAAGCACTTCGGCGCCGTGGACGGCGGCTACTGGATCATCAACTTCGGCACGCTGATGGTGCTGCTGGGCTGCATCACCACCCGCTTCATTGACGAAGACAATTACGCGGAACCCAGTGAAAAGGAGGCTAACCTGAAAGCGCCCCTCCGCCGTCCCCTGCAGCTTTTCCGGGAAGTGTGGAAGGAATCAGCCTTCCGCAAGCTCATCCTCTTCCTGGTGCTGACCATGGGCGTGCGCATCGTCTTCACGCTGCAATTCCTGGTCATGCCCAAATACTACGTTCGCACCCTGTATGATGACTTTGCCATCGGCTCCATCAATGCCATCAACCCGGCCATCATCGTTTCCGGGCTTATCCTGCTCATTCCGGTGCTGGGACGCTTCTCCACCGTCAGCCTCATGATCGTGGGCATGTCCATTTCCGCTTTCTCCCTTGTCTTCATGGCCATTCCCATTGAATGGTACTATGTGGTGCCCGGCATTGAAACGCGCTCCCAGGCGTATCTGGTAGCCATTGTGACGCAGATTCTGGTGTTCGCGTTCGGGGAACTGCTTTTCTCTCCCCGTTTCTCGGAATATGTGGCCCGTGTGGCGCCCAAGGACAAGGTGGCCTCCTACATGTCCCTGGCGGCATTGCCCATGTTCATTGCCAAGCCCATCAACGGCATCATCGGTGGCCTGCTGGTCGCCTACCTCTGCTACGACGGCATCTGCGCCAAAATGGATACCGGGCACATCGGCTTCTGGGATTCACCCGAATTCATGTGGACCATTTACCTGGCCATGGCCGTCATCAGCCCCATTGCCATCATCATGACCCGCAAGACCATCACCTCCGACCACCCGGAGGAAGATGCGGACTCCCCGCTCATTGCGGCCATTGAAACGGAAATGGACCCCGCCGTTACGGCGGAAGAACTCACGGAAGCCAACTCCTAACCTCTCAAGACGATGAACCAGCACACGCGCAACATCATTGTGGACTCCCTCATCCTGGTGGCTTTCAGTTCCATTTTGGGCGGCATCAGCCTGGTGGTTTCCAAATCCTTCTCCGGAGACCCCAATCCGGCCCTGGACCTCATCACCGTGATGAAAAAGGCGGAGGCCAAGGAAGTCAATGCCTCCTCCGAACAGGAGGAACAGGAAGCCAGGGTCAAGGGAATGAAGGAATTCGACCAAACTCTGGAAGAAGGGGAGCAACTGGCGGCGAAGGAAGGAAAAGCCTTCGTCAACATGACGGACCCCCACGGCAGGACGCCCGTCATGTGGGTGTGCTATGCCAACTACAACAACATTGAAACCACACTGAAGCTGGAAGCCAAGCGCGCGCCCTACCTGGGACGCCTGCTGGAAGATACCCGCGTGGAAATCGACCAGAAGGACAAGGACGGATGGACCGCCCTGCACTGGGCGTCCTGGAGCGGCCTGGACCGCTTGTCCGACATGCTGATTGAAAAGAAGGCGGACATCAACAACCGGGAGGGCAACGGCTTTACGCCGCTGATGCTGGCGGCCATGCGCGGCAACTTCCAGGTGGCAGCCCTGCTGCTGGAAAAAGGGGCGGACATGAATGCCGTCAACAAATTCGGCAAGAACGCCCTTCAACTGGCGGAGGAAGGGGCCCTTGCCTACCAATCCAGCTTTGACCTGACCAAGACGGAAGTTTCCAAGGCCCCGGTGAACACCTTTGCACAGGCTTATGAAAAAGCTGTTGCGGCCCTCTCGCCTGAACACGCCCCCGAATTCATGGAAGCCATGAAAAAGGCGGTAGGCCGCCAGTCCTTTGTGGAAACGGAGTACGTTCTCCAGCTCATTACGCGCTCCCTGATCTCTAAAAACCTGCTCACGGAGGAACAGGCCGGAAAATTCAAGGAGGAAATCACCGGAGCCGTAGCGGAAAACTCCCAGATCATTGACGTGCGCGGCGTAGCCTTTGAACACACCGTGGACCTGCTCCGTAAAGCGGCTGGGAAATAACAGCCCGGTTCCTTCAAGGTTCCGACATCCGCCACTTTGCTCTTGACGCTTCCCCCGCTCCTTTCTAGGATTCGCGGCATACCATGGTTAGAGCATTGCGCAACGGCATTATGCTGCTCACCCTTCTGCTGGTCGTCGTAGGCGGAACGGGCATGGTTTCCGTATGTCCGTGCCATGAAGAGGTCTTCCTCTTTTCCTGCTCCTGCCATCAGGATGCGGCCCCATGCGAATGCCGCGGGGACCATGCCCCCGGCAGCAGCACTTCCAGCCCCCTGGCCGGGCACCTCTGCGAGCACCAGCGGCTGGAAATTGACGGCCTGGCGCTGCCCGTCCTTCACGCGCCGCTTCCCCAGCCCTGCATCATCTGGCAGACGTTACCGGATTTCCACCATCTGGCGCAGCCTCTTCTTTTAACAAGCCAAACATCGGATTCCGCCATACCGGATACCCCCGACCCCTTCAGGGACGACGGCCCGGTACATGAAGGCTTTCAGCTTCCCCTGCTGATTTAACGGTCCCTTTTTCAGGAACGTCCCGGGACGTTTCCAGCTGAACGCTACTTTTTAATTGCGTCCGGCCTTGTTTGTTTCCGCAGAATGATCTGCCGCATTGTCCAAACCTGATTGAGACGAACTATCTCCATTTTCTTTTTCATCATGAAATCCATACCATTTTTCGCTGGGCTCGGCCTGACCGCCTTCCTCAGCTCATGCAGCGTCTACCATAGCGCCCCCATTGACCTGAACGCGGAGGAAGCCTCCTGGAAAGAGGCGTCCCGCGTGGACTCACACACCTCCGTCACCCGGAACCAGGCACGCCAGATCGGCCTGGTCATGAATCCGGACCTGAACAAGGCACGCCTGAAGCTGGCGTCCAGCAATGAAGCCGCCAAACAATCGGGCTGGTGGAATGATCCGTCCTTTTCCTGGGATATCGAACAAGTCCTCCAGGAGAACACGCTCAACATGTCCGGCAGCCTGGGCTTCACCATTCCCGTGACCGGTCTCCCCGCCCTGGAAAAGAAGGTGGCGGAACAATACAAGGAGGCGGACTTCTGGACCCTCCGCCAGGCGGAACTGGATTTTCTCAGTTCCCTGGACCAGGCCTGGAGCAAACTCGCCGTCACCCGGCGCCGACAGGCGGTCATCCGGGAACGCCTGGCGGCGGTCAGGAATGAAAACAGTACGATTGAAAAGCTCATCGGAGCAGGGGAAGTGGAATTTTCCTCCCGCCAGGTGGCTTCCCAGCGTATGAATGACGCCATCCGGGAACTCCAGACTGTGACGGAAACAGAGCTGGAACAGAAGATGGAACTGGTCAGGCTGATGGGGCTGCACCCCTCTGCGGCCCGGAAGCTCGGCTTCCGCACGGAACAGGGTTTCCAGCTTCCCCCCGCTGTTCCGGCACCGGGGCCCTCCGCCCTGACGGCAGCCCCCAAAATCAAGGCCCAGCTGGCAACCTACGCCACCACAGAAACGTTATTCAAGACGGAAATCCGCCGCCAGTATCCGGAACTGGAACTGGGGCCTTCCTTTACCCGTGACGACGGTGAAAAGGAAGTAGGCGGGGAAATAGGGTTCAATATCCCCCTCTGGAACCGCAACCGCAAGGCCGTTGCGGAATCCCGCGGAGCACGGGATATGTCCAGACAGGAAACCATCCAGCTCTGGAAGACGGAATTATTCAACGCGCGCCAGCTTGACGCCAGCCAGCAGATGGTGCTGCGCCACTGCCGGACGGAGCTTCAGCGCATGGAGTCCTTCGCCTCTTCCGTCCGTACCATGGAAAAACTGCACGGCATTGGGGAAGCTTCCCTGCTGGAACTGGCTGAAAACCGCCACCAGCTTTATGAAAGCCGCCTGGCCTTCCTGGACAACCTGGACAAGCTGCTGGCCATTCAAGCCCAGCTCCGCTACCTCACCCACGCCAACCTTCAATCCAAATAAACTTGCCACCATTGTTAACGAATATGAAACGTCTTTATTTTTCCATTATCCTGGGCTTCGCTCCCGTTTTTGGCCTCACCCCCGCACGCGGAGAACAACAGGCCCCCGCAGAACACAAGCACGAGGACGGCACTGCGTGCACGGCGGACCACGACCATGACGGCCACCAGCACAAGGAAGGGGAAACCTGCACCGAAGAACACGCCCATGAGGAACACAAGCACGCGGACGGCTCCGTCTGCACAGGCGACCACGAGCCTGAGGGCCACCAGCATGCAGAGGGGGAAGCCTGCACGGGCGACCACGAACATGAAGAGGCCGCGGAGAAAGGTTCCGGCCAGCCCGGGGATATGATTCCCGTGCATGTGGATGAAAAAGCGCGCCATTCCCTGGACATGCGCTTTGAGAAGGTGACGGAAGCCTCCCACGGCGCGGAAAAGACCCTTCACGGGCAGATGGTCATCCCTCCCCATGCGGTGACTACATACGCCCTTCCCGCCGCCGGGCGCGTCACCTTCAACGTCAAGTCCGCCCAGCAGGTACGGAAGGGGGAATTGCTGTACACGCTGGCCTCTCCGGATATTGTGGAGATGGAGGGAAACGCCTCCCAGGCGCAGGCCGCTCTAGACCGCGCCGCGGCGGAACTCAATACCCTCAAGGAACGCCGGGCCCAACTGGAAAAAATAGGCACCCGTAACAGTGAATTGAACACCTCCATCCAGTTCAAGGAAGCGGAAATCCACAGCCTCCGGGCCGCTCTGGACGCCAGCAATAATAAACTGAAGCTGGTGACGGATTCCGGAGCGTTGAAAAACAACCTCCTTTACGTGTACGCCGCGGCAGACGGCTCCGTCCAGTCCGTGAACATGACCCAGGGTTCCTGGGGGGAACAGGGCGCGCCCGCCCTCGTCATGACCAACAAGGGAGAACTGGAATTCGCCACCACCATTTACGGGGCTGACCCCGTCCATTACGCGAAGGCCCAGCTGGCCCTGACCAGTGGAAAAAATACGGAAGTGCTGGACGGCGCCCTGCGGGTGGCGGACCAGGTAGACCCCGCCACGCAGTCCCGTGCCCTGTACTTCGTTCCGGACCGCATGCCGGAAGGGACGCATGCCGGACAGCTTGCCCGGCTGGACCTGTATTCCCATGACGCCGCCACGGACGGATTTATTCCCGTTCCCAACAGCGCCGTCGTCAAGGTGGGGGTGAACGACGTGGTCTTCATCAAGGCGGCGGACGACACCTTCGTCATGAAGAAGGTGGAAACGCTGCCCGCCCGGCAGGGAAAGACGCCTGTCAAGGGGCTGACGCCGGGACAGACCATCGTGACCAAGGGGGGATATGAATTGAAATACATCCTGCCCACGGGAGACGCCGGCAGCAAAAAGGCGGCCGGGCACTTCCACGCGGACGGCCAGTTCCACGAAGGGGAACATTGATTTTCAGCTCAACGTGATTAGAGAACGGTTAATAGAAACAGGAATTCGATGAACTTTCTAATTTCATTCTGCCTGAATAACAGAATCACCGTGATTCTGCTGACAATTGCGCTGGCGGTTATCAGCATTTTCGTGGTGAAGAGTATTCCCGTGGACGTGTTTCCGGAACTGAAGGTTCCGCGCGTCACCATCCAGACGGAAGCCCCCGGCCTTACCGCGGAGGAAGTGGAGCAGTATATCACCATTCCCATTGAGTCCGCCATGAACGGCACCGCCGGGGTCAAGGGCGTACGCTCCTCCTCCGGGAGCGGCCTCTCCTTCGTATGGGTGGACTTTGACTGGGACAAGGATATTTACCAGGCGCGCCAGATCGTTACGGAACGCCTGGGCGCGGTCCGGGAGTCCCTGCCGGAAGGTACGTCCCCGGAGCTGGCGCCCATCGTCTCCGTAACGGGGGAAATCATGCTGATCGCCCTGACGGGAGACAAGGACACCTCCACGCTGGACATGCGGCAATTGGCGGAATACAAGCTGCGCACGCGCCTGCTGGCCATCCCCGGCGTGGGACAGGTCACGGTGCTGGGCGGCCGCCTGCCGGAATACCAGGTGGTTTACGATCCCAACAAGCTCAAGCTGGCCGGGGTGGACCTTTCCAGCCTGAAAACGGCCATTGAGGAATCCCAGTCTTCCGTTCCCGCCGGGTACCTGGAGGACGTGGCCGGGCAGGAACTCCCCATCCAGCAGGATACCCGCACCGCCAATATTGAACAACTGAACCGCGCCCTGGTTCTGGACCATGCCTCCGGCATTCTCCGGCTTCAGGACGTGGCGGAGGTCAAGATAGACGGCGCGCCGCGACGGGGCGACGCCGGGTTCATGGGGGAAGACGCCGTAGTGCTTTCCGTGCAGAAGGTGCCGGGAGCCAATACGCTGGCCCTGACGCAGGCTGTGGACGCAGCCGTCAAGGAGTTCAGCCAGAGCCAGCTTCCCAAGGGCATGAAACTGCACACCACCGCCTACCGCCAGGCGGATTTCATTGAAATGTCCCTGGACAACGGAACGGAAACCCTGCTCATTGCGGGAGCGGTGGTCATGATCGTCATCTTCCTGACGCTGCTGAACCTGCGCACGGCCATCATCACGCTGATTTCCATGCCCCTGTCCGTCCTGTTCGGGATGATGATGTTCCCCATTTTCGGGCTGGCCATTAACATCATGACCCTGGGCGGCCTGGCCGTAGCCGTGGGGGACGTAGTGGACAACGCCATCATTTTTGTGGAAATAGCGTGGCGGCACCTGAACCGGAACGCCGCCCTGCCGGAAGACAAGCGCAAGAGCAAGTATGAGGTGCTGATGAAGGCCAAGGGGGAAATCGTGGGGTCCATCTCCTTCTCCTCCGTCATCATCCTGCTGGTGTTTACTCCGGTGCTCTTCCTGTCCGGGCTGGAAGGCCAGTTTTTCCGCCCCCTGGGCATCTCCTACATGCTGGCCCTGCTCTCCTCCCTCATCGTGGCCGTGACCATTACCCCGGTTCTCTGCTACATGTGGTTCAAGAAGAGCAAAAACGCCGCCACGCTGGAAAGCGGGGATTCCTTCAGCTCCCGCCTCATCAAGCGCATTTATGCGCCCATCCTTGAGTTCTGCCTGCGCTTCTCCAAGACGGTCTGCGCCATCATGGCGGCCATTACGCTGCTGGCCCTGTGGCTGGGGTCCACCTTCGGAACCAGTTTCCTCCCGCCGTTCAACGAGGACTGCTATACGGTCTTCGTCAGCACCGTGCCCGGCACCTCCCTGGATGAAACGGAGCGCATTTCCCGGAAGGTGATGAAGGACATTGAACAAATTCCGGGCGTCCTCAGCGTCACCCAGCGTACGGGACGCGCGGAAAACGACGAACACGCGGAACCCGTCAGCGCCTCCGAGCTCCTTGTGCGCGTGGACTTGAAGAAGGACCAGAAGAAACTGCGCTCCGCCATCAAGGAACGCATTGACGGCATTCCCGGCACCAGCTCCATGATCGGCTATCCGCTGGCGCACCGCATCAGCTCCGCCCTCTCCGGCTCCAACTCGGAAATCGCCATCAACATCTACGGCACGGAGCTGCCCCAGCTCCGCCTGGCGGCCCAGAAGGCCAAGGAGATTCTGGCAAAGATGCCTGAGGTGGCGGACGCGCGCGCCAACCGGGAAATCATGGTGGACACCATCCGCGTGCAGTACAACCAGGAAGCCCTGGCCTCACACGGCCTGACCATGGCGAATGCCGCGGAACAGGTTTCCACGGCCATGAACGGGCAGAAGCTGGGGGAAGTGATCAAGAACCAGGACCATTGGAACATTGTCCTGCGCATTGACCCCAGGCTGAAGACATCCATGGAAGACATCAAGAACCTGGAACTCATTTCCCCCAATAAAAAGACCGTGCGCCTGGATGACGTGGCGCAGGTGTACCGGGAGGAGGTCTCCAACCTCATCCTGAGGGACAACACCATGCGGAAGGCCATGATTTCCTGCAACCCCTCCCCCAATTCCAACCTGGGGGACCTGGCAAAAGCCTGCCGGGAACAATTGGACCCGGTGATGAACGCCATGGGCTGCACGGTGGACTATGACGGAACCATCAAGGCGCGGGAATCCGCCTCCGAGCGGCTTTACGTGCTGGGAGCCATCGTCATGGTGCTCATTGTGCTGCTGCTTTCCTCCGCGCTGGGGAGCGTCCGCCGCGCCATGCTGACGCTGGTGAACATTCCGCTGTGCCTGGTGGGCGGCATCGTGGCCGTGTTCCTGGCTTCTCCCGGCACGCTGTCCTCCCTGTTCGGAGACACGTACATTCCGCCCATCCTCTCCGTGGCTTCCATCGTGGGCTTCGTGACGGTCATCGGCTTTGCCATCCGCAGCGGCCTGATCCTGCTCAACAGGTACCGCGCCCTGGAGCACAAGGGCCTGAAACCCGCGGAAGCCATCCGGGAAGGTTCCCTGGAACGCGTAGTCCCGATCATCATGACCTCCCTGACGACGGTGCTGGGCCTGCTCCCGCTGATCTGGGCCATTGACAAACCCGGCGGCGAGCTGCTCGGCCCGCTGGCCATCGTCCAGTTCGGCGGCCTGGTTTCAGCCACCATCCTGAATCTGCTCATCATTCCGGCCACGGCCAAACTTTTCTCCCGCTGGATTTCCTCCCGGCGGAAAGAACTGGAAGCAAAATCCTGATTCCTTCGGGATTCCAGCAGCGGAACCGGGGAATGGACGAGGCCCCGGTTCCGCCTTTTACAGTAACAGACGTAACAAGTCCTTGCCTTCCGGACGGATAAGGAGCACACATGGGTGCTTAAGCTTCACTTTCATGCCCAAACGGAAATCCACCAGAGAGCACCTGCTTAACACGGGAGCCATGATCGTCGGAGAATCCGGGCTCCGCGCTCTCACTGTCCGAGGCCTTTCCCTGCGTGCAGGCACCAATACGGGGAGCTTTGTCTATCACTTCGGCAACCGGGAAGCTTTTCTGAACGAACTGTTGGAACGCTGGTATGAACCTCTGTTCACCGGCGTCAGGACCCACGCCAACATTCACCTTCCGGCCTTTGAAAAACTGGAAGCCATCCTGGGAGACGTCATGGAATTCCTGCTGCGCCACGGCCAATTCATTGCCCAGCTGGTGCTGGACGCCCTGGCGGGAGAACGGGCGGCCATCCGCTTCATTTCAGGAATCCATACGCGCCACCCCCTTGTCCTGCTGGAAACCATACGGGAAGCCCAGGAGGAAGGCTCCGTGCTCCAGGGAGACCCCATGAACATCCTCATTTACCTCGTCTGCTGCGGCGGGGCTCCCTTTATCCTTTCCGGACAACTCCAGGTGCACGACCCGAAAGCCGTGCGGCCCGTGCTGGATTTGCTGGGCTCCATCCTCAATGACCCGGAGAGCGCCAGGCAGCGCATGACCTGGGCGCTCCGCGGCATCCGCCAGTCCTGAGAACTCTACGGGACTCCGGAAATACCACGTTGCGCCGCGCTCTTCCCGCAAAGCTGGAGCGCCGCAGGATTTGCGGCCATGGGCTTTCCCTTACCGCCGCCAATGGGGGCGGTGGGGCGGACGGGGCGGCGGAGGCGGAGGATTGTGGTGATGCCAGTCATTGCGATACCTGTCCTTGTCACGGTCATGCTGGACAGCCGCGCCGATGGCGGCCCCGGCGGCCAGCGCGCCCACGCCGATGGCGGCAGCACCGCCAGGCGTCACGGTACTGTTTCCGTAACTGTCCGTCGTGCAGGACGGCATCAGGGAAAGAGACAGCCCGGCCAGGGGAAGGAGCCAGAGGGATTTGATATGCTTGTTCATGGTGTGAAAATATTGGTAATGCCGTCAGCCCGGCTTACATCCAGTAAGCGCGGTGTGCCCGCATGATTTGTTTAAGCATGTCACAGCCCGGAGAGGAATTTACGGAATCATGACGCCTATTGTGCACAGCGGACCCTTTGGAACGCCCTGTTCCGGCGCTCCTGGACACGAAAATCCGCATGCCTGCAAAAGAACAGACATGCGGATTTAGAAAGCGTTCATCTTCCGGAAAGCCCCGGAAAAGTCCGCCCGGATTATTTCTGCTCCGCAGCGGGTTCGATGCGGACGGGGCTCTGAATATCAAACAGGCTCTTGCGCAGAAGGTAGCCTCCGCGCTGAAGGACGAACGCGCTGGACGGGAACTTTTCCGCCAATTCACGGTAAAAGGCTCCAGCGGCGGCATTGTCCTTCTTCGCCCTGGCAATGTCCCCCAGGCACATGGTGGCAAAACCGGAAAAAGTGGGGTCCCCCGCGTCCACCACGGAACGGAACAGGCCTTCCGCTTCATCCCCCTTCCCCCGGTTCATCAGGCGGCATGCCAGAGTAACGGAAGCCTGGGCTTTCCATTCTTCCGTGGGAGCGGAATCAATAAAAGTCTTCATCCGGGCTACGCCCTCGTCTTCCTTGCCGGCGTTCCACAGGGCGACCGCCTGGAGGTAGGTAGCGGTAACGGCGGCGCGGGAATCGTCAAAGTCCGCCACCACCTGCTGAAGTCCCTGTTCATTCAGGGAGATTTCTCCAGTGGCAGGGGATTCCGGCATGGCGGCAACCAGGGCAGCGCCGGCCTTTCTCTCCATGGAATCCTGCATGCCGTTGTAAATGATCCAGCCGGCAGCGCCAAGAACGCACAACAGCACAACCAGGGCAACCTTGCCGTAGTGTTCATCCAAAAATTGTTCATGCTTGGCCGGTCCGACGGAAATTTCCGCAAACGCGCTTCCATCACCCATGGGCATGTTGTCCATAGCCCGTTTAATATCCTTGATATCCATAATATTGTTGAAGAGGTTTCTACCGTGTTGTCCCGGTCAAATCAATCAGCTTTTTACTTATCTTCGCCATGTTCCAGTAGCTGAAGGGAATCCTTCAGGCCCAGGTTCCTGTAGATTTCTCGGGTGGCGCGGCTCTGGTTGAGGGTATAAAAATGAATGCCCGCTACGCCGGAATCCAGCAGCTCCGCGCACTGGCTGGAGGCGTACTGAATACCCACTTCCTGAATGGCGTCCGGATTGGAGCCCGCGCGCTTCAGCGCCTTGAGCAGCCGGGCCGGGAAGCAGGTACCCCCGGAGAGCTCCGCCATGCGGTTCATGCCGGAGAGGCTGGTCACCGGCATGATGCCGGCCAGAATGGGAGCCTTGATGCCGGCCAGGAGGCAGCGTTCCCGGTAGTCCAGAAAAGAGTGGTTGTCAAAAAACAGCTGGGTGCAGATGTAATCCGCGCCGGCATCCACCTTTGCCTTCAGAAAGTCCATTTCACGCAGACGGTTGGGGGTGGCCGGATGGCCCTCCGGGAAACCCGCCACGCCTATGGCGAACCCGTCCGGGTCAGGATGGCGCCCGGATTCATTATATTCACGGATAAAAGTCACCAGATCCGCCGCATGGCGGAAGGCGTCCGCATCACGGTTGTAATCCGCCGCGCCGCGCGGAGGATCTCCACGCAAGGCCAAAACAGCCCTCACCCCTGCCTGGGCGTACTGGTCCAGAATATTCCATACTTCATCCCGGCTGTGCCCCACGCAGGTGAGGTGGGGAACCGTGGGTATGCGGGATTCATGCTGGATGCGCAGCACCACCTCGCGGGTAAGCTCACGGGTAGAACCGCCCGCGCCATACGTTACACTGACAAAGCTGGGGTGGTACGGCTCCAGTTCACGGATGGTCTGGTACAGGGCCGCCGCGGCCTGCTCGTTTTTGGGCGGGAAAAATTCAAAGGACAGGCTGGGGCCTGCGGCCGACTGCAATCTTTCTCTCAGATGCACTTCTTTTTACTTGGCTTGGCTCTATCCGGATCCGCTTACGGCTCCATGGGAATCATTACCGGCTGGGGTGCGGGAGAAGGAGCGGCGGACGGAGCCGCACCGGCATCACCTTCTCCGGACATGTTCTCCTGCCAGCTGGCGGGCGGGACAATCACTTCATCCCCCGGCTTGATGGTTTCCTTGTCATTGTTGTCAAAAAGCGTATTGCGCTTCACATAGGACTGGAACACCTTGCCGTCCGGATCAACCCCATCAATAATCAGGGATACAAAAATGCTTCCGCGCCTCCGGATGCCCAGCTCCTGCCCCACTTTCAACTCCGGCTGCCCGATGGCCTGGAACAGGACCAGATTGGCGTCACGGTAGTATTCCGTCACACGGCCCACCTGCTCCGCATCCTTGATCTCATTGAGCCATTGCAGGCGCGGGTCACCCTTTTCAATGTTTCGGCGTTCCAGCAGGGCACGTTCCTCCTCCGCCATGGCGTGGCGTTTCTTCAAATCTTCATTTTCCTTTTTCATCCGTTCCAGCTCAGCCGTGGCATGAGCCAGTTCCTCGCTCACCACGGGGTCCGCCACCACCACCGGCTGGGCGGCCGTGCTGGGAACCTGGGTAGGCATGGGCAGATAGGCAGTGGGGTTGGCAGGCGCCG
Organism: Akkermansia muciniphila; assembly: GCF_002884975.1. Taxonomy (NCBI): domain Bacteria; kingdom Pseudomonadati; phylum Verrucomicrobiota; class Verrucomicrobiia; order Verrucomicrobiales; family Akkermansiaceae; genus Akkermansia; species Akkermansia muciniphila. The sequence goes on along the minus strand of NZ_PJKB01000002.1, from coordinate 722,927 downwards.
CAACAGGCGCGGGAGCCAGCTGCTGCTGTTGCTGGATCACGTCCATTCTTGAGGAGATGTTCACATAGATAATCCCCAGAACGCCCAGCACCACCACCAGGAATGCTAGAATCAGAATGCGGAAGTTGCTCATGTCGTCTAATGATGGAGAGATTAATAGGAGTAGTTGAGATAGAACTGGAATTGTCCGCCGCGGTCAATGGCGTTGTTCTTCTGGATCGGGATGGCATAGTCCACCGCCAGGGGGCCGATGGGGAGATTCAGGCGCAGGCCGATCCCGTAGTCGGAAACGATCTTGGACGCGCTGAAGTCAAAGGAGTCTCCGTTGACGAAGCCGATGTCATAGAACACGGCGACGCGCACTTCTTCAATCACCGGAATGGAATATTCAAACTGGCAGAAGAAGGAGGAGCGGCCGCCCATCGTTTCATCACCGCTCAGAGCCGGATTGTACGGGGCCACGTCACGGAAGCGGAAGCCGCGCATGTTGTACGGGCCGCCCAGGTAGAGGCGTTCAAAAATGGGCACGTCATGGTCGCCGTAGGAATCCACGGTGGCCGCACCGGCATTGATGCTGAAAATGGTGTCTCCGCGCAGGTTCCAGTAATAGGAGCCGTTAATGCCGAAGTTGTAAGTCTTCACATCGCCGCCCAGGCCGGAATAGCCGGCCAGCACTTCAAACTTGCCGCCCTTGCGGGGGAATATCTGCGCGTCACGGGTATCAATGGTGTAGGAAAGTTCCACGTGGCTGCGCAGGTAATCGCCGTCCTGCAGCCAGAAGAAGATGGGAGCATTCCCCTTGGCGTCAATCTGGTACTGTTCCAGGCGGTATTCCAGCTTCACGTAATCCAGCTCGCCGATCGGCTTGCGCAGGGAAACGGCGAAGCCGTAATTCTGCTGGTCGTAATAGTCGGAGAAATACGTGGAATTGCTGTAGAAGATTTCCGTGCCGAAGGCCAGCTTGCGGTGCAGGAACCACGGGTCCACCCAGGAGATGCTGGCGTCCTGCGTTTCAAAACCCACGCGGGTGTTGATGGCGAAGCGCTGGCCGCCCCCTACGAAGGAGGACCAGTCATACATGTCAAAGTTGGACTGGGTGATGCCCGCGAAAAGGTACACGCTTTCAATGGAGGAGAACGCCACGCCGATGTTCAGGGACCCGGTGCGTTTTTCCGCCACTTCAATATTGATGTCACGGTAGCCCGGCCGGGTGGAACCCACCTGGGCCACGTCCACCATGTCAAAATAGTTCAGGTTCTGGAGACGCTTCTGGGCGGTATCCAGGTCCACGGAGTTCATGGGGTCGTTGGACTGGAGGGGAAGTTCCTGGCGGATCACGTAATCCTTCGTGCGGTTGTTCCCGGTCAGGCGAATGTTGCCCACGCGGTAGGGGCTGCCTTCCGTCACATGGTAAACGATGTTGATCTGTCCGTAGCCGGTCTTGGGATCAATGCCCACTTCCTGGATGTCCGGGCGCACGGCGGCGTCCGCATACCCGCGGGAGCCGTAATAACGGCGGATCATCGTCACATCGTCAGCCACCTTCTGGGCGGAATAGGTATCCCCGTTGTACATGCTCAGGCCGGGAATCAGCTCCTGGGCCGTAAACACCTTGGTGGGGCCGAAGGCAACCTGGTTAACCTTGTAGCGGCGCCCTTCGGTAAGGGTGATCTTCATGGTGAGCTTCTGCTCGTTGCCCTTGCCGGCGTCAAAATATTCCACCTTGTCCAGCTTGACGCGCAGATAACCCTTGTTGCGGTAGTAGGTCACCAGTTCCGCCAGATCATCCTCCACTTGTTCACGGTCAATGCGGCCGGATTTGGTAATCCACGTCAGCCAGCCCTTTTCCTTGGTCTTCATCACCTGGCGAAGGTCCTTGGAGCTGATGTGGTCGTTGCCGACAAAATCAATGTTGATGATATTGGCCTTCTTGCCTTCGTTAATATCAAAGACTACGTCCACAAAGCCGGGGCGTTCCGTTTTCTGGTAAAAATAGGAAACGCGCACATCCGGATACCGGGCTTCCTGATAATAGGTGCGCAGCTTGGTAATAGCGCTGCTGAGAGCCTTGTCACTGAGGGCTTCCCCTCCCTTCAAGCCGCATTCCTCGGAAAGGTCCCGGTTGTCAAAGGCTGTGTTGCCGCGGAAGCCCACACCGCCCAGCAGGTTCTGGGCCGCCATTTCAAACACCACGGAAACGCCGTCACCGGAGGGCTCCACGGCCACCGTCGTATTGCCTCCCACCAGGCCGCTTTCCAGCAGGCGTTCCAAATCCTTGTTCACCACTTCCGGGGAATAATTGGTGCCCGGCTGCGTAGCCAGCAGGTTTTTCAGGCGGTCTTCAGACACGGTCTTGCCAGTGCTCCTGTAGCGCACGGAAACGCTCTTCACGGGACGGCCTTCATACGCCTGGTCCCCGGACAGAAGCCCCGTTTCCGGGCCCAATTCCTTCACCACCTGGTCCGGCGTCATTACGGAACCATAGCCGCCTCTGTTAAGGGAAGACTTATCCTGGGCCAAAGCAGCCGAACATGCCATCAGGGGGAAGGAAACACACAAAAAAACGGGTCGAATCATGAGAGCTGAACTTAATGCTTGGGATATAAAGGACTTTTCCTCCTGCATAGTCAAGACGTGATTCCGCGTAGAACGCAGTTGCCCCGCATTTTTACGTTGCGCGCGTACAGGCGCCCGGGAAAGGCAATTGTGTCATTCCTGTGCAATAGCTTGCACTCCATATACCCTCTCATTACATTTACCGCCGCCCGTGTTTTGACCGCTGCCGTCATCCCGGAGCCGAGACAGAACCACTTTCAATTAACACTGACCGTATTATTTATGGAAATCAACGTTGATATTCAACCGGACTGCACAGCCACGCTGAAAGCTTCCATCCCCGCAGAAACCACGGCTGCACGCCGCGCCTCCATTGTGGACTCCTACGCCGGCAAAGCCAAGCTGCCCGGCTTCCGTCCCGGCAAAACGCCCAAGTCCATCATTGAAAAGCGCTTCAAGAAGGAAATTGAGGAAGAATTGCTGGACAACCTTTTTGAAACGGCCTGCTCCACAGCCTTGGAAGAAAACCCCAAATTGAAAGTGCTCAACTTCGGCAAGCCGGAACAGTCCCTGGATGACAAGGGCAACTACACCGCTACCAGCACGATGACCGTGGTTCCCGAGTTCGAGCTGCCGGAGTACAAGGGCATTGAAGTCAAGGTCCCCTCCTCCGAGGTGACGGAAGCGGAAGTAGAGGAAGCCCTGAAGTCCCTGGCCGAACAAATCGCGGAATTCACTCCCGTGGACCGCGCCGCCAAGAAGGACGACGTGGCGATCATTGATTTCAAGACCACGCTGGAAGGCAAGCCCGTGGCGGAAGCCGTCGGCAAGCCCGTAGGATTCCTGGAAGGCCGTGAAGGCCAGTGGATGAAAGTGGAGGACGACCAGTTCCTGCCCGGTTTCGCCTCCGCCCTGGAAGGGCTGAAGGCCGGGGACAGCAAGGACATTACCGTCACCATTCCGGACACCTTCCCGATTGAAGACCTGCGCGGCAAGGAACTTGTATTCCACACCACCATCAAGGAAGTCCGTGAAAAGGAACTCCCGGCCATGGATGACGCCTTTGCGGAAAAAGTGCTTCCCGGCAAGAACCTGGAAGACCTGAAAACCGCCCTGAAGGAAAACCTGGCCCAGCGCAAGACCGCGCAGATTGACGAAGCCAAGGCTGACCAGATCACGGAAAAGCTGGCGGACCTGCTGGACTTCAACCTGCCGGAAGCCGTCGTGGAACGTGAAGTGTACGGCATCCTTCAGCAGAAAATGCAGCAGGCCATGTACAGCGGAAACGCCCCGGCGGACATGGACAAGTTTGTGGAAGAAGCCCGTGAAGAAGCCAGAAAGGAAGCCAAGCGCAACCTCAAGGTATTCTTCATGCTTCAGGAAGTGGCCCAGGTGGAAAAAATCGCCGTCACGGAAATGGAACTTTACAATGAAGTGGCACGCCAGGCGCGCCAGCAGAAAAAGAACCTTAAATCCTACATCCGCGAACTCCAGCGCGAAGGCCGCGTGCATGGCATCAGAATGAGCCTGCTGACAGCCAAGGTACTGGACTTCCTGACAAAAGAAGCCAAAGTAACGGTAGACGAGCAATAACCCTCCTCTGCACAAGACACCTTACCAGGGGGAGTTGGCGCGCATATGCCCGACTCCCCCGTTTTGTATCCGGCAGGCGGGGAAAACACATTGAACAAGACAACATCAACATCTTTAACAACATTATGTTTCAAAACCAATCTTCCAAATCAAACCCTGTGAACGCCTATTACGTTCCCATGGTGGTGGAGCAGGACGGCCGCGGCGAACGCGCCTTTGACATCTACTCCCGCCTCCTGAAGGACCGCGTCATCTTCATCGGCTCCGCCATTGACGACGATGTAGCAAACTCCGTCATCGCCCAGCTTCTGTTCCTCCAGATGGCTGATCCGAAAAAGGACATTCACGTTTACATCAACTCCCCCGGCGGTTCCGTCACCGCGGGCCTGGCGATTTACGACACGATGCAGTTCGTTTCCTGTGACGTGAACACGTACTGCCTGGGCATCGCCGCCTCCATGGGTTCCGTCCTGCTGGCCGCGGGCACGCCCGGCAAGCGGTTCTGCCTGCCGAACTCCCATGTGATGATCCACCAGGTTTCCGGCGGCGCCCAGGGCACCGCTTCCGACGTGGAACGCACCATCGGCTTCATGTTCAACCTCAAGAAGCGCCTCAACGGCATTCTGGCCAAGCACACCGGAAAAACGGAAAAGCAGATTGAAAAGGATGCCGACCGTGACAATTACATGACCGCCGAGGAAGCCGCCGCCTACGGCCTGGTGGACAAGGTGCTGACCCATCATTCCGAAAGCCAGGACGACAAAAAGAAGGGCAAGGCCTAAGCCCCCGGCGTATTTCTCTCTACTAGCAAAACCATGTCCGGTTCCAGCCCCCATATTCCTGCCTGTTCCTGCTGCGGCAAGCCCGGGAACAAGGTGGACAAGCTCATCCAGATTGCGGAAGACTTCTATATCTGTAACAATTGCGTTGAAATTTGTGTCAACATGATTGTGAAGGATACCGGCCTTCCGCTGGCAACCCGCTTCATCCAGGGCATCCTGAACATGGAGCCCTCCGCCTATGCCATGTGCCAGGCGGAGGCCCGCAAGGCCGCCGCCGCGGACATGCTCAAGGATACCGCCGGCGAGACAGCCGCCTACGAAGGCCCGCTGCCCACGCCGGAAGAAATGTGCGCCACGCTCAACCAGTACGTCATCGGCCAGGACTACGCCAAAAAAGTGCTCTCCGTAGCCGTGTACAACCACTACATGCGCCTGCGCCAGAGCGCCGTGATGCTGGAAGACGAATCCCTGGACGACGTGGAGATTGAAAAATCCAACATCCTGCTGGCCGGCCCCACCGGCTCCGGAAAAACCCTGCTGGCGAAAACGCTGGCAAAAATGCTCAACGTCCCCTTCTGCATTGTGGACGCCACCACGCTGACGGAAGCCGGCTACGTGGGGGAAGACGTGGAAAACATCATCCTGCGCCTTCTCCAGGCCGCCAACTTTGACGTGGCCAAGGCGGAACAGGGCATCATCTATGTGGATGAAATCGACAAGATAGGCCGCAAGACCCAGAACGTCTCCGTCACGCGGGACGTCTCCGGGGAAGGCGTGCAGCAGGCCCTGCTGAAAATCATTGAAGGCACCATCTGCAATGTCCCGCCCACCGGAGGCCGCAAGCACCCGCAGCAGGAATACATCCGCGTTAACACGGAGAAAATCCTCTTCATCGTGGGGGGAGCCTTCGTCGGACTGGAGGAAATCATCCGCAAGCGTCTCGGTTCCACCCAGATGGGCTTCGGCGCCATCACGGAACAGCGTGACCGCAAGGAATACTCGGAAGAGGAAATCCTGGCCCAGGCCATGCCGGAAGACCTCTTCTCCTTCGGCATGATTCCGGAACTCGTAGGACGCCTGCCTATCTTCTGCCCGCTTGCCAAGCTGGATGAAGACCAGCTCGTGCGCCTGCTTACGGAACCGAAAAACGCGCTGGTCAAGCAATACTCCAAGCTGCTCGCCATGTACGGCGCCAGGCTGGACGTGCAGCCGGACGCTCTGAAGGCCATGGCCGCGGAAGCCATGGAACGCGGCACCGGCGCCCGCGCCCTGCGCTCCATCTTTGAAACCCTCATGCTGGACGTCATGTACAAGGTGCCCAGCATGGATGATGCGGACTCCGTCACCATCACCAGGGAAACGGTTACTGACAAGAAACCGGCGCAAATCCGCCAGGCCTCCTAACCCCACCTGCTCCGCCATGCCGGAATCCCTCACCGTTCTGGGAATAGAATCCTCCTGTGACGAAACGGCAGTAGCCATCCTGCGTTCCGCCGGAGAGGAGGAAGCTCCGGAAATACTCTCCTCCATCATCTCCTCCCAGATTGCCATTCACCGCCGCCACGGCGGCGTGGTGCCGGAACTGGCTTCCCGCAACCACTCGGCGGACCTTCCCGGCGTCATCCGGGCCGCATGCCGTGAGGCCGGCGTCAACCCGGCGGACATTGACGTCTTCGGCGCTACGGGAGGCCCGGGCCTGGTAGCCGCCCTGCTGGTGGGCAACAGTACGGCCAAGGCGCTGGCGCTGGCGACGGGCAGACCCTTCGTCTCCGTCAACCATCTGGAAGGCCACCTGCTCTCCCCCTTCGTCAAACGTCCAGGAGGCCCCGTTCCCCATCTGGGCATGGTCGTCTCCGGCGGCCACACCCTCTTTGTGGATGTTCGCGGCGTGGGGGACTACCGCCTGCTGGGCCGTTCCCTGGACGACGCCGCGGGGGAAGCCTTTGACAAGGTGGGAAAAATGCTCGGCCTTCCGTACCCCGGAGGCCCGGAAATAGACCGCATGGCTGCGGGAGGAGACCCGGAAGCCTTCTCCTTCCCACGTGCCCTGATGAAGGAGCACACGGCCAACGTCTCCTTCTCCGGCTTGAAAACCGCCGTTCTCTACACGCTGCCCAAGCTGACGGAAAGCGGCGATCCGCATGACCTGCCGGAACAGACCCTGCGGGATATCTGCGCCTCCTTCCAGCGCGCCGTAACGGACGTTCTGATTCACAAGGCCCTGCATGCCCTGCGCGTCTCCGGCCACCGCACCCTTTCCGTTTCCGGCGGCGTCTCCTGCAACGGGGAGCTGCGTTCCCGGCTGAAAGCCGCTTGTGCCCGTGAAAAGGTGGAACTGGTGCTGCCGGACTTCGACCTGACGACGGACAATGCCGCCATGATCGCCTATGTCACCTGCCTCAAAGCCCGCAGGGGATTGTTCCACTCTCTGGATGAAGACGTTGACCCCAATCTCAAATTGACGGAAGATCTAAACAGATCTAAATATTCAACGCATTCCTGATAAATATATTATACATGAACACCCCGTATTTGCGGCATAAAGATAAAAAAATGTTCATGTTTTCATTGACATCCGGTATTAAAAAACGTAACCTAGCGTCCGCTTTTCGTCAGGCAACACGGGAGGATGCTATCTATCCGCTAGAACCGCAGGTTTGGGCGGATTTACAACTCTCTAAGAGCAGCGAAAGGCGGAAGAAGTCTATGCTTCTGTAGCTCAGGGGTAGAGCGCATCCTTGGTAAGGATGAGGTCGCGGGTTCAATTCCCGCCAGAAGCTCCATCTTCAAGCTAGACCCATAGCAGCCCAAACCTAAACAAAACATTATGGCTAAAGAGCAATTCCAGCGCAACAAGCCCCACGTGAACGTGGGCACCATCGGTCACGTTGACCACGGCAAAACCTCCCTTACCGCCGCCATTACTTCAGTGCTCGCTAAGAAGGGTTTCGCCGAAGCACGCGGCTATGACCAGATCGACGCCGCCCCCGAAGAACGCGAACGCGGCATTACCATCTCCACGGCCCACGTTGAATACGAAACGGAAAACCGTCACTATGCCCACGTTGACTGCCCCGGACACGCCGACTATGTGAAGAACATGATCACCGGCGCTGCTCAGATGGACGGTGCCATCCTCGTGGTCGCCGCCTCCGACGGCCCGATGCCGCAGACCCGCGAACACATCCTCCTTGCCCGCCAGGTGGGCGTCCCCGCCATCGTCGTTTACATGAACAAGTGCGACCTGGTTGACGATCCCGACCTCATCGAACTCGTGGAAATGGAAATCCGCGAACTCCTCAACGAATACGAATTCCCGGGCGATGAAACCCCCATCATCAAGGGTTCCGCCGTTAAGGCTCTGGAAGGCGACACCGCCGCTGAAGACTCCATCATGGAACTCATGGCCGCTGTTGACTCCTACATTCCGCAGCCTGAACGCCCCGTTGACCAGCCCTTCCTCATGCCTGTGGAAGACGTGTTCTCCATCTCCGGCCGCGGCACCGTGGCTACCGGACGTATCGAACGCGGTATCGTCAAGAAGATGGAAGAAGTTGAAATCATCGGCATCAAGGACACCCAGAAGACCGCCGTTACGGACATTGAAATGTTCCGCAAGCTGCTTGACGAAGGTCAGGCCGGTGACAACGTTGGTCTGCTTCTCCGCGGCCTGAAGAAGGAAGACATCGAACGCGGCCAGGTAATCATCAAGCCCGGCACCGTGAAGCCCCACAAGAACTTCAGGGCTGAAGTTTACGTCCTGACCAAGGAAGAAGGCGGCCGTCACACCCCGTTCTTCAACAACTACCGCCCGCAGTTCTACTTCCGCACGACGGACGTGACCGGTTGCTGCACCCTTCCCGAAGGCGTGGAAATGGTGATGCCTGGTGACAACGTCAACCTGGAAGTCCAGCTCATCACTCCGATCGCCATGGAAAAAGCCATGCGATTCGCTATCCGCGAAGGCGGCCGCACCGTTGGTGCCGGTCGTGTGAGCGAAATCCTTGACTAAGTTCCCTTGGGAACTTGTAGAGGAATCTACATCAGGTTTAATGAGGGGGTCTCCCCGGAGGCCCCCTCATTTCCCACGAAAGAAGAGACTTCAACAGGTCAGTAGTTCAATTGGTAGAGCGTTGGTCTCCAAAACCAAATGTTGGGGGTTCGAGTCCCTCCTGACCTGCCACTTCTTTCCAAATACATCACCCCACCTTGAAGCATGTTTCGCAAGATTTCTCAATTCATCGCCGAAGTTAAGGGCGAACTTAAGAAGACCACCTGGCCCTGGGAAAGCGACCCCAAGGTGAAAGGTTTCAAAAAATTCCGCGAACTCTGGGGTTCCACTCTCGTCGTACTGATTGCCATGGTCTTCCTTGGCGCGTTTGTTGCATCGTTCGACATCTTTCTTCACAGCGTGGTCAACTACCTCATCCAGTTGGCTATCTAGTTTTACTCCTACTTTCTTTCTCCGATCATGCCCAGTACCCCAGAGCCTCACGAACAATGGTATGTTCTTCACGTCCTCTCCGGACAGGAAAACAGCGTTCGTGACCGCATCATCCGCAAGGCAAAGGACGCCGAACTTTCCGACTTCATCTACCGCGTTGAAGTCCCCACGGAGCTCATTTCCGAAGTGCGCAACGGCAAAAAGACGGAACGCCACAGCAAACTTTTCCCCGGCTACGTCTATGCCAACATGTACCTGCTGGAAGCGGACGGCACCCTGAACAAAGACCTCTGGTACTTCATTCAGCAGATTGACGGCGTCATCAGCATCGCCGGTTCACGCAATGCACCCCTTCCCATGCGCAAGCGCGAGGTGGAAGACCTTCTGCCCCTGCTGGACGCGGAAGCCGTAGCCGCCCGCCCCAAGGTGGAATTTGCCGTCGGCGATCCCGTACGTGTTTGCGAAGGCCCGTTCCAAAGCCAGGAAGGCACCATCGAAGAAATCGACCCCGAAAAAGGCAAGCTGCGCGTCAGCGTCTCCATCTTTGGCCGCGCTACCCCGGTGGACCTGGAATACTGGCAGGTTGAAAAAGCCTGAACCGCCCCATCCGGAAAGCCGCAGGCTTCTCCCGTTCATTTTCTCCGCTAACAAAGCAAAACCATGGCAAAAGAAATAACCAAAATCATTAAGCTCCAGATTAATGCCGGAGCTGCTAACCCCTCCCCGCCCGTGGGTCCGGCACTTGGTCAGGCCGGTGTAAACATCATGGCATTCTGCAAGGAGTTCAACGCCGCCACGCAAAAGCAGGCTGGCGACCTCCTGCCGACCGTCATCACGGTTTACAAGGACAAGTCATTCTCTTTCATCACCAAGCAGCCCCCGGGCAGCGTGCTTCTCAAGAAGGCCGCCGGCATTCCTTCCGGCTCCGGCGAACCGAACAAAAAGAAGGTCGCCACTCTTTCCAAGGCCAAGCTGATGGAAGTCGTCAACACCAAACTCCCGGACCTCAACACGAAGGACCCCGAACGCGCCGCCCGCATCCTTGCCGGCCAGGCCCGCCAGATGGGCATCGAAGTTGAAGGTATGTAACACTCACCGCAGGAGGATTAACCAATCCGAACGCACTGCCAAATACACACATGTCTACCAAACGCAGCAAGCGATATCAAGAAGCAGCCAAGCTTGTTACCCCTAACAAGAACTACAGCATCACGGAAGCCGTGGAAACCATGAAGTCTTTCCCGGCCCCGAAATTTGACCCGACTGTCACCGTTTCCTTCCACCTGACCGTGGACCCCCGCAAATCCGACCAGATGGTCCGCGGCAGCGTCTCCCTGCCCAACGGCACGGGTAAGAACGTCCGCGTCCTCGTCTTCGCCCAGGGTGATGCCGCCAAGGCCGCCCAGGAAGCCGGAGCCGAATTCGTGGGCTTTGAAGACCTGATCAAGAAGGTCCAGGACGGTTTCGTTGACTTTGACACGGCCATTGCCACCCCCGACGCCATGACGGAGGTCCGCAAGGTTGCCCGTGTGCTGGGTCCGCGCGGCCTGATGCCCAACCCGAAAACCGGCACCGTTACGGATGACACGGCCAAGGCCGTGAAGGAAGTGAAGGCCGGCCGTGTTGACTACAAGGTTGACAAGAACGCCAACATCTCCGCCGCTGTAGGCAAGCTCTCCTTCTCCAACGAAGGCATCACTGAAAACATCGCTGCTCTGATTGATTCCGTCGTCAAGGCCCGCCCGGCTTCCGCCAAGGGCGCCTACATTGAATCCGTCACCGTTTCATGCGCCATGTGCCCCGGTCTGCCGGTTGACACCGCTTCCATCGCCAAACTGTAACCCGAACCGATTTAGCACACCATGAATCCTGACAAGCGTATCATCATTGACGACCTGACCGCCCGCGTCAACGCCTCCCCGTTCCTGATCGTCGTGGACTACACCTCGATCACCGTGCCTGAGTTCACCAACCTGCGTTCCGCCCTGGCCGCCTGCGGCGCCCAGTGCCACGTAGCCAAGAACAACTTCATGCGTACGGCCCTGACGGACGCCGGCCTTCCCGACATCGGTGAACACCTCGTCGGCCAGACCGCTTTCGTGACCGGCGCGTCCGACGTGGCTGCCGCCGCCAAGGCTATCAACACCTTTGCCAAGGCCTCCAAGAAGGCTGAATACAAGGTGGCGATCCTGGACGGTGACGTCCTCTCCGCGGACCAGATCCGCGCCATCGGTGAACTGCCCCCCCGCGATCAGCTGCTGGCCAAGCTCCTTGGCACCATCAATGCAGCCGGTTCCGCTCTTGCCCGAGTTATTCAGGCATATGTGGACAAAGAAAACGGCGGCAGCGAAGAACCCGCCGCCTAATACTAACCCCTTGACCGGACGGCCCGGTTGCACTCTAGCCAAATGTGTGAAAACCGGGCCTGACTCTCCTACAGGTTCCTTGTCGGAACTCCAGCCGGAGAACTGAAATGCCAAGTTGGCTCTTGGCGCGACTCGAAACCAAACTAGAAAACAATACAATGGCTGATATTAACAAAATCGCTGAAGAACTCGGTACCCTCACCATCCTGGAAGCTGCCGACCTCGTCAAGCTCCTGGAAGAAAAGTGGGGCGTTTCCGCCGCTGCTCCCGTAGCTGCCGCTGCCGCTGCCGCTCCTGCCGAAGCTGAAGAAGAAAAGACCGAATTCAACGTCGTTCTGACGGAAGCCGGCGCCAACAAGATCGCCGTGATTAAGGCCGTCCGCGAAGTGAAGACCGGTCTCGGCCTGGTGGACGCCAAGAAACTGGTTGAAGGCACCCCCGCCGTCATCCTGGAAGCCGTCTCCAAGGACGAAGCTAACGCCGCCAAGGCCAAGCTCGAAGAAGCTGGCGCCAAGGTTGACGTCAAGTAAGCTTTTTACTTCCCGCGCAACAGGAGAAGACCCGTTTTTCTCCTGTTGCGCTTCCTCGTCTTCACATCCCGCGTGACCGACTAGAGGCTTTTTACCCGTCAAAACGCTTCCAGTCGGTTCCGTCTCCCAAGGAAGGAACCAATCAGCCCAGCATCCGGGTTTTTCAGGATGCAAACCCATAACATCTCCGCCACAGCAGCCCATGTCAAAGCGACTCTACTTCGGGAATATCAAGGAAGTCATCGAACCTCCGAACCTTATTGAGATTCAACTTCAATCATACTTCGATTTTCTACAACAGGACACACCGGCCGCGGCCAGGAAAAACATCGGGTTACACGGCGTTCTGAAGGAAATCTTTCCTATCAAGAGCTATGACGAAAACATTGAGCTCGACTTCGTCTCCTACGACATCGAACAGCCGAAGATGAGCGATTACGAGGCTATCCGCGCCGGGGAAACCTACAGCGCCGCCCTCCAGGTCACCTTCAAGCTCAAGTCTGACAACGAATCCAAGGAAGAAACGGTCTACATGGGTGAACTCCCCATGATGACCAATCGCGGCACCTTTGTCATCAATGGCGCCGAACGCGTTATCGTGTCCCAGCTCCACCGTTCCCCGGGCATCTGCTTTGAAAGCGCCCAGCACCTGAACGGCAAGCTCCTCCACTCCTTCCGCATCATTCCGGACCGCGGCTCCTGGCTGGAAGTCCAGTTTGACACCAACGACCTCCTCTACGTCTACCTTGACCGCCGCCGCCGCCGCCGCAAGTTCCTTGCGACGACGTTCATGCGTTATCTGGGCTTCAAGACGGACCGCGACATCGTCAGCCAGTTCTATGACATCCGCACGCTTCCCCTGAGCGAAGACATGACGGAGGAAGACCTGCACAACCTCGTGGCCGTGGACACCATCAAGGACAAGGACCTGGTCCTCGCCAAGGCGTTTGAACAGCTCAATATGGGCGTGGTGCGCCAGCTCCTCCAGTTCGGCATCAAGGAAATCGACGTCATTGACCAGACTGAAGACGATGTGCTGATCAAGACCCTGAAGAAGGACCCCGCCCATGACGAGGAATCCGCCCTCAAGGAAATCTACAAGCGCCTCCGTCCCGGCGATCCCGCCACGGCCGCCCAGGCCCGCACCCTGCTCAAGAGGCTCTTTGACGATCCCAAGAAGTACGACCTCACCCGCGTGGGCCGCTACAAGATCAACCAGAAGCTTGGGCTGGACACCAGCCTGGACCAGCGCCTGATGACCGCGGACGACTTCCTGGCCGCTCTCAAGTATCTCCTGCGCCTCAAGAAAGGTGAAGGCATGGTGGACGACATTGACCACCTGGGCAGCCGCCGCGTGCGCGCCGTGGGTGAACTCATGGCCAACCAGTGCCGCGTGGGTCTCGCCCGCACGGAACGCCTGGTGAAGGAACGCATGACCCTCATTGACCAGAACATTGAAGGCGTCACGCCCAGCAAGCTCATCAACCCGAAGGCCCTCAGCGCCGTCGTGCGCGACTTCTTCGGCCGCTCCCAGCTCTCCCAGTTCATGGACCAGATCAATCCCCTTGCGGAACTGACGCACAAGCGCCGCCTTTCCGCCCTGGGGCCCGGCGGCCTGAACCGTGACCGCGCCGGCTTCGAAGTCCGAGACGTGCATCCCTCCCACTATGGCCGCATCTGCCCGATTGAGACCCCTGAAGGTCCCAACATCGGTCTGATCAACTCCATGTGCACCTACGCCCGCATCAATGAATTCGGATTCATTGAAACGCCCTACCGCAAGGTGGAAAACGGCCGGGTCACCAACACCATCGAATACGTCACCGCCGACCAGGAGGAAGGCTACCTTATCGCCCAGGCCAACAACCCCCTGGACGAACAGGGCAACTTCACCACCTCCCGCGTGACCGCCCGTGAAAAGGGCGAGTTCATTGAAGTGGACCCCGCCGACGTGCACTACATGGACGTGTCTCCCAAGCAGCTCGTCTCCATCGCCGCAGGCCTTATTCCCTTCCTGGAACATGATGACGCCAACCGCGCCCTCATGGGTTCCAACATGCAGCGCCAGGGCGTGCCTCTCATGGTGGCGGAATCCCCGTACGTGGGGACCGGCATTGAAGGCAAGTGCGCCAGGGACTCCCGTTCCGTCGTTCTGGCGGAAGCGGACGGCGTGGTAGCCGCCGCCTCGGCGGAAGTCATCATCACGACGAAAGACGGGGAACTGCCCGTGCGTCCGGAAGTGTTCCTGTCCGACCCGGACAGCGTGCGCACGGACCGCGACAATGGCGTTTACGTCTATCCCCTGCGCAAGTTCATGCGTTCCAACGCCGGAACCTGCATCAACCAGCGTCCGATCGTACGCCGCGGCGAGAAGATCAAGACCGGTGACGTGCTGGCCGACGGCCCGAACACGGACCAGGGCGAACTGGCCCTTGGCCGCAACGTGCTGGTGGCATATATGCCGTGGAACGGCTATAACTTCGAAGACGCCATCGTCATCTCTGAAAAGACCGTGAAGGAAGACACCTTCACCTCCATCCACATCTCCGAGTTTGAAGTGCAGGCCCGCGATACCAAGCTGGGCCCGGAAGAAATCACCCGCGACATTCCGAACGCCGGTGACGAAGCCCTGAAGAACCTGGACCATGACGGCGTCATCCGCATCGGCGCGGAAGTGAAGCCCGGCGACATCCTCGTGGGCAAGATCACTCCCAAGTCTGAAACGGAACTGGCTCCGGAGGAACGCCTCCTGCGCGCCATCTTCGGTGAAAAGGCTGCGGAAGTGAAAGACACCTCCCTGCGTGTCCCTTCCGGCTGCACCGGCATCGTGATGGACGTGCGCATCTCTTCCACGGGCTCCGGCCACCACCGCGGCGACCTCGTGGTGGACAGCGCGGAAAAGAAGAAGCAGTTCAAGAAGATCAATGACGAGCACAAGAAGAAGAAGGAACAGCTCATTGACCAGCTGACCAAGAAGCTCTCCGACATTCTTCTGGGTGAAAAAATCCCGCTGGACGTGGTCAACGAACAGACCGGTGAAATCATCATCCCCGCCAACCGCAAGATCACCAAGACCCTGCTGCGCAAGCTGGCCCTGGTTCACGACCACATCGAAATCGAACCGAGCCCGATCCGCAACAAGATACTGGAAATCATCACCTCCTTTGAAGGCCGCTTCACGGAACTGGATGACGAACGCGAACACAGGCTGGACCAGATGGAATCCGGTGACGAATCCGAACCCGGCGGACTGAAGGAAGTCAAGGTGTACATCGCCGCCAAGCGCAAGCTCGGCGTGGGTGACAAGATGGCCGGGCGCCACGGCAACAAGGGCGTGGTAGCCAAGATCGTTCCGGAACAGGACATGCCCTTCCTTGCGGACGGCACTCCGGTGGACATCGTTCTGAACCCCCTGGGCGTGCCTTCCCGAATGAACGTGGGGCAGGTTCTTGAAGCCCACCTCGGCATCGCTGCCAGGGCCCTCGGCTTCAAGGTGGCCACTCCGGTGTTCGACGGCATCAGTGAAGACGCCATCTGGAACTACATGTCCGAAGCCAAGCAGGTGGACGGCTTCACCTGGATCGGCGACGGCAAGGACGGCACCGTGGGCGGCAAGAGCACCCTCTATGACGGCCTGACCGGTGAACCCTTCCACAACCCGGTGGTGGTAGGCCAGACCTACATGCTCAAGCTGAACCACCTGGTGGCGGACAAGATCCACGCCCGCGCCGTGGGTCCGTACAGCCTGGTCACGCAGCAGCCCCTGGGCGGCAAGGCCCAGTACGGCGGCCAGCGTTTCGGGGAAATGGAAGTGTGGGCGCTGGAAGCCTATGGCGCCGCCTACACCCTCCAGGAACTCCTCACTGTGAAGTCTGACGACGTGCAGGGCCGCACCCGCATTTACGAATCCATCGTGAAGGGTGACAATACCCTGGAAGCCGGAACTCCGGAATCCTTCAACGTTCTGATGAAGGAAATGCAGTCCCTGGGCCTGAACGTGCGCCCCGGCAGCAAGGATGAACAACCCTCCCTGCAGCTCGGCGATACGGACCTCACCCCCGTGGACGGCATGACGGAAGGCTTCGACAGCGACGACATGGCCGGACTGGCGGACGTCGACTTCTCCGACCTCAAATTCTAAACATCCACCGTATTCCACTCCCGTGCCGCAAAACGCGGGAGTGGGCATCAAACATTCTTCAAAACTTTTATTATATGTCTGATACCCCCACCATCAGGGAAATGCACGGCCTGAGCGACAAACCGCGGACCTTTGACCAGGTTGCCATCACCGTGGCGGACCCGGATACCATCCGCAGCTGGTCCTTCGGTGAAGTCGTTAACCCGGAAACCATCAACTACCGCACGTTCAAGCCGGAAAAAGGCGGCTTGTTCTGTGAACGCATCTTCGGGCCCACCCGTGACATGGAATGCGCCTGCGGCAAGTACAAGCGCATCAAGCACAAGGGCATCACCTGCGACCGCTGCGGCGTGGAAGTAACCAACGCGCGCGTGCGCCGTGAACGCATGGGCCACATTGAACTGGCCGTTCCGGTCTCCCACATCTGGTTTTACAAGTGCATGCCCAGCCGCATCGGCCTCATGCTTGACATGACCGCCCGCCATCTGGAACGCGTGATCTACTATGAAGACTACATCGTGGTGGATCCCGGCAGCACTCCCCTGGAAAAGGGAGCCATCCTGACGGAAGAAGAATTCCGCAATGCGGAAGACGAATACGGCTATGACAGCTTTGAAGCCGGCATGGGCGCGGAAGCCATCCAGAAGATGCTTTCCTCCATTGACCTGGCCTCCCTCGTCACGGACCTGCAGGAACAGCTGGACAACACCAACTCCAAGCAGAACAAGCGCAAGATCGCCAAGCGTCTGAAGCTGGCCCAAGGCTTCCTTCAGTCCAACACGCGCCCGGAATGGATGATCCTGAACGTGCTGCCCGTGATTCCCCCGGACCTGCGCCCGCTGGTTCCGCTGGAAGGCGGCCGCTTCGCCACGTCTGACCTGAATGACCTGTACCGCCGCGTCATCAACCGCAACAACCGTCTGAAGACCCTCCTGAGCCTCAAAACCCCGGAAGTCATCATCCGCAATGAAAAGCGCATGCTCCAGGAAGCCGTGGACGCCCTGTTCGACAACGGCCGCCATGGCCGCGCCGTTACGGGTGCCGGCAACCGCCCCCTCAAGTCCCTTTCCGACATGCTGAAGGGCAAGGGAGGCCGTTTCCGCCAGAACCTGCTCGGCAAGCGCGTGGACTACTCCGGCCGTTCCGTTATCGTGATTGGCCCGGAACTGAAGCTCAACCAGTGCGGCCTTCCCAAGAAGATGGCCCTCATCCTGTTTGAACCCTTCATCATCCACCGCCTGAAGGAGCTGGGCTACGTGCACACCGTGCGCTCCGCCAAGAAGCTCATTGACCGCAAGACGCCGGAAGTGTGGGACATTCTGGAAGAAGTCACCAAGGGCCACCCGGTAATGCTTAACCGCGCCCCCACCCTGCACCGCCTCTCCATCCAGGCCTTTGAACCGGTCCTGATTGAAGGCTCCGCCATCCGCCTGCACCCGCTCGTCTGTAACGCGTACAACGCGGACTTCGACGGTGACCAGATGGCCGTGCACGTGCCGCTGTCCGTGGAAGCCCAGATGGAAGCCCGTCAGCTCATGCTGGCTCCCAACAATATCTTCTCCCCGGCCTCCGGCAAACCCATCGCCACGCCTACGCAGGATATTATTCTGGGAGCGTACTTCCTGACGCATACCCGTGCCGCGGAAGTGCAGAACAACCAGGACAATCATCATCACCTCCCCCTCTTCGAATCCATTGATGAAGTGGAATACGCCATTGCCGCCCGCAAGATCGGCTACCATGACTGGATCCGCCTGCACAACCCGGACTACGGCAAGAAGCCTTCCGAAGTGGTGTACGGGGATGTGACCAAGAAAGTCCTCGTCACCACCGCCGGACGCGTTCGCTTCAATGAAATCTGGCCCCGGGAGCTCGGTTACATCAACCGCAACGTGGGCAAGAAGCAGATGGGCGACATCATCTGGCGCTGCTACCAGACCGTGGGCAAGGAACGCACCGTGAAGACCCTGGATTCCCTGAAAAACCTGGGCTTCAAGGAAGCTACCCGTTCCGGCTGCTCCATCGGCATTGTGGACATGGTCGTTCCGTCCCAGAAGAAGACGGAGATCGAGAAGGCGTATGCGGAACTGGACAAGGTGACCCGCCAATACAAGAACGGTATCATCACGGACGGTGAACGCTACCAGAAGGTGGTGGACATCTGGACCCAGACCACGGACGTGATCCAGGCGGCCCTGTACCGCAAGCTGGAACACAACGAAGGCTCCAAGATGGCCAGCCCGCTCTTCATGATGGTGGACTCCGGCGCCCGAGGCAACAAGGCGCAGATCAAGCAGCTCTCCGGCATGCGCGGTCTGATGGCCAAGCCCAGCGGTGAAATTATTGAACAGCCCATTACGGCCAACTTCCGTGAAGGCCTGTCCGTGCTGGAATACTTCATCTCCACCCACGGCGCCCGCAAGGGCCTGGCTGACACCGCCTTGAAGACAGCTGACTCCGGCTACATGACCCGCAAGCTGGTAGACGTGGCCCAGGACGTCATCGTCCACGCGGAAGACTGCGGCACCAGCAACGGCATCACCGTTCATGCCATCTATGACGGTGATGAAGAAGTGGCGTCCCTGGCCTCCCGCATCTACGGCCGCACCTCCTGCGAACGCATCGTTGACCCCGTCAACGGTGAAATCATCGTGGACATCAACGACCTCATTAATGAAAAGCAGGCGGAACAACTGGAAAAGATCGGCATTGAACAGCTGAAAATCCGTTCCGTGCTCACCTGTGAACTCAAGAAGGGCTGCTGCGCCAAGTGCTACGGCCTGAACTTGGCCACCGGCCAGGAAGTGAAGATCGGGGAAGCGGTCGGCATCATTGCCGCCCAGTCCATCGGTGAACCCGGCACGCAGCTCACCATGCGTACGTTCCACGTGGGCGGTACCGCCACCACGGCGTTCAAGCAGCCCATCGTGAAAGCGAAGAACGACGGCCGCGTCATCTACACGGAAGACCTCCGCACGGTAGAAAACGCAGACGGCAACTTCGTTGTACTGAACAAGAACTGCTCCGTCCGCATTGAAAACGAACAGGGCCGTGAACTGGAATCCTACCAGCCCGTCATCGGCACCATCCTGTACGTGCCCAACGGCGGCTCCATCAAGAAGGATGAAACCCTTGCCACCTGGGACCCGTACAACGTGCCCGTTATTGCAGAAAAGGGCGGCGTGGTCGAATTCAAGGACATGATCGTCGGCATCACCGTCTCCAAGGAAACGGACCGTGAAACCGGCACCTCCTCCCTCGTCGTGATGGAACACAAGCAGGAACTTCACCCCCAGGTCGTCATCCGTGACGCCAAGACCCGTGAAGTTCTGGCCCACCACGCCATTCCCGCAGGCGCCAACCTCACCGTGGAAGACGGAGAAACCATCTCCGCCGGCACGATGGTGGCCAAGACGCCCCGCAAGGTGGCCAAGACGAAGGACATCACCGGCGGTCTGCCCCGCGTGGCGGAACTGTTTGAAGCCCGCAAGCCCAAGGACGCCTGCACCATTGCACGCGTGGAAGGCATCGTGCGCCTCAGCAGCAAGAACACCTCCCGCGGCAAAAAGGTCATCACCATTGAAACCCCCACAGGTGAACTGGTGGATCACCTGGTGCCGATGAACAAGCACGTCATCGTTCACGAAGACGACCATGTGCATCTGGGTGACCAGCTTACGGAAGGCCCCGTCTCTCCGGAAGAAATCCTGGACGTCTGCGGCAAGGAAAGCCTTCAGGAACACCTCGTCAACGAAGTTCAGGAAGTCTATCGCCTCCAGGGTGTGGAAATCAATGACAAGCACGTGGAAATCATCGTGCGCCAGATGCTCCGCAAGGTAGTCATCACGGAACCCGGCAACACCGAATTCCTGTGGGGCGACCAGGTGGACAAGACCACCTTCGACCGCATCAACGAACAGACCGTAGCCCAGGGCGGCCAGCCTGCCGCCGCCAAGCCCGTTCTGCTCGGCATCACGAAGGCCTCCCTGGAAACGGAATCCTTCATCTCCGCCGCATCCTTCCAGGATACCACGCGCGTGCTGACGGAAGCTTCCACCCTCGGCAAGACCGACATGCTGGAAGGCTTCAAGGAAAACGTCATTATGGGCCATCTCATCCCTGCCGGTACCGGGTTCCCCCTGTACAGCAAGATTGAAGTGGAACCCGCGGAAGGCGCTGAAGAAATCGCGCTGGACGGGGAAGATGAGGAAGCGGCTGAGTTTGCCGAAGACGTATTGAACGATACCATCAACTTCGACAACGAGCGTTAAGCCGTTCCCGGCAAAACACCTCAACCTGCGGGGCCTTCTGGATGAAGGCCCCGCATTTTTTATGCCAGGAGCAAGGGAAGCCTGAATGGGCTTCAAAAACTGGCGTCCCTTCCTTCCAGCTTCGTCCGGAGCATCTCCCCCGGATCAATAAACGTTCCGTTTTCCGCCATTTCAAGCCCCGGCAGGGGATGGGAAACCGCAACTCTCCACGTTCCGCCCTGCCTGGCGGGGAACACGGGATTCCGGCCATTCTCTCTATAACCGTTGGAAGGAAACACCCCGCCCGGAACTCACCGCCAAATCTGATAAGAGCCCTCCTTTTTTAGAAAAATTGCAGTTGCCGGGAAATGGATAAAGATGCAAGATTTTCACATAGAACACCTTGCATCTCTATCCAGTCAAAAACAAGGTCTCCACCGGATTAGCAATCCGTTATGAATGAAAAACGGAGCATGGATTTCCATCCTTCCAAGGAGCGCCGCAGGCCCCTCCGGCATCTGAAATACAGACGTTCGTCAGGATGCACTGGCTTTCAGGGAATAAAGTAAGTTTCCGTTCAACTTCATGTCTGGCTGCCGCAGAAGCCAGCGGCGCTCCCTGGGAGAGTCTGGCGATTACGGAAAGTCTCCTTTCACCGGGAAATGCCTTTTGATAATTACAACATTGTTCAACACAAATTCCTTGTTCTTAGAATTAGAACTTGACTCCGGATTGCTAATCCGTAACTGTAAACACCGTTTAACACCATCAAAAGGATATGAAGAAAACACTCTGCACCATTTTCCTCGGACTGGCGGGATTGGCAACTACAGCTTTTGCGGCCACGGTTGAGCTGATGCCCGGCATCGAAAGCATCACGGGCCAGGGCTACAACACAGCCGGACGTTTAACCGGAAACGGAATTACAGAAGCCGATGTCAAGGGCTGGCTGGGAAACGCCTCCCGGACCGACGGATGGTACACCACCACCGGAAATGCCGACTTGAAATGGGGGAAAGCTTCCGTCAATACAGAGACCCAGTCCATCATCCTGCCCAACATGAACGGAACCAAAGGCGTCTGTGCAGGCCTGAAAATGACCATTGACAATATGCAGGCCTATGACGGACTGACCTTCAGCTTCAGCCTTACGCCTCCCGGCACCGGCCCCACCTTCACGTATTCCCTGTGGTATGAAACCATGACCGGAGACGTTGTGGAGCTTTGCAAGGGTTCCAGAGGCAACAACGGTTCCGTATGGAATGTTTCCTATGACCTGACGGACGAGCAGATGTCCGCTCTCAAGGCGAACGGAAACGGCAAGGTTTATGCCGTTCTGGGCAGTGTGGGAGGCAATGACGGAAACAACGCCGTTGTTACGGACATCTCCCTGGAAGGCACGCTGGCTGTCGTTCCGGAACCGGCTACGGCTTCCCTGGGATTGCTGGGGCTGGCTGCGCTGATGATGCGCCGCCGCAGGGCCTGACACATTCTTCACTCTTCTTAAAAAGGCTGTTCCTCCCCCGGAAGGAACAGCCTTTTTATTCGTGCACGTTTCCCCCTTTCCTGATAGCCTGCACCCATGTCTCCTCTGGATTTTAAAAAAGAAGAAAAGCGCTTCTACCTTCCCCCTTCACACCCCGTGTTGGCGAACGTTCCTGAAATGAACTTTTTCATGGTGGAGGGAGAGGGGGACCCCAATGATCCGGCAGGAGCTTACCAGCACGCCGTGGAATTGCTGTACGCCTTGTCCTATGCCGTGCGCATGGGAGGCAAAAAAAGGACTTTTCCCATTCCGGATTACCATGAATACGTCGTTCCCCCTCTGGAAAGCCTGTGGTGGAGCTGCGGTTCCACCGCGCCTGCCTGCAAAAAGGATTTCCGGTGGGTATCCATGATCCGCCAGCCCGGATTTGTAACGCAGGAGACCCTGTCTTATGCGCAGGAGCAGGTCGCCAGGAAAAAACCTCACCTGAATACGGAAGCCGCCCGCCTGGACTCCCTGCGGGAAGGCCTCTGCGTGCAATGCCTGCATACGGGCCCCTATGACGACGAACCAGCCACGCTGGCCCGCATGCACGCCTTCATGGAAGAGGCGGAGCTCCTTCCGGATATGGAAGGTTCACGCACCCACCATGAAATTTACCTTTCCGATCCCCGGAAAACGTCTCCGGACCGCCTGAAAACGGTTCTTCGCCTTCCGGTAAAGAGGCGTTAAGCCCATGCTCCGGACAATCTCATTCGTTGTCCATGAAGTACGCCTGCAGAATGCAGATGATATGCAGGACAATCGGAACAAGGGCGAAGATGAACCAGTACAGGAGGCCGTATGCCGCGCCCACCACCAGGAACCAGATGATGGCCTGGACAAAGTGGCCCTTGTACAACTGGCCAAGGCCGGGAACGAATAGACTTAAAATGGCTGCTAAAAAGGATTTCATATGCTGACAAAGTAAAAGTGGCTGCACGGAGAGGAACTCGCGTGCCTGCACCAGTTGAGAGCCCTACCTCCCCCTTCACGTTCAATCTCCCGGTTCCGCTCTTGTCATGAATGACGGTTTTTCCGGAACGGATGGAACCGGCGCGGCACGGTCTGCCGACAAGGAACGGCGGGCAGTCATGCTCCGGTCTTGACCGCCGCATGGGCTGTGTTACCCTCCCCGCGCACAGGGCACTCACGTTAGAAGGGTAGAGACCACCATGTCCATTGAACTGACTCGCAATTTCTCCATCATCGCTCACATTGACCACGGAAAGACCACCCTTTCCGACCGGCTACTGGAAAAGACAAATACCATTTCCGAACGGGAAAAGCAGGATCAGCTTCTGGATGCCATGGACCTGGAACGGGAAAAGGGCATTACCATCAAGTCCCACCCCGTCACCATCTTTTACAAGGCCAAGGACGGAAAAACCTACAAGCTCAACCTGCTGGACACGCCCGGCCACGTGGACTTCTCCTATGAAGTGTCCCGTTCCCTGGCCGCGTGTGAAGGCGCCCTTCTCATTGTGGACGCCGCCCAGGGCGTGGAGGCCCAGACGCTCGCCAACATGCACCTGGCGATGGACCTGAATCTGTCCATCATCCCCGTCATCAACAAGATCGACCTTCCCAGCGCCAATCTTCCCAACGTGTACCGCCAGCTGGAGGACATTGTCTGCATCCCCCATGAGGAAGCCATCCATGCTTCCGCCAAAATGGGCATCGGCATTGACGACATTCTGGAGGCCGTCGTCCAGCGCATCCCCCCCCCCAAGACGCAGGAAGACGGTCTCCTGCGCGCCCTGGTATTCGACTCCGTTTATGACGCCTACCGCGGCGTGGTTTCTTATGTGCGCGTCATTTCCGGCAGCGTGCAGCGCGGCATGAAGGTCAAGCTCTTCGCCACGGATGAAGTGTATGAAGTGAAGGAAGTGGGCATCTTCACCCCCAAGATGACCCGGACGGACTCCCTGGAAGCCGGCGACGTGGGCTACATCATCGCCAACATGAAATCCGCGGCGGACGTCAAGATTGGCGACACCTATACGGACTACATGCGCCCGTGCCCCTCCCCCCTGCCCGGCTTCAAGGAAATCCGCCCCATGGTCTTCTCCGGCATTTATCCGGTGGACTCCTCGGACTTTGAAGCCCTGAAGGCCGCCATGGCCAAGCTTCAGATCAATGACGCCGCCTTTTCCTTCCAGGCGGAATCCTCCGTAGCCCTGGGCTTCGGGTTCCGCTGCGGCTTCCTGGGCCTGCTCCACATGGAAATCATCCAGGAGCGCCTGCGCCGGGAATTCAACATGGACATCATTTCCACCTACCCCTCCGTGATTTACGAGGTCACCAAAACCAACGGGGAGGAAATCAGCGTGGACAACCCCAGCCTGCTCCCGGAACAGCAGGAAATTCAGGAAATCCGGGAACCCATTGTCAAGGTGTTCGTCATGCTCCCCGGAGAATACATCGGAGACATCATGCAGCTGGTCCTGGAAAAACGCGGCAGCGTGACCAACACGGAAACGATTGACGACACGCGCGTGATGCTCACCTGTACCGTGCCTCTGGCGGAAATTCTGGTGGATTTCAACGACAAGCTCAAATCCATGACCCGCGGCTACGGTTCCATGGACTATGAATATGCAGGCTACCAGGCGGCCAAACTCATCAAGATGGATATGCTCATTGCCGGGGAACCGGTGGACGCCTTCTCCATGATCGTCCACCAGGACAAGGCAGCCTCCCGCGGCCGCGAACTGGCGGAACGCCTGAAAAACGTCATCCCCCGCCAGCTCTTCACCGTAGCCATCCAGGCTTGCATTGGCGGCAAGATCATTGCCCGTGAAAGCATCTCCCCCATGCGCAAGGACGTGACGGCCAAATGCTACGGCGGTGACGTCACCCGCAAGCGCAAGCTTCTGGAAAAGCAGAAGGAAGGCAAGAAGCGCATGAAGGCCATCGGAAAAATCAACATCCCGCAGGAAGCCTTTATCAAGGTGCTGAAAACGGGAGATTGATTTCGGCGCCACACGCCCCTTCCTTCTGCGGAAAGAAGGGCCGGAGACTGCAAATTCCCGGTTGCGAACCGCTCCCGGTTATGCTATCAGATCGGGCATGAGTCTGCTCAGGCTATCCATGCTTCTGTTTGTCTCCGCCGCCCTGTGCTCCTGCGTGGGAACCTCTCCGGAATCAGGAAAACCGAAGGTGAAAAAAAGCCTTTCGGAATACATGCAGGACAATATGGCCAACTCCATCGCCAACGTTCCAACCGGATTGATGGGCACCACGCCGGGCCAGCAGCAGGCCCACCAGCTCACTGCCTCCACACAGGAGGAAATGACCAGGGCGGACAGCGGCGCCGTCTACTATACGGATGCGCATGACCCGGAAGCCCCCATCCCCGGACTGGATGAAGCCTTCGCCCAGCGCAAGGAAAACGAACGCTGGATCCAGAGCTACCCTTCCGCTCTCCGGGAAGCCCAGAGCACCGGAAAACCCATTCTGATCTGGTTCCATCATTCCACAGGCAGCCCTCCCAGCCGGAAGTTGGCGGCGGAACTTCTCCATACGAAGGAATTTGAAGACTGGGCGAAAAGCAACGTCGTCCGGGTCTGTTACGACCAGGCGGAAAAGTTTGAAAACGAACCCATTTTCAAAAAGCGCAGGAAAATGCTGGAGTACGTGCAAAAGGCCCCCTCCCTGTTCGGCGTAAGGGGCACGCCCGTGCTGCTGGTGATGTCTCCGGACGGAACCAAGGTGGACACCATACGCGGTTATTATACGGGCCAAAACGCCCTTTACTTTGACCAGATTAAAAACAGCGTCAAACTGGCCGGGCAGCAGTATGAGGAATTCAAGAAGACGCTCATACCCAAGGGATACCGCGTCTGGACGGGGCTCAACGGGAACACGGTCTTCGCCAAGCTCTCACGCTACTCGGAGAAAGACCATGCCCTCTGGCTCCAGGAACTGGACGGCCACCAGAGCAGGACGTCCCTGCAAAAAATCAGCCCCCAGGACAGGAAATGGCTTCTGGAACAGAAAAAAGCGCATGAAAACAACAGAAGGAACGGGCGCCACGCTCCCTGAGACGCCTGACCTTCGGCCCCACTGCCCTTTTCCCACCCGTAAAGGAATGCCGTAACCTGGGAATTCCTGCATTCCGGCCACGCTATCAGGCATCCAGGCGGGCCCTTCCGTCAGGTGGAATTCGCCCTCATGCCCTGTATTCGGGCTAGGCCGTACCTCTTCCTGCCGCTCCATTGGCAGGGAGCTCTTTTCCCGCTCCCCGGCATTACTCCTATTTTTGTATTGAAATATAAAACTGATGTTTTATTTTTCCTAAAACTCTCTTTTGTCAGTTTTTTCTTTCGGGGATGTGGTCTTTTTCCACACTGGCATCAATGTTCTTCCGGACAAATCCTGCCGCCCCTGTTCAACCATTCACCTGTTTAATTCATAATTCCAATGATGAACCGCCATGCCGTCACCGCATTGATGCTCGCGGCCTGTTCCCTGCCAGCTTCCGCGGACCAGCCGCAGAAGCAGGCGCCGGACCAGCGCCCCAATATCCTGGTTATTGTTACTGATGACCACTCCTACCAGACTCTGGGCACCTGTGACAAGGATTCCCCCATGCCGTATCCGAACTTCCGCAAACTGGCGGATGAAGGCATGGTCTTTGACCGCAGCTACTGCGCCAATTCCCTCTGCGGCCCCTCCCGCGCCTGCATCTACACGGGGCGCCATTCCCACATGAACGGCTACCTTTTCAATGAACACGCGGCTCCTTTTGACGGTTCCCAGCCAACCTTCCCCAAGATGCTCCAGAAGGCCGGGTACCAGACTGCCATTGTAGGCAAATGGCACTTGGAAGCTATTCCGCCGGACGCCAAGGGAGACACGTCCAAATATGAATCCAACCCCACCGGATTCGACTACTGGGAAATCTTCCCAGGCCAGGGCAACTATTTCAATCCGGATTTCATCACCCCCGGCAAAGACGGCAAGCGCGTGGTGAAGACGGAACCCGGCTATGCCACGGAGCTGGTCACGCAGAAAAGCCTCAAATGGCTGGAACAGCGGGACAAGGACAAGCCCTTCATGCTCGTCGTGGGCCACAAGGCTCCGCACCGCTGCTGGTGCCCCTCCATCCAGAACCTGGGCCGCGCCAAGCAGTACGCGGATGCCATTGACCCGCCCGCCAATCTGGAAGATGACTTTGCGGACCGCCCGGAATTCCTGAAAATGACGGAACAGACGCTGCTCAACCACTTCAACGTCTGGTCTGACGAACACCTGATCAAGGACGTGGTGCCGGAAGACATCCAGAAAATGCTCTCCTGCCCGGAATCCAAGACCCTGCATACCAAGTATGACTGGGAAATGCCGGAATGGGTTCGCATGGACCCGCAGCAGAAGGAAGCCTGGTACAACTACCACAAGGCCCGCACCGTCCAGCTCGTGAAGGACATTCGGAGCGGAAAAATCAAGACGCAGAGGGACATCCTGCTGCGCCGCTGGCGCCATTACATGGAAGACTACCTGGGAACCGTGCTCTCCGTGGATGAAAGCATCGGCCAGATCATGGACTACCTGAAGCAGAACGGCCTGGACAAGAACACGCTGGTTCTCTACTGCGGGGACCAGGGCTTCTACATGGGGGAACACGGCCTGTATGACAAACGCTGGATTTTTGAGGAATCCTTCCGCATGCCCCTTATCATGAAATGGCCCGGCCACATCAAGCCCGGCGTGCGCTCCGCCGCGATGGTGCAGGAACTGGACTACGCCCCCACCTTCTGTGAAGTGGCCGGAGCCGCCACCCCGGAAAACATGAATACCTTCCAGGGCCGCAGCCTTGCTCCGTTGTTCAAGACGGGGGAACACAAGGAATTCACGGACCGTCCCCTTTATTACGCCTTTTATGAAAACCCGGGGGAACACAATGCCCCGCGCCATGACGGCCTGCGGACGGACCGCTATACCCTGTCCTACCTCTGGACCAGTGACGAATGGATGCTCTTTGACAACCAGAAGGATCCGGCCCAAATGCACAACGTAGCCGGCAAGCCGGAATATGCGGCAACCTTGAAGGAACTCAAGGAACTGTACGGCAAACTCCGCAAGGATTGCCAGGTGCCGGAAGGCTTTCCCGGCGCCACGGGCAAGCTCTCCGTCAAACCGCAATGGGATTGCGCCCCCGCCAAAAACTGAAAACACACCATGAATCCGCCCTCCGGCGCGTAACGCCGGAGGGCGGTAAAAGAAAACATCCTCATCCTAAACAATAATCAACACCACATCCCCCATTATATGAAAGCGCTTTTATTAGCGGCAGCGTTCCTCAGCTCCCTCTGCTGGGCCGGGACCAACCCCTACAATATCATTCCGGAACCCGTCAAGGTAACTACGGCCTCCGGCACCACCAAGAACCTCAAAATCCTGAACGAGCAAAAAGTTTCCGGCCTGGGTAATGAAGGCTACTCCATGAAGCTCACGCCCGGCGGCGTGGAGCTCCGCTACACCACCCCCAACGGAAAAGCCATGGCCATGGCAACCCTGTTCCAGCTTCAGGACCAGCTCGCGGACTCCCCGGAAGGGCTCCCCTGCGGCTCCATCCAGGACGCTCCGGACTTCGGCTGGCGCGGCATGATGGTGGACGTGGGCCGCTACCACTACCCCATGAAGGAGCTTTACAACTTTGTGGACGCCATGCACTACTACAAGTACAACGTCCTGCACCTCCACCTGACGGAAGACCAAGGCTGGCGCCTCCCCGTGCCGGGCTACGACAAGCTCCGCACCATCGGCTCCGTGCGCCCCTCCGCTCCGGAAGGCCAGAACAACTCCCTGCTGGCCAATGAAGGCATGTACAGCAAGAAAGAACTCCAGGACCTGGTGGCCTACTGCAAGGCGCGCGGCATCCAGGTGCTCCCGGAAGTGGAAATGCCGGGCCACAACATGGCGCTGGCGGCCTCCTACCCCGAATTCTGCTGCAATACCAAGCGGGCCCAGTTATGGACGCACGGAGGCGTTTCCTCCAAGCTGATCTGCCCACAGAAAGCGGGCACCAAGAAATTCCTCAAGGACACCTATGACACCCTCCAGCAGATTTTCCCCTTCGGGTACGTCCACATCGGCGGTGACGAATGCCCCATGGGCGACTGGAAAAAATGCGCGGACTGCCAGGCCGCCCGCGCCAAAAAGGGCCAGGGGGACGACGTGGAAGCCCAGATGAGCGATTTCACCAAGAGCCTGGGCGCCATGCTTGCCAAGAATAAGAAAAAGCCCATCCTGTGGTACGACATCAACAAGAGCTACTACCACAAGGGAGAAACCGTCATGTCCTGGCTGCCGGGGGAATTCCCCCGCTGCATTGACAAGACGAAGGAACAGGGCATCGACCTCATCGTCACCCCCCAGTACAAGTATTACCTGGCCCGCACCCAGATGAAATTCCCGGCGGACGACGTGCGCGCCCGGCCCGGCGGCGGCCCCATCCTGCTGAAAGACTGCTATAACTTCGACCCCCGCAACGGGCGTGACAAGAACGACGTCAAGCACATCAAGGGCATCAACCTCTGCATGTGGGCGGAATGGATTCCCTCCGGGGAACTGCTGATGTACATGACCTATCCGCGCGCCATGGCCGTATCTGAAAGCGCCTGGGGCAGCCACAAGGAACGCCCCAGCCTGGAGGACTTTGAAAAGAAAATGGAAACCCACAAAAAGCGGTTCCAGAAGCGCTTCGGCTACACCCTGGAACGCACGGTGGAAAACAAGCCCTACCGGGAATCCTCCATCACCCAGGAAGAAATAGACCGCATTAACGCGAACTATAAGAAGGGCCAGCAGGACGCGGGCAAATAACCTTTCCTGAACCTTCAGCACCATCCGATTCTTTCAGGGCCGGGGACGCGGGCAGCCGCCAGTCCCCGGCCCTCTTTTTCCCGCTTGACCGGACGGCTCTCTTCCCTTCTAATCGTGCCGCCATGTTACACCTTTACGATACCCGCACCAGAACGGCACAGGACGTTTCCCCCATGGATGGAAAAAGGCTGCGTTTCTACTGCTGCGGCCCCACGGTGTACGGCCCGGCCCACATCGGCAACTTCCGCACCTTTGTCATGCAGGACATTTTCCGCCGCGTCGTGGAGCTGGGCGGAACCCCCACCATGCACGTCCGCAACCTGACGGATGTGGATGACAAGACCATCCGTGATTCCCAAAAGGCCGGCGTCACCCTGGCGGAATTCACCGCCGGCTGGACGGACCGGTTCCACCAGGACTGCACGGCCCTCAACTGCCTTCCCCCGCATGAGGAACCCTCCGCGGTAAGCCACATTCCGGAACAGATTCAAATGGTGCAGGCGCTGGTGGAAAAGGGCCACGCCTATGTCTCGGATGACGGTTCCGTCTACTTCAGAATTTCCTCTTTCCCGGAATACGGGAAACTCTCCCACCTGGATGAACGCGAACTGGACCTGGGCAAAACCGCGAACGCCCGGTCCAACGCGGACGAATATGAAAAGGACTCCGTGGCGGACTTCGTCCTGTGGAAAAGCCGCCGTCCGGAAGACGGGGACAACTTCTGGCCCTCCCCGTGGGGGGAAGGCCGCCCCGGCTGGCACCTGGAATGCTCCGCCATGATTCACAAATACTTCGGCAATGACTTTGATCTTCACTCCGGCGGCGTGGACCTGGTGTTCCCTCACCATGAAAACGAGGTGGCGCAGTCCCGCTGCGCCTGCGGCGGAGGTTTCGCGCGGCTGTGGTTCCACATCACGCACCTGCTGGTAAACGGCGGCAAGATGTCCAAATCCCTGGGCAATATGTACACGCTGGCGGACCTGGACAAACTGGGCCACAAGCCGTCAGCCGTCAGGTACGTGCTGGCGGGCGGCTACTACCGCCGGCCGCTAAACTTTACCCTCTCCTCCCTGGATGACGCCAAAGCCGCTCTGAACCGCCTGTCCAAATTCGACGCGCAACTCCGCAGCGCTTCCGGAACGGACTCCGTTCCATCCTATCAGGAATTCTGCACGGCCCCCCCGGAACCAGGCATCTTCCAGCCCGCGTGGGACAGCCTGAACGATGACCTGAACACTCCGGAGGCCCTGGGCCACGTCTTCAGCGCCATTAAAAAAGCGGACATTTCCTCCCTGGCCCCGGAGGAGGCGCGCCGCATGCGGAATGCCTTCCACTTCATCCTGGCCGCCTTCGGCATCCTTCTGCCGGAAGAGGAACAGGAGGAAGCCCCGGAAAAAGTGCGTTCCCTGGCGGAACAGCGCTGGCAGGCCAAGCAGGACCGGGACTGGGCGGAAGCCGACCGCCTGCGGGCGGAAGTGACGGAACTGGGATGGACCATCAAGGACCGCAAGGACGGGTACGACCTGGCGCGCAACTGACCTGCATGGACGCTTTTTCCCCTATCCCCAATCATGCCGGCTTCACGGCCAGGCCCCTGTTTGCGGAAGCGCAGGGAATCCTGAAGAAAGGAGCCTTCGCCAAAATGGAACCCGGCGGAGGCGGCCCCCTCTCCCCGCACCGCCACGCGCACGCCCATCTGTTCATCGTCACCCGGGGAACGGTCACCGTCCTGATGGAGGAGGAGGAAAGAACAGTCCGTGAGCATGAATCCCTGCTCGTGCCCGGCGGCGTCCTCCACGCCGTCTGGAACAGGAGCCCGGAACCGGCGGAAATCGTAGGCCTGGCACTGGAAGCCTCCTGCACTCCCCCCATCCCGTCAAACCAATGAACTCCCGCCAGCGCACCCTGGGCCATGCCGCCGCCCTCATAACCATCCTGATCTGGGGAACCACCTTCGTCTCCACCAAGGTGCTTCTCCGGGACTTTACGCCTGTCACAGTGCTCTTTACCCGGTTTGTCATCGGGTACGCTTTCCTTTGGTGCCTGAGGCCGCGGCTGCTTCCGCTCTCCGGGTGGAAAAAGGAACTCCTGTTCGCCGGGGCGGGCCTTACGGGCGTTACCCTGTACTTCCTGCTGGAAAACATCGCCCTCACGTACACTTTCGCTTCCAACGTGGGCATCATCGTGGCCGTAGTTCCCTTTTTCACAGCCCTTCTGGCCCACTTCCTGCTGAAAGGAGAAGGTTTCTCCCGGCGCTTCTTCCTGGGTTTCGCCGCTGCCTTTACGGGCATCTTCCTCATCATGGCGAACGGAGCCTTTGTGCTGGAGCTGAACCCGGTGGGGGATGTGCTGGCCCTGGGAGCGGCCTTCGTCTGGGCGGTGTATTCCATCCTGATGAAAAAAATCGGCGTCAACACGTCCAACATGATCATCTGCACGCGGCGTATCTTCTTTTACGGTATTGTGCTGATGATTCCGGCCCTGTTCGTCCTTCCGGTGAACATGGACTGGCATCTGATGGTGAAGCCCGTCAATGCGCTCAACCTGCTCTACCTGGGCCTCTTCGCCTCCGCCCTGTGTTTCCTGTCCTGGAACCGCGTGGTGGAAATCCTGGGAGCTGTCAAATCCAGCGTTTACATCTACATGGTTCCCGTCGTGGCCGTGGTGGCTTCCTCCATCATCCTGGGAGAACGCCTGACCTGGATTTCCCTGACGGGCATTCTGCTGACCCTCTGCGGCGTCATGATTTCCGAGTACAGGAAAAAAACGCGGAAAAGCGCAAAAGCCAAGGAAGAAAAGGCCATCCTGCAAAAAAGCTGATTCCGCCCACTCCCGGATAGGACGTTCCCAGTATTGCAGAATTTCCCATTCCGGGCGCACGATGCCCCGTTTCAGCCAAACATTCATTCTGTTACACCATGGCAAGGTTCCCGTTACCGGATTAGATATCCGCAGACAACAAAATTTTTTAAGAAAAAACGAGTTTCACCGCAGGCAAAGAGGGAGAATCAGAAATACGGCCAAGATGCAATGAAGTTCCGTTTTCATGAATCCTTGATAATGTGTTCCTTCCTTTACTCCCATTTTCCTTTTCCCATTTACCGGATATCTAATCCGCTAATATAAAATGCATGAAAAAGCTCCTTTCCATCTCAGCTTTTTTAGTATGCATTTCCGGGGTACAGGCAGCGACTACCCTGTATGAAACCCGGTTTCACCAAACCTCCATCAATGTGGATAGTGATTTTCTGGACGGCGCTTCCGTTACGCTCTCCAATCCCTCCACATCCCTTTCCGGCAACCTGGCTGCGGACCTCCTGGTTCCCAATGCCCAGATGCAGAATAACAACGCCGGATGGACCGTCACCTTTTCCTTCACGGCCGCGCAGGACATCACCCTCTCTTCCCTTAACCTGGGCTTCCAATTCGTCACCGGAACCGGCGCACGCCATGGCAATACGGACTCCAAGACTGGAACCGCTACCGTTACGCTAACCGCCGGAGATTCTTCCGCCACGGCTGACCTGAGTTTCGAGCGCGTCCAGGCCGACAAGGACGGCACGCCGACAGCGGATATCCAGCAAGCTTCCTTCAATACCCCGGTCACCGTCAAGGCGGGAGAAACCTTCACCCTTACCGTGAACGCCAAGGCTCCCAATACCGGAGGCACCTTCCTGGGGCTTTCCCAATTGGGCCTGCAAGGGGACGTGGTGCCGGAACCGGCAGCAGCTTCCCTCAGCCTGCTCGGTCTGGCCGCCCTGCTTCTGCGCCGCCGGGCATAGCCGCAGGCATCACTTCATCTCCGATTGATTCCTGCATCAAAACAGGACCGTTCCCCCACCGGGAAACGGTCCTGTTTTTCATTGAAAATTCCCTCAGCTTCCGGAAAAGTTTCTTTCCGCCTCTTCTTCAATGCGGGCTTCCGTTTCTTCAATCTTCTCTGAAAGATCGGCCCACTGCGTAAAGCAGGTTTCCAACTGGCGGTCCGCCTGCTGGAAGCGGGTAGTAAGTTCCATGACGGCTTCCGTATCAGCCGCCACCTCCGGACATTCCAGCCGGGAGGTAATCTCCGTCTTTTCCATTTCCAGACGCGCTATCTCCGCTTCCAGCTGTTCCAGTTTCTCCTGAAGGGGGCGGAGCTGGCGCGTCTTTTTCTGGCGTATTTCCGCTTCCAGGCGCCTGCGCGCCCTGCGGTCCACTCCGGCTCCCGGGTCAGCCGCCCCGGAGGCGGAAGACGCGGCGGAGGAAGCCAGGGCCTGGTCCCGCTCCACCTTTTCCAGATAATCGGAAACATTGCCTATGTAAATGCGCGGCTTCTCTCCCGGCACGAATTCCAGCACCTTCGTCACGATGGGGTCCAGAAAACTGCGGTTGTGGGAAACAATGCAGTAGGAACCCGGATATTCGGACAACGCCTGTTGAAGCACCTGCTGGGACTGGATGTCCAGGTGGTTCGTCGGTTCGTCCAGAATCAGGAAATTGGCCGGATGCAGCAGCATGCACACCAGCGCCACGCGGGAGCGTTCACCCCCGGAGAGCACGCCCACGCGCTTGTGCACGTCATCCCCCCGGAACAGGAAACAGCCCAGCAGGTTGCGCACCATGGGCGCGGATTCCCGCGTAGCGGCCGCCTCCACGCATTCCAGGACCGTCTTTTCCGGGTCCAGGTCATCCGCATGCGTTTGGGAGAAGAAGGCGATCTGCGTATGGCGCCCCATCGCCACGCTGCCGGAGCTGGGCTCCTCCCCGCCGGAAATAAGACGGGAAAACGTGGACTTGCCCGCGCCGTTCACCCCCACAATGGCGATGCGGTCCCCCTTCACGATTTCAAAATCCACATCCTCAAAGACGGAAATGGGGCCGTAACGCTTGGAAACCTTCTCCAGCCTGACCACGGAATGAGCTCCGGCGGGAGGGGTGGGAAAATGGAAATTCATCACGGCGTCATCCTCCTCCACCTCAATCAGCTCCACTTTTTCCAACTGCTTGATGCGGGACTGCACCAGGGACGCCTTGGTGGCCTTGTAGCGGAAGCGGTCAATGAACTCCTTCGTCTTGGCTATTTCCCGGTCCTGGGCCTTTTTCTGGCGCAGCAGGATCTCCTTCCGCAGCACGCTTTCCTTCAGGAAATAGGAGAAATTGCCCGCGTACTCCTCCGCCCGGCCATGGTAAAAGGCGATGGTGCGGGAAACCAGGGAATCCAGCAGCGCCACATCGTGGGAAATAAGGATGATGGCGCCACGGTAGGTACGCAGATATTGTTCCATCCACCGCTGGGACTGAATGTCCAGGTGGTTTGTCGGTTCATCCAGCAGCAGTACTTCCGGCTCCCGGAGCAGCAGCTTGGCCAGGGCGATGCGCATTTGCCAGCCGCCGGAAAATTCCCCGCAGTCCCGTCCAAAGTCCCGGTCCTTGAACCCCAGCCCGCGCAGGATGGATTCCGTGCGGGGACGCAGCCGGGCGGAATCATGGGCGTGCAGCACCAGCTCCAGCTCCCCGATCTCATTAAGCACCTCGGAATACGCGGCGGAGCGCGGGTCCAGCTCCGCCATCTCCTTCGTCAGCGCGTCAATGCGCGTCTGGAGTTCCATCAAATCCGCAAAGGCGGACATGGCTTCATCAATGAGCCTGCGCCCGCGGACGTGGATGCCCTCCTGGGGCAGATAACCCACCTGGGAGTTCCTGGCCTTGATGATGGACCCGGAATCCGGTTCATTAAGTCCGGCGATGCACTTCATCAGCGTGGACTTGCCCGCGCCGTTATGGCCCGCCAGGGCAATTCTTTCCCCATCCTCAATCGTAAAGGAGAGATCATTAAACAGAACGCGCGCGCCATACTGTACGCGCAGATTTTGAACGGCCAGAACCATGTACCGGAAGAGTAGAGAGAAGAAAGCAGCGGAAGGCGCGGTTAAAAACGCCTTTCCGCCGCCTGAATGAGTTGGAGGCAGCCTTATTTGCCGAGGGCCTTGTCCCATGCGGCGATGCGGTCCGCCTGCTCCGTGAACAAGTCGTCCGCAGCATCTTCCATGGTGATACCGGAAATGGTATCCCCCTGCTCGATGGAGTCCACCACGTCCTGTCCTTCCGTCACCTTGCCGAAGACGGTGTGCTTGCCGTTCAGCCAGTCAGTGGGCACGTGAGTGATGAAGAACTGGGAACCGTTGGTGCCGGGGCCGGCGTTCGCCATGGAAAGCACGCCGGGGCCGTCATGCTTGAGGTCCGGACGGCATTCGTCCTCAAAACGGTAGCCGGGACCGCCCATGCCCGTGCCGGTGGGGTCGCCGCCCTGGATCATGAAATTCGGAATCACGCGGTGGAACTTGAGCCCGTCATAAAATCCCTTGGAAGCCAGGTTCAGGAAGGAAGCCGCCGTCACGGGCGTCTTGGAAGCGAACACCGTGAGCTTGATGTCGCCCTTGGAAGTATGGATGGTGATATTCTTGTCGGTTGCCATGGGTGCATGTTAAACGCGCGGAAAGGCATGGTAAAGACTGTATTGCGTGCAGTCGCCGGGCCTGCGCCGTTATTTCCGCGCCAGTTTCCTTTTACTCTTTTACCGGGTACGTAAAGGGAACAGCCGCGCGGCGGCTACCTGTCATGATCCCCGCTAATGACAGGAGGAACGGTTGATTTTCTGCGGGAAAGAGCTGAATTTATATGATATGAGCGAAGAATTGGTAGAAGAATTCGTTACGGTTGAATCCATCTTTGTCCGGGAGCGCAACTGCCTGGTGCTGAAGGCGAAATTCTCCCCCCTGTTCACGGACTACTACCTCCATCTCATGCAGTACGGGCTGCGGAACGAGGAGCCTTACGACAGCCTCCTGAAAGAGCTGATGGCCTATTTCACCCTCTACATGGTGGCGCGCCCCTGGGCGGAACAGCACGCCTGGACGGTGAACCTGAAGACGCCCGCCGTGGCCAACCTGTTTGTCACGGGCTCCTCCCTGACGGAATCCGTGGTGGGGCGCATCTTCACGCAGGATATCAAGGAGCCGGAGGAAAACACCCTTTACGCCACCATGCTCCGCAAGGGCTTTGAACCGCGTTACTCCGTGGTTCCCATTCCCGGAACCACTCCGGCCCAGTGGGTGGAGGAATTCTACAGGCAGAGCGAGCAGAGGAACGCGCGCTGCATTGAACTGCCGGATGAATGCTACACCATGGTGACGGCCCAGCCGGACGCGGATGAAGAGTGGCTGGCCTCCCTCACCTGTGAAAAACTGGCCCATCTGGAAGAGAATGAAGACACGCGCGTGCTTGAAACGCGCAGGTTCCGCTTTTATTGCGGCTGCACGCTGGACCGCATCCTGCCGACGCTGAAGGCTCTTCAGGAACGGGAGGAAGACCTGTTCCAGGGAGAAGAGGAACTGGAAGTCACGTGTCCCAGGTGCGCCGCCATTTACCGTGTGACAAAAGAAAATCTGGAAGATTGAGACATACATGATTTCTTTCTGACAATTAGCCTTTTCGGCAGCGAATTTCGTGCTTAAACTTTCCCCGTGCCGACTTGTCCGAAGTGTTTACATAATTTCCACCGCGGGGCGGAATCATTGTGCCCTCACTGCGGCTTTTCCCTGGAGAACCTGGACAGGAAATACGGCAGGGATTCCATCCCCTACCGCCGCGTATGCGACAACGCCGGAGCCCTCCGGCAGCAGGACCGCGTGAAGCTGAACGCCCTGCTGGAGAAGCTGGAACGGCGCATCCCCCCCGTCCTCCTTTCCGTCTATTTCCCCAACATCCTGGAGCCCTTCTCCCTCATCCCGCACAGCTTCTGGATGATGAACCACCTGACGGTGGACGAGGCCGGCTTCCCCAACCACCGGGGTCCCCTGGACCCGCAGTGGCTCCTGATCCTGGTGCTGGACGTGCGCACGGATACGGCCTGCTTCATGTGGGGATATGAACTGGACCCGTACGTGGAACCGGACCTGATCAACAAATCCATCATGAAGGCCCGCATTCCCCTGCGGGAAAGCATGCTGCTCCAGGCCGTGGGTTCCATCATGAAGGATGCCGTCCAGCTCGTGGCCCGGAAAGCGCGCTCCAAGGTCAGGCACCCCATGCGCTACGGGTTGATGCCCCCTCCCCCCGCGGACCGGAAAGGAGGCGGCGCATGAAATTCCCGTTCCTCCCCTTCCTGCTGACGGCGGCCGTGTGTGCAGCCACGGCCCAGGAGCTCCCGGCCCTGAAATGGACGCCCCGCGACCAGCAATCCCTGATGAAGGGAACCTGGTGGGACGCCCACGCCCCCCTGCTTCCCCCCGTGGACGCGGCGGCGGCCCCGTCCCCCTCCGTGCCGGAACCCGCCGCCAGTGCGGATTCCCCCGCCGTGGACCCCGTTCCGGAAGACTTCACGGATGTGAACGAATATTTTCTTCCGGATTACATCCGGACCTCCACCGGGCTGATCGACCCCCAAAAGCTTCTCACGGAAGTGGAGAGCAATGACGTCATTGAACTCATCAAGCTCATCAAGTCCCGTTACAACGTCAACCTGTTTGTCAGCATCTTCGCCGCCGGGCAGAAGGTCCCCCCCTCCGTCAATGCTCCCACCATCGCCCGCCAGATTTTCAGGAACAAGGAGCGCAACCTGCTGCTCCATTTCCACATGGGTGACATTAAAAGCGCCCAGATCGCGCTGGACCCGGACCTCAGCGCCCAGCTTGGAGATGCGGGCCGCCGGGACCTCCTGTACCAGGTAAAGCAGGACGCCTCCCGCTTCACCCACCCGCAGGACGAACTCATTGAAGCCATGATCTCCCTGGCGAGGAGGACAGAGGCGGACATGGCCTCCGCCCCCAGGCCCACGCTGCCTGCTCTGGACCCGGACAACCCCGCCAGCATCCCGGAGGCCAACATCACCATCCAGGAGCCGGAGGAAGCGCGTGAATCCCACCTCCATGCCATGATGAAGGCCTGGATGTCCTTCGCCCTGGCCAATGTGGCCGGAATTATCCTGCACGTCTCCGCGCTGGCGGCCGTGGTGGTGCTGTGGCTGGTCTGGAAAAATAAGAGAGTGGTGCATCTGCTGCCGTCGGAACCGGACAAGCGCCTGGGCGCTCCGCACGGCGCCTCCCAGAGCCGCCCCGTGAACTACTGCATGCAGGACGGCCGCGGACCGGACTCCATCGGCCGCAGGCAGATGCGCCAGCACATGCGCGACGTCTCATGACAAAGCCTTCTCCACCCCCCGGAATCCGCGCCGTCCTGAACAGCGCCGGAGAACTGGAACTCTCCACGGTAAACGCCCCTCCGGGCGCGGTCATCCGCATGGACGTAAATGCGGACTCCCCCCGCATGCTCTGCACGCAGGGCCGTTACCTGGCTCCGGTGCAGGCCCCGCCCGGCACGCGCATCCGTTACCGCCTGTTCCAGGGGAAGCGCGGGCTTACGGAACCGGAAACCTTCATCATGCCGGGCATTCCTCCCGCCCTGCCCGTTCCTTCCACGCTGATTCCCTGCACCCAGAACCGGGATTTCATGATTTATGACTGGGCCGCGCGCCATGAAGCCGCGTGCCGCCTGGTGCGGGAAACGCATCCGGACCTCCTCTTCATTGGTGACTCCATCACCCACTTCTGGGGAGGGCCGCCCGTGGATGAACCGCACCGGGACATCCTCCAGAAATCCCCGGAAACATGGAGCATGTGCACGGAGGGAAT
This sequence comes from Akkermansia muciniphila, assembly GCF_002884975.1. NCBI lineage: Bacteria > Pseudomonadati > Verrucomicrobiota > Verrucomicrobiia > Verrucomicrobiales > Akkermansiaceae > Akkermansia > Akkermansia muciniphila. The sequence goes on along the minus strand of NZ_PJKB01000002.1, from coordinate 683,239 downwards.
GACGGCGGCCAATCTGGGCTTCGGCTATGACCGGGTAGAAAACGCCCTGTGGCGGCTCCGCCACGGCGAGCTGGACGGCGCGGCGGACAATGCCGTATGCGTGATCCTCCTGGGCACGAACAACCTCACGGAAAACACGGACGCGGAAATCCTGGAGGGCATCCGCGCCGTTTGCCGGGAAATAACCGGAAGACTGGAAAAGGCCACCGTCATCCTCCAGGGATTCTACCCACGCAACAGCACGCGTGAAGGCACGGCGGAACGCATTGCCTCCATCAATCTTCTCCTGGACCGCCTGGCCGCGGAACAAGGCTTTATTTACACGGAACCGGGCCGCGTCATGGCGGATGCCTCCGGACGCGTTCCGGAAGAACTTTCCAATGACGGCCTCCACCCCTCCGCGGCCGGTTATGAACGCATCGCCGCCGTACTGGCCCCCGTCATCAGACGGGCGGCGGAACGGAAAAAATGACGCCATCAAGAAACCGGACGCGCTTTCCGGGGTTTTTCCTCATAGAAACCTCAGCAGAAATACCACAATGAACAAACAGGACGATACAAAACTCTGGCAGATTCTGGGCCATGCCTCCCAGCCTGCGCCGGGGGATGATTTTGCCCGCAAGGTCATGATGCGTATTGCCGGGGAAGAACACGCTCCTGCCGTTCCGGTGGAATCCATCCGTCACTTCAAGCGGAACTCCTTCCGCATCTGGGGCGCCGCAGCGGCGGCCCTGGTGGCTGCCGTCATCGGCATTGCCGCCCTGATGGAACCCTCTGCTCCGGAAACAGCCCCCATGTCCTTCGCAACCCTGAACATTGACGATGTGCTGGTGGAGGAAGCCGGGCTGGCCCTGGGCCAGGAAAACCTGGTGGACGCCCTCTGCGTGCTGTCCTCCACGGAAACGGGCGTCATCTCCTCGGACAACATCCAGGACCTCCTTCTGTAACTCCGGAAACGGAAGCATTCTGCATGCCGGCCAGGGCGGAAACTCCCCGCCGGACAGACCGGATTTCTTCCTCCCCGCCTTGAATCCATATTCCGGCCCCTTTTTCCGTAACCCGGAGCACACGGGCGCAGAAACAGCCTGAACACATTCCAACTACTGTAACCTACCTTGGCGGGTGCTGAACGGCACCCGCCATTTTTATTGGAGATAACCGGAGATTTCTTCTTCATCACGTCTGAGGCGTGTTGTTACTGTTCCATGATTTCTTCACGTTCATTGAAGAACTAAATGTTTAGTTCGCAAACAAAAAACTATCAGGAAAATGAATAACTATATTCCTCTAAACAAGGCTATTGGCCCGAAAGTCATCTGCGACGGGTACCAGGCTCTCATCCCCCAAAAGCTCGGAGTCGATGCGATGACGTTCACCTTTGACGGTTCGGAGTGCGAACACGCCACTTGTCCCGGTGCTCCGGAAATATTCATCAAGGTCGAAGAAAACGGCCTGTATTATTTCGGCATAGAAGCCGACGACACCGGAAGCCTTACCATTGCTGGCGAAGAACTCTGTAAGAAGGATGGAACACAACCCAACGGTAAACTGAATATTGAAACGGCCTCCAGATATTTGAAAGCCGGTTATTACAAGGTGGCTTTGTCGTGTACTAACAATGCTTACGACCCCACTAGCAACAACGCAGTTGCGTTCAACGTCACGATGGACAAGGAACCTATCCAGGCAGGGAAGTACGAAGGCAACTCGACGATGAAGCGCGAATTCTCGCCGTCTCCCAAAATCAAGCTGTGGACGATTGAGAAAGAATCCGACATCAAATGTGAAGAATCAAAGGAAGTAAAACTGGAATTTGAAAGTCCGGAAATTATCTATTCCCCAGAAATTGATTCTTGTAAGACGAACCCAATTCCTCCCAAAATTTGTGTAACAGTCTGTCAGGATAAGGATGAAAATGTATGGAAGTGTCGTGTTGTTTCCGCTTCTGCTGGAGCAAAAATTACGATTTTCAATGATAATTTTATGAATCCTCTCATTACTCCTCCTCTTTCTGAAGAAGAAGCTATTGAAGCGGTCAATGAAATGAACGGCTACCAAGCTCGCGGAAGAGTTGGGACTTGGCACACGCCAGAAGCTTCTGTCGCCCACGAGGAACACCATCGTAGACAATGGGAAGACGCTTTTAATTACTACTGGAAGGAGATGAAAATACAGGAAAAACTCGAAGAACGAACTTTTTCTTGTGACACCTATAAGGATATGGATAAAGTTATAACCTTAATGAGTGGATACGCCGATTTGGCCAGTACAAATCTCACTATTGCGACCGCCGAATATGTCATACAGTTGCCGGACAGAGCCAATGATAGGCCCTACTGTGCCGGTCAGAAAGTTTTGAATGAGGCAACCCGCAAGGTTATCCTCTTAGCGGATGCTATGGATTGGAAAAATGTACCCAGAGTAGTCACGGAACCGGGAACCATTGAGCCTTCCTGTTTTCTGCCTCCAGTCAACAAGGAGAAATCCCGGAGCATGGCCGTTGCTGATCAATCGGCACCCTTGATCCTCTCTATTGCGGATACCTCCCGGTTTACGGAAGGCAGGATCACTGCCTGCTTCCGCAACGAAGAAAACGAACCTATCCGAATTCCGGACGAAATCAATGACGAAACATCCGATTACTTCTTTGTAACGGTATTGAGGACAGAACAGGGGGATGCTCGCATCCTGAACGCTAAAATGGGGAATATCACCTTCCAGCGGCCCTTGAACTACCGGGAGCTTTCCCCGGGCCAGGAATACAGTGTGACAATTCCGGTGTGCCTGGATGAAGTCAATCTAGAAGACTGGAAACAATGTTCTTGTGAACTCGAAACGCGCTACTATAATCAGCAGGGTAAGGATTGTTTCCTGGGGGGTCTCCGGGCGACGGCTAAACTCGTGCTGTGATGAAAAAAATCTTCCGGTATTTAGCACTTCTGGCAAGCCTGTCCTTCCATGCTGCGGCATGGGGGGACATGGCCGACAACGGGATCGAATGTTCCGTGGTGATGGAAAAGACCGAGTTTGACGCAAGAGAGACTTTCCCGGACTTCAAGCTGGTGTTCACAAACAAAGGCGAAAAAACCGTTCGCCTTTTTGATGACTTCTATCCACTCAAGGATTATGGCCCGAATATTTCCATAAAGATTTTTTTAAAAACGGGAAACGGGAAGAAGATGGACAAGCCCACAGCTTGGTATGGAGCCGGGTATCAAATTGAACGGAGAGCGAACTCCATACACTTCATTACGTTACAACCGGGAGAAAAACATGAAGTGCTCATCAAGGATGCGTATTCATTGTTGGTCTATCTTGGCCCTTTTCCACGTCTTTTCAACGGAAAGAAGTACGAGTTGGAAGTAAGCTTCCGGGATGGATATGGAGAGCCGGGGATCTGGAGAAAGTATGTAGGCAGGAAAGATTTTGAACCAGTAAGCCGATCTCCTAAAGGAGTTTTTCCTCAATAGCTTTTCCCGTCTCCCAAAGGATGCTTGCCTTAATAACCTTCCTACCATATTAAAAAGATATGGTCTCATATGCAAAGCCGCCCAAAGTCCCTCAAACCGCTTTCCGGATATAAAGACCCCGCTCCGGCGCTGGGGAAAAACAGCCGTCCAAGCGGGGAAAATTTCCGCTGCCGACGGGTTCCCTTTGACGCGCCCGCCCGTATCGTTTACAACGGGCGTATTCCATGCAGGATTTCCTTTCCACCGTTATTCTCCTGTTCATCGTCATTGATCCCGTGGGACTGGCTCCGATGGTTCAGGGCATGCTGAAAAAGTATTCTCCGGCCCGGCAAAGGGCCATTCTGATGCGTGAACTTGTGTTCGCGCTGAGCCTGCTGCTGCTGTTTTTCTTTTCCGGCAAATTCCTGCTGAACCTGCTGGGGCTGGAACCGGCCACCCTGAACATTTCCGGAGGCATTCTGCTGTTCCTCGTGGCGCTGGGCATGGTATTCCCGGCCAAGGACATGCTCGCCTCCGCCGGACGAACGGCGGGCCAGGACGAGCCTTTCATCGTTCCCATCGCCATGCCCCTGATGGCCGGGCCTTCCTCCCTGGCCATCATCATGCTGCATGCTTCCCAGAGCCCGGACAGCATTTCCCAGATGACTTATGCCGGGGCCATCGTGACGGCATGGCTCCTTTCCGGAGTGGTGCTCTTCATTGCGCAGAAGTTCCTGCGCCTGCTGGGGGAAAAAGGAACAATCGCCCTGGAGCGGATGATGGGCATGGTGCTTATCATGATTTCCGTCCAGATGTTTATGAACGGCCTCGCCGGATACGGCGTGAAATAGGAAAGGGCTTTCACCATGCTTTGGCTCCTGCACGGCAACCTGGGATCTCCGGCGGACTGGAAGCCCGCCATGGAAGCCCTGCGCGCCGCAGGAATCGAGGTCCGCGCCCTGAACCTGTGGAAGTATCTGGAATGCTGCCCCAAGAGCCTGGAGGACATGGGGCGCGTGCTGTGCTCTGAAATAGCCGCCCAGGACAAGCATCCCTGGCTCTGCGGTTATTCCCTGGGAGGCAGGCTGGCCATGCAGGCCGTTCTGGCCCATCCCCCCCTCTGGAAAGGCGCCGTATTCGTCAGCGCCAATCCCGGGCTGGAAGATGAAGAGGAAAAAGCCGCGCGCCGCGCAAAGGATGCGGAATGGGCCGTCAAATGCCTCTCCGCTCCGTGGGAGGATTTTTTAAAGGAATGGGACGCGCAGGCCGTGTTTGGCGGGGAAGCGGGAAACCCTGGCCGCTCCTCCCTGAAACCGTGGCGCAAGTCCGTCTCCCGCGCGTTTATTGACTGGTCCGTGGGCGCCCAGAAAAACCTGGCCCCGCTCCTGAAGCAGTCCCCTGTTCCCCAGTTATGGATAGCCGGGGAGCGTGATCCCAAATTCACTGCCCTGGCCCGCCGGGCGGCGGGGGAACAAGCCGTCATCATTCCCCACGCCGGCCACCGCCTTCCCCTGGAAGCTCCGGCGCGGCTGGCGGAAAGCCTTCAACAATTCATCCTGCAAAACCCATGAACGATCCCAAAATACCGGACGCGGAAGATTTGAGAAAACTGGTGGAGGAAATCGCCCAGACCCACGTCCCCTTCGGCATGTACGGTCCGGCCAAGTACCCGCCCAAGGGGTGCCCGCTGATGGACGTGCCCCAGGAATACCTGGCATGGTTCCAGGCCAAGGGTTTTCCCAAGGGAAAACTTGGCCGCCTGATGGAACAGTGCCTGCTGCTGAAGGGTAACGGGCTGGACCCGCTTTTTGACCCCTTCCGCAAAGCCAACGGCGGACGGACGAAGAAAAACGCCCGCCGCCGCGTGTGGGATTTTGAGAGCGAATAACCTTCCCTCCGGAAGGAACGCATTCTTCCCGCGTCATCAGGGGGGGGGAATGAGCTTCACTTCCCGCCTTGTCCCGTCCTCTTCCGTGACGGCCAGCACATAAAACACCCGGTCCTCCTTCTTCCCGCGCGTGACGGTAATAGTCAGGCTGCCGCGGGACAGCTTCACGCCATTCTCCGGAACGGAGAAAACGCCCAGCTCTCCCAGCAGTTCAAGCGCCCTGGCGCCGTCCCTCACACGGATGGTCTGGCCGTCGCCTGAAATTTGCTTCTTCACGTCCTGCCACGCGGCGGCCAGCTGGCCCGGTTCCCGCTGCTGCATCTCCGCCAGGGAAAGAGGGGGCAGAGCCATGCAAAGCACGGCGGACAGCATGATCAATAGTCTCTTCATGACAGGGAGGCGGCAGGGAGTTGCTTGTTAATGGTGGCCTGGAACTTTTCCAGGGCCTGCATGGCGTGGCCGGAAGTTTTCCGGTCAATGGAAAGCTTCAGCCCGCAGTGGGGGCATTCAATGCCGCCGGACAACAGGTCCGGAATGGTTGTGGGGAAATACACTCCGCATTTGGGGCAGTCAAGCCCCGGAGTGCGCTGGTAGGAATAAGTGGTTTTCTGGTCCATGTTTTTTCTTTCAATTAGTTATTTTTTCTCCTGGGAGGGAGAATCTTCATAATGCGGCCTGGAGGTCAGCTGGAGGAATTGGGACAAGCCGGAAGGCATGTCCGCCTGCTGCATGGTGACATGGATTTTCATATTCGCCTGCAGGGAGGAAGAGGAGGAGCCCCTCCCGGACTGGGGCGCCAGGGAAGCGCGGAAGTTCAGCCCGTCGTCCTGCCCCTTCCCGGCGGAGGAATCCACCTCACCCTTGTTCAGGGAAAAGCGTTCATCCGGAGCGGAGGCGACTGCGTCAATGATGTTGATGTCAAAGTCAAAGTCCGCCTGCTTGATTTGCAGCAGAGGCAGCGTCACCAGGCTGATGAGCGGCACGCTGACTTTTTTCTCCGCGCCGCCGGAAGCGTCGCTGTCCGTAAAATTAAAGCTGATGAGCCTTAACGCGCCCGTGGAACCGTCCGCAGGATTGTAGGACTCAAAAGCCAGGGACATGAAATGCTTCATGTAGCGTTCCGTGGACATCGCGTCCGCATCAATCGTCGCGACCAGCGGGGCCGAGATCAACTGCTGCAGGCTCATGATGTGCCCGTTCACCTTGTTGTTTGTAGAATCACTCATAATAATATCACTATTGCGCGGCCAGTCCGGAAACGTCATTCTGCTCCGCCAGGACGGCGGGAACGGCTGCGGGCGCGATGTTGAGGTGAAGCGTCTGGATGGAGTTCTCCGGCATCTTTTTCAGCTTTTCCGTCTCCACCTCCACGTCCACCACCACATTGCTTACCTGCCGGGTGAACGCATATTTTTCCGCAAGCACGTCAATAAAGGAAGAGAGGCCTTCCCGGAGGTTCGCGCGGCACTCCTGCCTGAGGACATCCCCCTGTGCACCCTGGAACAGGTCGGCCAGATCGGGATTGTCCATGAATTCCTTCTCCGCCACATCCGCCAGAAGCTCCGCCAGCAATCCCTTGTCCAGTCCGGAGTCCGCCCGCAGGAGGGCCCCCTCATGGCTGGAAACAGCCGCAGTCATCTTCTTTCCCAGGTAGAGGCAGAAATTCCTTTTCCACTGTTCCTCCCTGGCAAGCAGGGTGGAAAAATCACTTCTTGCCTCATCCGCCGGGAGATTGGAGTGCACCACGGCCATCACAATGGAACGGATGGCATACGCAGGCACGCGCTCCGCCAGTTCCTGCTGGAACAGGCTGCACTGCTCCGCATCCAGCACCTGCCTCTCCTCCACCCCGGAGGTTCCCGTCACCGCATACTTCAAATCGAATTCCAGGGACCCTATCTGGGCGCTGGGAAGCTGGAAGCCACGCACACCGCCGTGCTTCCCGTACTGGCGCGCCAGCCCCGCCGCATGGCAGTTCGCCGCGTGCTGCGCTTCAATAATGTCCCTCAGCAGGGATTCGACGATCAGATTCAGACGAGACATGGCTCTGGGATGGAAGAGAAATCGTTATGCTCCGGTTATTGTGCAGGCGTGGCGGCCACGGCCACCTTCCTCTTGAGCTCTCCGGCGCTCACCGTGCAGTTCTTGGCGTCTTCCTTGGAAATCGTGTATTCCTTGCCGGAATCCGTTTTCACAATCTTGGCTTCATTCCCCGCACCGTTATCAAACGCGTCCGTGGCATCCCCTATCCGCAGGGTGATGGCGTCCGGCTCAAACAGGCCTTCCTTGTTCTTGTAGGAGGTCATCAGTTTCACGCTTCCATCGTCCTGAATGGCATGCTGCACCTCCAGGGAACCGGTGGGAGATACCACGGAAATGCTGTTGTTCAGCATTTCCAGCACCTTGGCCATCCCGGCGGGCATGCTGTCCTGTCCGGCATGAACGGCCACGTCCATCGTGTATTCCACGCTGTACTTGGAATCCTTCGTAGCGGAGGAGTCCTTCTTGCTGGAATAGCTGGCGTTCATCTTGGCGCGCGCCCAGGCACATCCTCCGGAGGCGGACGTCTTGACGTCGGCGGCGCTGGAGGAATTCTCCGTTTCCGTGCTGGCGGCGGAAGCGCTGATGCTCGCCTTGAAGTTAATGTCAATGGAGTTGATGGCGATGTAGGGGATGGGGACGATGGTCAGAAGGGGAACCGTGATCTGGGCCATGTGGCCGTCCTTGAGGAACTGGAAGGAGACGTTCACCGTCTTCTTCTCTTCTCCCTCCGTGTACAGTCCCACATTCTGGATGAACTCCCAGGAGGTCCGGGCCGCCTGGGCCTGGGCTTCCACACAGGCCACCAGGGGGCCGCCGATGATGCTGCCGAAAGGCAGCGACTGCAGGGAGGCGGTCGCCACGTCTGCTGCTGATTTATCAATTGCCATATTATTTTATTTTCTGGTTGAGGTTAGTATGATGTGCCGCCTTCCGGCGACGTTGTGATCATGGGAGCATTCCGGAGCCTTTTCCATCCCGCCTGTCCGGAAGGCCTGTTCCGCCTTCCCGGACCGCCGGCAGGGCATGGCCGGCAGCTATTTGGAAAACGACAGCATGTTCAGGCTCCCCAGCACTTTCTTTTTCATGAACTTGCTGACGGGGATGGAGACATTCCCCACCTGAAGGAAATTACCCGCAATGGACTCTATGTGCAATTTATTAACCAGATAGGAACGATGCACGCGGATGAAATATTCCCCGTCCAGGTGTTCGGCCACCCGCGCCAGCGGGGCGGAGACCAGAATGGACGACATGCCGTGCACATGCAGCGTACAGTAACTCCCTGCGGCCTCCACGTACAGGATGTGCTTCATCAGGATGCGCTGGAAGCCGTCGTTCATTTTGACGAACACCATGGGGTTCCTGGACAGGGAAACCGCAGGGACTTTCCCCGCCGGCGGAGAAAAGGAGCCCTCCTTCATTTCCATGATTTCCAGCTTGTCCCCCTGTTCCACCGGCTCCGGCACCGGAGCGTAGCAGACCCTGTCTTTTTTAGTGACTTTAATAAATTTAACGGTCATTCAAAAATCATACTAAAAACTTTAAATACTCAATAAATTCATCAATGAACAGCAAAAATGACCTTCTGAAACCAAATTTCTCTTTTCCGAACGGCCATTGGAAACCGTGCCTTACCAACGCATTCAGGCCGCGGAAACGTTGTTCCGCGGCCTGAAATCCTCCCGTATCTGCCGGGAGAAAACCTAATTCATCAACGCCTGGTGCCTTTTCAGCAAGTCCACCGTCAGCGGTTCGGGAAAGGCCTTCACGTTGGATGATCTGGCCTCCTCTCCGGAGGCTTCCCCCTCATACAGCGGCACGGGATAAACCTTGAGGATGCCGGGGCGCGCGCCATGAACCAGCACCTCCGCCATTTTCATCGCCAGCGGGTTGGTTCCGGCTCCCTTGTCCGTCACGCAGACGGACTCCGTCAGCATGAAATTGCCTTCCGCCGGGTCCACGTAATCAATGGGCAGGCCGGCCTTCCTGTCCGCCACGGCCTGGTGGCGCAGGCCGAAGGCAATCGCCACCTCCCCGGCGCGCACCTTCTTCAGCGGTCCGGAACCGGAATTTTCCAGATGAGGCCCCGCGTTCTCCATCATGCCGTGCAGCAGGCGCCCCGCCTCCTGCTCCCCGTACGCGCTGACCAGGGCCTGGACCATCAGCCATGCCGTGGAGGAACTGCGGATGTTGGGAATGGAGATGAAGCCCCTGTACACCGGGCTGGCCAGGTCTTTCAGGGCTGCGGGCCGCGGAAGGCCGTTCTCCTGAAGCGCCCTCGTATTGATGAAAATGGCCCCTTCCTGCGCCGTGAGGGGCGCGCAGAAACCGGGCGTCTTTTCCAGGGCATGAAACGTGAAGGAGAGGGGGGCGAACATCCGGTGGCCCTGCTGCGCGCTTTCCAGGTAGTAGGTGGAGGCGGTAATCACGTCCGCCTCAATGTTGCTGCCCTCCGCCATGATCTTTCCGCCCAGCTCGGAGGTGCTGAAGGAGGAAAAAATGTACTGTCCGGAAAATCCGGCCCTATCCAGGGCGTCCTGCATGGCGAGCCGGGATTCTTCATCCGCGTTGGAATAAATCACTACCTCCGGGCTCTGGTTGCAGCCGCCCAGGCACAGAAGGACTCCGGAAACGGCGGCAAGCGCGCAGGCAACCATGGTGGATTGTCTTTTCATGATGGTATCTTATTGTTTTTTAGTGCATCTGGCGGCAATGCCGCCCAGAATGACCCTGGCCAGAATATTCGTGGCCAGAATCAGGAGGGACATCACAAAGATGGAGTCAAACTGCGCGTAATGCTGCAATTCCTTGATCTTGGTGGTCAGCACGGCCGTTCTGGCGCCCACCAGGAAGATGACGGCGCTGATCGTGATCATGCTGTTGATGAAATAATAGCTGAACATTTCCAGCACGGTTCCCAGTGAATTGGGCACCACAACCCGGCACAGGGTTTTCAGCCAGGAATCACCCATCAGGGAAGCCGTAGCCTCCCAGCCCTTGTTCATTTTCTCCAGGGAGCTCTTGCCCATCAGGTAGGGCGTGGTAAAGAAATGGACCACGTTGCAGAGCACCAGAATCAGGAAGGTGTTTTGCAGGCTGGTTCCCGTGAAGGCGAACAGGAACGCCAGGCCGAGCACTATGCCCGGAATGGTGTTGGTCACCACGGCGATTCCATCAATCGCGCCGCGGGCCACCCTCCCCAGGCCGGAGCGCGCAGAGGCCAGCGCGGCGCCGTAGGAAAGCAGGGTGCCCAGTAGAGCGGTCAGCAGGGCCACCCACAGGGAATTGCCGTAAATGGAGAGCAGGCCGCGGGAAGACAGGATGCGCATGAAACGGTCCATGGAAAATTCCACTTCATAAGGCCAGTTCCTGACAAAAGGCACCACGAACATGACCGCGAAAACCGCCGCGATGGTTCCGATGACGGCCAGGGACCCGGCGCCGCACACGGCGTCCCTCAGCGGGCTTTTAACGATGTCCTGGCGTGAAACCTTGTTGTACCGGAAATTGTACCGTTCCAGGTAATTGATCAGCAGGATGCTGATGATGGACGGCAGCAGCATGGAAACGGCTACCGCCGCGCCGCCGCCGAAGTTCGGTATGGCCCCCAGCATTTCATTGTACAAATGGATGGCCACCACGTCAAAACTGCCCCCGATGGAGGCAGGAATGCCGAAGTCCGTAAAACTCAGCGTGAACGACTGGATCAGCGCCGCCCCCAGCGTACCCACCAGCGGCCTCACGGCCGTTCCCAGGAAGGTGCGCACGGGGCCGTCCCCCATCACCTTGGAAACGATGGTAAAGTTCTTGTCTACATACTTGAAGGTATTGTTGATCAGCAGGAAGGCGATCGGCAGCGTGTAAATGGTGTAACCCAGCAGCATCCCCTGGAAGCCGTAAATGTCCAGCACCTGGAACCCCAGCAGCCGCGTCAGCAGCCCTTCCCTGCCGAAGGAGTAGATGATGACGAAGCCGTACGTGATGGTGGGCAGGAACATGGGCGCCACCGTCATTCCCGCAATGAACTTGCGGAACAAGGGCGGCAGCCCCGTATTGTTCACGGCATACGCCAGGAAAAAGGCCAGCGCGGTGGTCAGCGCCGCGGAAACCCCGGAAATCAAAAAACTGTTCCCGAAGGATTCCAGGAATGCCGGGCTGGCCAGCATGGCCGTATAATTCCCCAGGCCGGATTCCCCGCCTACCAGGAAGGACTTGCCCAGCAGCAGCGCCATGGGCAGGACCAGGAAGACGGAGAACACCAGGGCAACCGCCCAGAACACGCCCCGGATTTCTATCTGGGTTTTATGCATAGGAACCCTCAAAGAGGGAAAGAATGTTATTCCTCTTGATCTCCAGCTGGTTCAGAATGAACTGCTTCACAAAGCTGTTGCTGGGGCTGGAAATGATTTCCCGCGGTGTGGAATACTGGGAAATGCCCCCCTCGTTCAGGATCAGCACCCGGTCGGACAGGGTGAGGGCCTCCTCCGGATCATGAGTCACGATGATCGTGGTCAGGTTGTACTCCCGGGCAATCGTCTTGATGCGGGACTTGATGGACTCCTTGATGACGCCGTCCAGGGCGCTCAGGGGTTCGTCCAGCAGCAGGATGCGGGGCTTCATCACCAGCGTGCGGGCCAGGGCCACGCGCTGCTTCTGGCCGCCGGAAAGCTGGTCAATGCGCTTGTCCAGATGTTCGCTCAGGCCCAGCAGCTCCACCAGCTCCCGCACCTCCCGGGCGGAGCTGGCTCCCGGCTTGTTCTTCAGGCCGTACGTGATGTTCCGGTAGGCGTTCAGGTTGGGGAACAGGGCGTAATCCTGGAACACGATGTTGAAGCCGCGCCGCTGCATGGGCGTGCCGCTCACGTCCTCCCCGTCAAAGAGGATCTGGCCGCCGTCCAGCTCCGCCAGCCCCAGGATGACGTTCAGCAGCGTGGTCTTTCCGCTGCCGGACGGCCCCAGGATGGAGACGATCTCCCCTTTCCCGATGTCCAGGCTGATGCCGTTCAGAATGGGAACTCCGTTATAGACTTTCTTGATATTTTTCAATTGTAGCATGGTAAACTCCTGGCCGCCGCAGCGGCCCGCTGGGATTGATGGATGGAAAGGGAATTACTTGTTCCGGCGGATATCCGCCACGGCCTCCGCCAGGCGGCGGAAATCGTCCGGGAACACGTCCCCGATATTGCCGATGCGGAAGGTAGGGGCTTCCGAAATCTTGCCGGGGTAAATGACAAAGCCCCGTTCCTTCAAGGCCTCGTAAAACTTCTGGAAATCAAAATCCTCCTCCGGGTACAGGAAGGACGTGATGATGGGGGACTGGAGCTCGTCCGGCAGCAGGGTCCGGAACCCGCTCCGGCGCATCCCCTCCACCAGCTCCGCGTGGTTTTCCCGGTACCGGTCATGGCGGGCTTCTACGCCGCCCTCCTCTTCCAGCTCCTTCATGGCCTGGAAGAAGGCGCGCACCACATGCGTGGGGGAGGTAAAGCGCCACTTGCCATGGCCCTTCTCCATCTCCGCCCACTGGTCATACAGATCCAGGGACAGGGAGCGGGACGCCCCCTCGCACCGGGCCAGGGAGGAGCGCCTGGCAATGACGAAGCCAAAGCCCGGAACGCCCTGGATGCACTTGTTCGCGCTGCTGACCAGGAAGTCGATTCCCAGCTTGCGGATGTCAATGGGAATGCCGCCGAAGCTGCTCATGGCGTCTACGATGAACGTCAGGCCGCGGCCGCGGATCGCCCTGGCGACGGCCTCCACGGGATTCAGGATGCCGGTGGTGGTCTCACAGTGCACCATGGCCAGGTGGGTGATGTCCGGGTGCTCCTCCAGCGCGCGCCGCACGGCCTCCGGCGTCACGGGCGCCGTCTCCTTCAGGGAAACGAGGACGTGATTCAGGCCATGGCGGCGGGCGATGTCCCCCATGCGCTTGCCGTACGCCCCGTTGGCGACGATCAGCAGCTTGTCCTGCGGCCTGACGGCGCAGCTCAGCGTGGCTTCCACGGCATAGGTGCCGCTGCCCTGTAAAAGAACGGTGGTGTATTCGCCGTCCAGCCCGGCCAGCTTCAAAAGCTGTTCCCGGATGACGGTGACCACGCCCTCGTTGTAATCCTTGTCCCAGGTGCACCAGTCCTGAAGCATGGCCTGGCGGACGGATTCGGAAGTGCTCAGCGGGCCGGGGGTAAGAAGAAGGTAATTTCTCATGGTTAATGGATGGTTGAAAGGCTAGCGGTTCATGGAGGCGTTGATCTCTTCAATGCAGGCGGGAAGCTCACGGATGGAATCCAGCACGTAATGGGCGCCTGCATCCAGCATGCGGCGGCGCACTTCCTCCTTCATCCTGTTCAATTCTTCTGCGGGCGTGGCTTCATAATCCTCCTCGCCCAGGCCCAGTTCATTGCTACCCGTAATGATGCCTACGGTGTGCACCCCCGCGTTCAGCCCTTCCCGGATATCCGCCATCGTATCACCCACCTTCACCACCTGCTTCACGGAAGGAACTTCCAGGTCAATCATGTTCCGGTAAACCATGTACGGCGCGGGACGCCCCGCGGGAACTTCATCCGGCGTCACCAGGTTGTCCACCACGTAACCCCGGGCGGCGGCTCCGGGGCGCACGATGTCCATCATCTCCGCCGTGTAGCCCGTGGTGGACCCGACTTTGATGCCCTGGGCCTTCAGGCCCTCCAGCGTTTCCACCACGCCGGGAATGGGTGTGGTGAAATCCTTCAGGGAGGCGAACAGGTGCGTTTCAAAACCGGCGTAAAGCTCCCGCACGTCGGATTCATTCCAGGAACGGCCGTACTTCCGTTCAAACTGTTCGCGCACCGGCTCCATTTCCAGAATGGCGCGGATGTGGTCCACTTTCAGCAACCCCATGGGTTCCCGCGCCTGCCTGTAGGTGATATCCAGGCCCTTTTCCCTGAACACGCTCAAAAAAACGTTCAGGGGAGCGAAACAGCCGAAGTCCACGGCCGTGCCGGCCCAATCCATGATGATGCAACTGACTTTATTCATAATCTGTATTGTCTGGTCGTTGAAGGTGGCCTGCGCGCCATGGCGGCCTTCCTTCGGGAACGGGGCCAACCTAAAACCTTCCCCGCCGCCGGACAAGGGCTGCTTGGTTGCAATGTTGTCACATAAACGGCGCTGGACACGGTCAGAAATTCGTGTACGCGCCGCAGATGAACGTCCACCCCGTCAGGCCCGGGGAACGGCCGCCGCTGGAATGTCCGTACTCCGCCATCGTCATGATCTTCAGCCGGGCCGGATCATCCTTGTACACAAAGAAATTCAGCCCCGCAGCCACAGCCTGGTAGCAATCCACGCGGTTCCCTCCCCTTTCCGCCATGGAGGCATAGCGCTTGTTCAGCTTTACGGCGTCCGGACCGAACCCGAGCTGGTACCGCGCCACCGCCTGCACGCGCCCCGTCAGGTTGAAGGACGGCATGACGGTCAGCCCCGCCAGGTCGGACGGGGCTACCGTGGTTCCTCCGGAGGAATACTCCTTCAGGCGGGAGGCCCAGACCGCCTGCGCCATCAGCTCAAACGCCCCCTGTTTTCCGTAATAATACACGGCCAGTACATTACGCGCCCCGGTCCCCGTGTAATTGCCGTCATAGGGGCGGTCCTTCATGTCCCCCCAGTTGTAAATCCAGTCGCAGTAAAGCCGCCCTTCCTTCAGCAGCATGCCATCCGCGCGCGCGGACAGGCCCAGGCTCATGTTCACGGACTCCCACGTGCCCCAGGTTCCACGGCTTCTCTCGTCCGTATTGGACCACAGGCCCGCGTAATACCCCAGCGGCTCCTTCTTTTCATCATTATAGCTCCAGACGCCGAAGGAACTGTCGCTCACCAGCATGTTTTCCACGGCGGAAATCTCCGGCAGCTTGTACTTGGAACTGGAAATGCGGTTCTCCGCCAGAATGACGGGAAGCACCTTCCCCGCGCCCACAACAGCGCCCGGCAGGGAATATTCCAGATTGGCCTCGTAAAGGTTGCCGCGGGTCATCTTGTGGTCGTTCCAGCGTCCGCCCTTGTAATAGCCCAGACTGTCCACGCCGCCCATGTTCCAGATATTCGTCACCTTCAGGTCCCGGAGCACCCTGGCGTTCCAGCCCAGCCTCAGCCGCCGCCATTCCTCCGTGCGCCCGTGGGAGCCGGGGTACGTCTCAGAACCGTTGGGGGCTACGGCCGCCGCCTGGTACTGCGCCCTCAGGGACACGTTGAATTCCTGAATCCACGGATTCCCGGCATTTCTGTATAAATGCACGTTGCCGGGATGCCCTCCATAGCTCTGCGCCCATAGGGCGGAGAGGGACGCCGCCCCGCTTTCCGTTCCGTTCCAGGAGGAAAAGCCTTCCGCGCCATACGCGGAACCTACGGCACAGCCAAGACAGGCGGCATAGAAAAAAGAGGACAGGGACATGATTCCCCACCATAGCCGTTCCGGAAACCGCCTGAACCATTTTCAGGTCAAAAAATCGCCACATACCGCTCCGCGGAGAGGCGCAATACCGTACTGATTCCCCACTCCGGGGGAGGAATTCACGGACGGTGGGCGCAGCACGGCCCCACTTCCCCCGCCTGCAAGCGGTCAAAGGCCCATTCCCCGAACGTCCACGCCTCATTCTCCCCTTTGGCAAGGGCAAACTGGCGGAAGGTCTCCCGGAACAGCTCCCGCACCTTCCCGATGGGAAGGGCCCGGCGCAGCAGGAACGCCGTCCTGTCACCCTGGGGGCGGCCTCCGGCAAATACGTCGTAAACGCCTTCGCTCCGTCCCACCAGGGCCAGCTCCGCAAACAGGGGACGGGAGCAGCCGTTGGGACAGCCGGAAATCCGGAACACCACGGGCTCGTCATCCAGCCCGAATTCATGCAGGATTTCCTCCAGCCAGCCGTTGAGCTCCTGATGAATCAGGGAGGAAGCGGCACGGGCGCGGCGGCAGGCGGGCAGGCCGCGGCAGGAGCAGGACTCTATGGAGAGCGGAGAAAAACGCCTGGAACCGCGCAGCAGCATCTTGATGCGCTCCGCCACGCATCTGTCCGCCGGATGAAGACGGAGATTGCCGCGCGGCGTGATGCGCACCGGAGCCGTCAGGAAGGGAGCCACGCGCCGGAACGCCGCAGCCACCGCATATTCCGGCGTATCCTCCAGGCAGCCGGAGGGGAGCGCCACCAGCAACCCGTTGTAAAAGTCATTGCGGCTCCATTCCCCGGAAGAGGAAAACTCCGGTTCCTCCCCTTCTCCCGGATACAACCCGGCGTTTTTCAACTCGTTCCGCACCCAGTCCAGGCCGCGGGTGGCGAACAATGACTTCAGCCGCCTTTTGCGCGGATTCTCCGTTTCCCCGAACCGTTCATTCAAGGCCGTCAGCACTGCCGCCGCCTTCAGGGCTTCCGGCAGGGAATACCGCCCCAGCCATGACGCGGCACGCGGAGCCAGGGCCGGGCTGCCGGCGGGGATGCCGCCCCCGCCTCCGGCAAACAAATGCACGCCGCCTTCCGGATGGCCGCCCTTGGGCACCGCAAAACCGAGGTCACAGGAAAACAGGCCGAATTCATGGTGCGGGGCTTCTTCCAGGCAAATCCTGACGCGCTTGTGCAGGGCGGAGAAACGTTCTTCCGGCCTGGGATCAGAGGAGAAGAGGCATTCGCGGTTCCTGCGTATTTCATATGCCGGGAAGGAAACGGGGGAGGAAAACCGATTCAGCTTTCCGGCAAAGTGAAGCCAGGCGTCCCGGTTTTCCCCCCAGCAAAGGGAAGACCCCACATCCACGGCCTGTTCCGTATACGGAACCAGGCGGGAAAGCTTCTCCGCCAGGGCCATGCCCTTCCGCACGCATTCCTGCTCATCCGCCCCGTCCAGGGGCATGGACAGGGTGGAGAAGGAAACAAGGCGGCATCCGCCGTCCACGGCCTCCAGAATGGCCTGCCACTGGGCGGGCTCCATCCAGCCTCCGCAAAAAGGGTATTCCAGGGTATACGTATCTCTCATGATCGGATTGAATAATGTCAGACTCTCGCCGTCGCCAGAAACACCACGTGCATGACGGAAATCAGCGTTACAAAGTACAGGTCCGCCCGAGCGGACGGCACGGAGGAAAAGGGCCCGGCCATGCCGAAGCCAAGCGCGCCGCGGGAACACCGGGAAATGCAGTCCCGGCACAGGGTGCAGCGGCGGGAAATATGGCAAACCCCTCCCTCACGGGAGATGGCCAGGTCACGGCAGGCGGAGGCGCACTTCATGCAGCCGGTGCATGCCTCCCCCACGCGCATTCGCCAGGAGGAAAGCCTGCCCAGCAGGCTGGCCGCCAGGCCCATGGGGCAGAACCTGCTGCAATATTCCCGCACGCCGCTTGCGGAGCTTCTCTTCCAGGCAAACGGAGCCGCCAGCGCCGCGGCAAGCGCGGCCGCCAGGGCGTATCCCAGCGGCACGCCCAGGATGGCCAGCAGGAGCGGAAGCCCCGCCGCCGCGGCAAGAAAAACCCATCTCCAGTCACGGGAATCCTTTCCCCCCTTCACGGGATGCCCCTTCCTGCGGGAGAAGGAGGCGGACAGACAGTCCCACACCCCGAAGTAGCACAGATGGCTGCACCAGGCGCTCCCCGCCAGAAGCACGGACACGCTGAACAGCGCCAGCATGAACATCCCCTCTCCGCGGTACACCGGGCCGGAAAGCATCATGAACGGCACGGGGAGGTGGAGCCTGCCCGTCATCAGCAGGGAGGAGGCTACCGTGACGCCCAGCAGGAATTGCAGGAAAAAGACGGAGGCGAACACGGTCCACATCACACGCCGCCTGCGGGGGGACGCCTGCGGATTCAGCAGGCCCGCCGCGCAATAGCCGCCCCACCAGGCCAGCAGCAGAATAGCCAGTCCGTTGAAGCCCTGCCATGGGAATACGCGCTCTCCCAGCAGAAGGGGGAAAGGAGCCAGTGCATCCAGCGCGAACAGAAGCACCACGGAAGCGGAAAACACGCGGCTGCGCGCCAGCTCCGGCGCGGACAAGCCCTTCTCCCCGCGGCTGCGCCACAGAATGGCCCCGGCATGGAGCAGCAGGACGCCCATGAGAATGGCGGCCAGGCGCACAAACGGCAGCCCCTCCACGATCCGCATCCCGGCCAGATGGACCGATTCCACTCCCCAAAAAACCAGTGAGGCCAGCAGCAGGAACGTGACGCTCCTGCGGAGCCAGCCGCACCCGGAAAAAGACAGGGCCGCCAGCGCCAGGCACAAAATAACCCCCGCATTTACGCCGCCGCGTAAAAAATGGGCGGCCGTCATCAGAAAACAGAAGGAGGAGATGAGTCCGGGGCCAATCATGACATCATGGGCGCCTGCCTGGCGCCCCCAACATACGTGAAAAGGCCCGGCCCGCCAGCAAAAAACGGGCCATCCGCCTGCGGAAGGCGCCTCATTGCGTCACCCCCTGTTTCCGGAATACGCGGAAGGGCGCCCGCGCGGCGGTGAAAGCCGCGGGGCGCCCCGCCGGAAATGGCGGCTCCCGTGTCCCGGCTCTTTTCTACCGGGACACGGACCGCATCAGTGAAGCATGTTACAGTTTCTTGGTGTTCAGCTTTTTATCCACTACCATGCCGTCCGTAAGCTTCGGTTGGAATTTCACGTCGCGGCGGGCCTTGAATTTCAGCACAAAGAGCTCGGAGGAACCTTCAACGGGCTCCTTGTCTCCGATGTTGACGAAGGTGGGATACAGGGCCTTGGTCCCGTTCGTATGGAGCCTGTCGTTCGTCAGGTTCTCCATCTTCTTCATGCCCTTGACCTCCACGCCCACGAATTCCAGATCCTGCGGATTATAGGGAAGGGCGAAGCTCAGCGCATTCACCAGGCGTAGGTTCCTGCCCTTCACGGTCACCTTGACGGTGTCTCCCTTGGCGTACTTCTTCTTATCAGTACTGAGCACCAGCTTCCCATCCACGTGTTCCTTCTTCTGTTTCTTCGCGGCGGCCTTTTCCTTGTCTTCATCGCCGTCTTTCTTTTCGGCTTCCTCGTCCTTCGCCGCGGCTTCCTCCTGGGGATGGTCGGCTTCGTCTTCCAGCTGGGTGGCTACCACGGAAATGTCATAGGCGTCAATGAGGCCATTCTTGTTGATGTCCCCGTTGCTGATATAGCCTTCAAAGTCGGAATCGCCCTTCCTCAGGCCCGTGTAGTTGGTGTAGGAAGTCAGGTCGTTCCGGTCAATCTTGCCGTCGTTGTTGATGTCGCCCGGCAGGTAGCTTTCCGTGCCCGGAACCTTGAAGACGTAGATTTCCCGTCCGGAACCGTAGTCGCCCACGCCTTCCGTGACATTCAGCTTGATGTAGCGCGCCGTGGGGGCGTCCTTGAAGTTGAAGATCTTCACTTCTCCATTCTTGTCCCACTGGAACGTTCCGGCCTTCGTCCAGTTTTCCCGGTCCATGCTGTAGGAAACGGAGCCCTTCAGGAGCGTTCCGTTGCCGCCGTCCTCACGGGGAACGTAATGGAATTTCTCAAGCTTGTTGATGGTCTTCAGGTCCAGAACCAGGTCAAACGGCACGGCCTTCTCGTTGTACTTCGTGTGCCACGCGTCCTTTTCCTTGAAGTCAAAGAGCTTCGTCAGGGAATTGCCCTGGTTTTCCACGCTCGTTTCGCCTTCGATCCCCGGAATGGCGAACTCAAGCGGGTTGGCCTTGGTCTTCGCGCTGATGGCCGTCCAGGCGGAATGGCCGTCCTTGTTGACGGCGCGCACGTTGAAGGAATAGGGCGTTTCCGCCTCCAAATCCTCAAACAGGAATTCCGTGCCCTTGATTGTGGTGTACAGCATCCCGCCGAACTCGATTTCATAGAAATCCGCGTTCGGAACAGCATCCCATGAAGGAGTCAAGGTATATGCGGCCGTGTTTTCCTCCGTCACCCTAGCATTAGCGGGAGCGGTCAGGGCGCCGGAAGAGACACGGTATTTTTCAGCGGGTTCAAAGCGGAAGCCTTCCACGGAAAGCACGGTGGGGGCAGCCGTAATATCCGCCGGGGCCAGCTTCACCAGCAGCTGCGGGTTTTTGGCAATCACCTTCTTCCCAAAATCGCTTCCCTTGGTCGCAAACCTGTTCAGGTTGGGAGCCTGGTCATAGAAATACACGTTTTCGCGGGAATTGAAATCATCCCTGGAATTCGCTTCCGCCAGACTGACTTCATTTTCCCCCACCCTGGCGGAAACCTTGGACGGCTTCTGCGTCACGTTCACGCGGAACTCCGTGGCCTTCTTCTTCTGGAAGCCCGTGAAATCCCCTGCTGCCGGATGAACGGTGACGGTCGCGTTGTTCTTGTCGTCCACCCTGGATTCCACCAGGGTGCGCACGCCCTTGCCGGCCCGGTATTCCTCCGTCACGCCGTCGTCGTCATACGTGGAGAAGGAGGTATTGCCGTGCGGATAAAGCTCGTAAATGCGCAGGTCCGGGTTGATTTCCGCAACGTTGTTGTTCGGATTCGCCATGGGGATGATCGCGCCGTTTTTCACGAACACGGGCAGTTTCCACAAGGGGGCGTTAAAATCATTGTAAATCTTGCCGCCCTCGTACAGGTCCCCGGTAAAGTAGTCGATCCACTGGCCTTCCGGCAGGTAAATGCCGTGGCGCACGTCATTCCCTTCCTTGTCCGCCCGCGTTTCCTGGTAGACGGGAGCCACCAGGAAATAGGGGCCGTACATAAACTGGTACTGGGTGGCCTTACCCAGGGTGTAGGGGTTGGGGTATTCCAGGAACATGGCCCGGACCATGGGCTTTCCGGAAACGGCCTCCTCCGCGATGCTGTACGCGTACGGCAGCAGTTCCGACTTGAGCTTCAAATACCACCGGTTGATGGAGGCGTAGGGCTCGCCGAAGACATGGGGATACTTTTCATTGGCGCCCCAGCCGTCCATGTTCAGTTCCATGGGGGTGAAGGTCTTCCACTGGAAATCGCGGACATTCACCAGGGCGTTCTTGCCGCCGAAAATGCCGTCCATGTCGGAACCGATATTTGGCTGGCCGGAAAGCCCGGACCCGATGTAAGTGGGAATGTGGAAACGGATGTATTCCCAGACGCCGCCCGTCTGGTCGCCGGACCAGATGCCGGCATAACGCTGGGTCCCGGCCCAGCCGTCCAAGGAGATGATGAACGGACGGCTGTCATTCCCGTAATAGGTCATGATCTGGGCCACGTCCGTAATGCCGTTCAGGCCGAAGGAATAGCCCGCGCCCACCCAGGCGACGTCCGTCTTCAGCACGCGCACTCCGGCGTCCCGGACTTCCTTCACGATGTCACGCTGGAGCAGGGCGCTGATTTCCGGCTTGGGATGCAGGTCGGACTGCGTCCACAGGCCGATCTCCACGCCGTTCTTTCTGGCGTAGTCCGCCAGGCTCTTCAAATTCGCAATATTGCCGTCCAGCGTATCCGTCTGCCCGTACCCGGCTCCGTAGCCGTCGTTTGGCAGAAGCCAGCCCAGGGGCATGTCATGCGCCTTGTAGCGGTCCACCACGGCCCGGCCGGAGAACTGGTAGTTGTCCTTTTCCCCGTTCAGGGATTCCTTGATCCCGCCGTTGTCCTTCTGGCTTTCCTTGTACCGCTTGCCGTCCTCAAACAGGATGCCCTTCTCGTCTTCCTTCCAGTAGTCACGGTTGTAGGCGTTCAGGTGGCCCTGGTAAAAGGCGAACTTGGGCAGCAGCACGGGCGCTCCGGTAAGCTGGTAAAAATCCCCCAGCAGGCTGACGGCTCCGTCATTAACCATGAAAAAGACGTCCAGATAATCTTCATCATGCTGGAGGTTGACCAGGTTCTTCTCCTTGGAACCGAAATCATACTGGCCCTTCTTGAAGGTGTGCCACATGACGCCGTAACCGTTGGTGGACCAGTAGAAGGGAGTGGGGGAGGCCACGCCGCCGTCCGTCCAGCTGTTCTGGTTCTCAATGGAAATCACCTTCCCCTTGTGGGAAAAGCGGCCGTTCTGCACGCCGCCGCCGTAGAAATACTCATCCGGATTCGCCTTCAGGGAAAAGCTGGTTTTACCCTTCTCAAAAAGAACGGGGGACGCCTGCTCCACCACCACGGAATTATCCTTGAGGTTAATGATTTTGAGCAGGGAGGTTTTCTTGTCTATTTCAATCCTGATCTTGCCGGTGGTAATGGTAACCACGCCGTCCTTCTGGTCCACGTCCAGTTTGGAAACCGGCTTCCGGGGATTGTCCACCAGGATTTTAGCCTCCGGTTCCGCCTTGGGGTCCCGGATGATGCCGCCCTTGTCGTCCCGGAAAATACGGAAGACATTGTCTCCGTAAAAATCAAACGTCATCCGCTGATTTTTTCCAAGCAGCACTTCCACGGCGGCAGGGTTGATTTTCCTGGCGCCTTCAACAGCCTGGACCTGTTGCTCCGGCGCCTGGGCGCCTGATGCGGCAAGGGCCAGCCCGGAAAAGGAAAAGGACAATCCGCAAGCCAGCAGAACGGACTTCCGGAACATGCCATGGTCAATTGAGTTTCCCATTATTGTAGTATTTTATGTAATATGATTCAGCCGGAACGGCGGAGCGGAGGAAGGCAAATGATCGTTTTCATTCATCATGCCGTCCACGGCGCAGTTTATCTTGCGGCACCATACTCTTTGTCTGTAATCGCCACAAGGCCAAAGAAAGCAAGTAACGGCGCGCCGGCATTCCATCAGTCCCAGAAATACCCGCCCACTCCGGGTTCCCTTTCAAGGATGACCCTTTTAAGGGATTTCTACAGCGTGTACGGCACGCGGACACGAAAAAGCCCTGCAAGCTTTTGACTTGCAGGGCTTTCAAATGGTTACGGGAACAGGATTTGAACCTGTGACCTTCAGGTTATGAGCCTGACGAGCTACCTGGCTGCTCCATCCCGCGATTTAGAGAGCATCCGTAGAGGAGTGCGGGATTGTTTTAACCTATTCCAGCCGCGTGTCAAGTATTTTCATATAAAAATTTTTACGGTTCCACCCGTATGACAGAAGCCCGGAAACGCTTTCCGGGGGCGGCGCAGGACCGCATCAAAACGCACTTCCCCTGCGGCGGCTTGGATCACAACAGGTAGGACGCGCGCCACTCTTCCGCAAACGCGGAGTGGCATAAAGAAGACCCCTGCCGCGCACACGGAAAAAAAGAAAGGATTCCTCGACAAACATTGTCAAATCAGTATATCTTGAAAGGTGCGGACTGGGTTCCGCGCATTAACATCAACTAGAAAGAGGTACGACAATGCAAAAGGTAAACGTAAACACACCCATTACGATCACGGGCCGTCACGTGGAAGTCACAGACGCGATCCGGGAATTCGTGACGAAAAAGATTGAGGGGATCCGGCTGGACTTCCCGCGCATTATGGAGGTTAAAGTATTGCTTGATGTGCAACGCGACCGCAAGATTTCCCAGGTGATCCTGTTCTGCTCCGACCACATCACCATTGACGCTTCCACGGAAGGGACGGACATGTACGCCTGCATTGATGAAACGATCACTAAAATCATGCGCCGCATGCGCAAGCACAAGACGCGCCTGATGAAAAATTACCGTCCCCATCACCAGGAAACCATCCGCAAGCTGGATGAAACGGTGTATGACGATTCCGTACTGGATTACCCCGGAGAGTCCAAGGAAGACCCGGAACCCCTGCTCATTCACAGGGAAAGCTACAATCTCAAAAAGCTTTACAAGGAGGAAGCCATCATGGAACTGGAACTTTCCGACAAGCCCTTCGTGCTCTATAGGAATGCGCGCCGCGACGTGCTCCAGATCGTGTACCGCCGCCCGGACGGTGACTACTCCATTATTGAACTCGGCACCACATTATAACCGTAAAAAACGGTTTTAAAACTGGCCGTTTTCCATAATGGATCAAAAAGAGCAGGGCTCCTGAAACCGGGGGCCCTGCTCTTTTCTGTAATGCCGTGACATGGAACAAGAAAATCTCTTGATTTCTACTTGCCACCATTTACATTGGTCCCAGCAAACCTCCGTGGATGCGGAGGTTCCAGTAGTTAACAAACACTGTATTTAATTCGAATTATGAAGAACATCGCTATCCTCGCCATCGCCGGCGCCGCTTGCCTGGTTGCTTCTTGCTCCCAGCAGCAGCAGCAGCAGCAAACCACCACTCCTGCTCCCGCTCCGGTTGTGCAGGCCAAGGGCAAGTAAGTTTGCAGCAGGGCTTGCCCTGCAACATTAGCAAATCATCCAATTAATCCGCACTCGGTGTACGCACTGAGTGCGTTTTTATTTGCCCTGAATCCGGGTTTCAGCCGTCATTCCCCGGTTCACCCGTATTTCACGTAAAAAACGGGCACAGCGTTCCCCGGGGCAATAACCGGGCACGCCGTCCCAGCCGCCATGGGCGGCTGCAATCATCAGCTCCGGCCCTTTTCAACGGCCTGTTTACCGCCGTCAGCCGCGGGGCTTGAGGACTTGGCCTCTTCCTGCTGGCTGGACTGGAACATCCTTTGTATCAGCATCGGGCGTTTTTTAGCCCAGCCGGGCCAGACCAGGTGATGGTCCATTCCGTAGGAATGCCCTTCCGGAAATGCCTTGGATACGAAAGGTTCCCGCCAGTCCTCCTCCCATTTCCTGCCTTCCCGGTCCTTCTGCTTCAGCACCACCAGGTGCCCGCAGTTTTTCCAGGCGTCCAGGACGATGGAATCCTGCAATCCCCCGCCAGCGGCGTTCACGTACACGCAACTGTGCTCCCTGCCCGTTCCACGGTCGCGGATGGTCAGGCCTACCCGGAAAAACTTCACGGGGCGGCGGCGCATGTCGCGGTACAAATCCTGCTGGACCTGCCAGCAGAGGCCGCGGTCCCGCATGTTGGAGTTAACCAGGATGTTGTTCAGCCAGCCGAACAGCACAATCCTGTTCTCCCGGGCAATGGCGGCGGACTGCACCACAGCCGTGTCAGCCAGCCATTTGGCCTCTTCCCGGGCGGCGGGAAGAGCGGCCTTCTCAGGCGGAAGCAGGGCCAGAAAGTCATTCGCCAGGCCGGACATCTGCCGCTGCACGTAAGGTTTTTGTACAAAGTCCTCATCCGGGGGAGTACAGCAGGAACTCCACCCGCACAAAAGGGCGGCGGCAAGTAAAAGCCTGAATGTCTGCATGGTCGGCATGGCGCGCCAAGGCTAGCAGATTGCGTGTAAAAATCCAGTAAAGCTTTCAAAAATGCCCGCTGCCGCCCTGACGGCTCTTGCCTTCCCCTTTCCGGCCCGGTAGAATGCCGCCCTTCTTCACCATGCTGACGATCAAAAAGCTCACGAAATCACACGCCGGACGCACCCTGTTCAGGGAAACGGAAATGACCATTAACTGGGGGGAACGTGTTGCCCTGGTAGGCCCCAACGGCGCAGGCAAGTCTACCCTGTTCCGCATGATTCTGGGAGAGGATACGCCGGATGAAGGCTCCATCAACATGGATGAATACGCCATGGTGGGCTATCTTCCGCAGGAAGCCAGCGAGCCGAAGGATGAAACCGTGCTGGAGATAGCCATGGGCATCACGCCGGAAATGGAACGGGCCATCCACGTCATCCGCACGGCAGAAAACGCCAACAAAACGGACACGCCGGAGTATGCGGAAGCCATTGACACCTTTAATGCCGCCAACGGCTACCAACTGGAGCCCAAGGCCAAGAAAATCCTCAAGGGGCTGGCCTTCCGCGAAAGCGACTTCCACCGCCCGGCGCGGGAAATGTCCGGCGGCTGGATCATGCGCGCGTACCTGGCCAAGCTTCTCGTCCTGGAACCGGACCTCCTGATGCTGGACGAACCGACCAACCACCTGGACCTCCTCTCCCTGCTGTGGTTCCAGCGCTACCTGAAAAATTACCCCGGCGCCATCCTGATGATTTCCCACGACCGGGACTTCATGGATGAACTGGTGGAGAACGTGTACGACATCGACAACGAGGAACTGGTGGAATACCGCGGCAATTACTCGGACTTCCTGAAACAGCGTGACCTGCGCTTTGAACAGCTTCAGGCCGCCTACCGCAACCAGCAGAAGGAAATCGCGCACATTCAGGAGTTTATCGACCGTTTCCGCTCCATCAACTCCAAGGCAGGCCAGGTGCAGAGCCGCATCAAGCAGCTGGAAAAGATGAAGGTCATCCAGAAACCCGTGGCGCGCAGGAAAGTGTTCAAATTCAACTTTCCCCAGCCGCCGCGCAGCACCCAGAAAGTCATGGAGCTGGAAAAAATCAGCCAGTCCTACGGCGACCACAAGGTTTATGAAAACCTGGACCTGCTGGTGGAACGCGGAGAACGCACCGTGCTGGTAGGCCCCAACGGCGCGGGCAAATCCACCCTGCTGAAAATCCTGGCGGGCATCATCCCCATTGACTCCGGCAAACGCACTCCCGGCACCACCACGCGCATCGGTTACTTCTCCCAGGCCCGTACGGAAAACCTGAATCCGGAAAACACCGTGCTGGAGGAGATCATGAAGTGCAACGCTGAAATCCGCGAGGAGGAGGCCCGCTCCATCCTGGGCTCCTTCCTGTTCCGGAGGCTGGATGTGGAAAAGCGCGTCAGCGTGCTCTCCGGCGGTGAAAAATCACGCCTCAGCCTGGTCAAGTTCCTGGTGGACCCGCCCAATCTCCTGCTGATGGATGAACCGACCACGCACCTGGACCTCCTGTCCGTGGAAGCCCTGGTCCAGGCCCTGAAGCATTATGAAGGAACCCTGGTTTTCATCTCCCACGACGTGCACTTCATCCGCTCCCTGGCGGAGAAAACCCTGCACGTGAACCGTGGAACCATCACCACCTACGCGGGAGGCTACGATTATTACCTGGAAAAGTCAGGCATTCTGGACGACGAGAAGGGCGGCATCACGGCGGAATAAACGCCATCCCCTTTTCAGGCGCCCTTTTCTCCTTGCCCTGGGTTTCATCCTGCCTTAAAAAGGCAGGATGAAGACTTTCCTTCTCCCTGTTCTGGCTTCCGCCCTGGTGGCCGGAGTTCCGCTCGCCTTTGGTGAAACGGCCGCCCCGGCGGCTTCCCCCGCGCCGGCAGCCCCGGCGGAAAAAACTCCGTCCGCGGATTCCCTCCTCAACCAGGCCTTTTCCGTAGCCATTGACGTCCAGCAGACGCTGGCGGCAGTACAGGACAAGGAAAGCGGGGACAAGGCCGTCAAGAAGCTGCAGGGCATCCAGAAGGACATTCAGCGCCTCAGGGACTTACGGGAAAAATTGACCGAGGCGGAAAAGGAAAAAATGGACGCCCTGTCAGAAAAAATGGAGGAACGGATGGACATGCTGAGCGAACGCTGTGAAAAGGAGGGCCAGCGGCTGCTGGAAGCCCGCTATTACGGCTCCGCCGCCTTAAAGGACATTTTGGAAAACTCGGATGAATTCAGCGAACTCGTCGAACCGGATGAAGATGTGGCGGAACCGGAGGAGGACAATACGCCAGCTCCAGCCGGAAACGTTCTTTCTCCCAACCCTGAAGGCCTCCTCCCGCCGAATTGACCAAAAAAGGCGCCCATACAGGAAAAGCCGTGGAGAACAACCGCCCTTTCCCGCTTCCATTTCAAGCTTGCCGGAACCGTGAAAAACGGGTTTACTGTGGGTAACATGCAAAAGTTAGCAGGTAAAACAGCCATCGTTACCGGGGCAGGCCGCGGCATCGGCAATGCCATCGCCCGCCGCTTCGCTTCGGAAGGAGCCAAAGTCATCCTGATCAGCCGCAGCCCGTCAAGCTGCGGAGGAGCCGCAGAAGAGATTAACAAGGAATTCCCGGACTCCTGCAAGGCCTATCCCTGCGACGTGGCGGACTACGCCGCCGTTCAGGAAACCGTCTCCGCCATCCTGAAGGATTTCCCGCAGATTGACATTCTAGTGAACAACGCCGGCATCACCCGTGATTCCCTCATGCTCCGCATGAAGGAGGAAGACTGGGACGCCGTCATGGATACCAACCTGAAAAGCGCGTTCAATACGGTGAAGGCCCTGCAGCGCGTGCTGATGAAGTCCCCTGCCGGACGCATCATTAACATGAGTTCCGTCATCGGCCTCGTGGGCAACATCGGGCAGGCCAACTACGCCGCCTCCAAGGCCGGGCTGATTGGCTTCAGCAAGTCCCTGGCCCTGGAATTCGCGCCGCGCAGGGTGACGTGCAACGCCATCGCTCCCGGCTTCATTTCCACGGAAATGTCCAACGCCATTCCGGACAACCTCAAGGAAGAAATCGTCAAGAAAATTCCCCTGAAGGAACAGGGCTCCGTGGAAGACATCGCCGCCCTGGCGGCCTTCCTTGCCTCTAACGATGCCCGCTACATCACCGGACAGGTCATCGCCTGTGACGGGGGCATGACGATGTAAGGCTCCGGCCCAACCACCATCCCATGCGCGGCATTTTCCTTGTTTCCTGCTTTCTGGGGGGAAGCGCCCTGCTGACCGGGTGCCGGGACGAAAGTTCCCCCCGGCCGGCCACGGAGGATGCCGCGCGCATTACCAGCGCGCGCCAGTGGGGAGAAACCCGCTCCGCCCTCCAAAAACGAGAACTGGACCGCGCCGCAGGCCCCGCCCTCCCTATTCCCGAGGATCTCCCTTCCCAGGAACTGGCGGGCACTACGCGCCAGATCCACCAGCTCATTGAAGCTTCCGGAACTCCGGCGCGCTTTGAATCCTATACGGAAGCCGTGCCTGCGGCGGGGGCCTCCCTGCGCATGATCGCCATTCCGGGGGGAACCTTCCTGATGGGAAGCCCTGCGGAGGAACCGGGCCGCAAGCCGGATGAAGGCCCCCGGCATGAGGTGGCCGTCTCCCCCTTCTGGATCTCTGAGATGGAAATTCCGTGGGAGCTGTATACGGCCTTCATGGAAAACGGGCGCCCCCGCGCCAGGGACGGCCAGCTTCTGGAAGAACAGCCGGATGATGAACTGTGGGACTCCGTCACGCAGCCCACGGCCCCGTACACCGCCATGAACCTGGGCATGGGCCACGGTTATGAACACGGCATGCCCGCCATCTCCATGTCCCACCATGCAGCCAGCAAATTCTGCGAATGGCTGAGCGCCCAGACCGGGCACTACTACCGCCTGCCTACGGAAGCGGAATGGGAATACGCCTGCCGTGCCGGGAACCCTGGCGCCTATTCCTACGGAAACGGGGAGGAGCCCCTGGACCGGTACGCCTGGTACTGGGATAATTCCAACGACCGCTACCAGAAAACAGGCTCTAAAAAGCCGAATAAATGGGGTCTCCGGGACATGCACGGAAACGTGGCGGAATGGGTTCTGGATTCTTACGCGCCGGATACTTACGCCAAGCGGGACGGCCAACCCGTGAAAGACCCCCTGGTCATCACGCCCAGGGCTCCCCACATCGTCCGCGGAGGCTCCTGGGAGGATGACCCGGAAGGGCTGCGGAGCGCCGCGCGCCGCGCCAGCTCTCCGGCCTGGAACCGGCAGGACCCCCAGAACCCCAAAAGCATCTGGTACCTGACGGACGGCGGCATGATCGGCTTCCGCGTGGTGCGTCCCCTGAACATTCCGGACGTCATTACCATGCACCGCCTCTGGAACTTCTCCAAGGGGGAACCGTAAAGAAAAACTTTTTATGGCTATTGAATTAAGAACAGAGCAGCCCGCAGACTATGCTGAAACGGAAAATGCCACGCGGGAAGCGTTCTGGAACCATTATTCCCCCGGCTGCAATGAACATTACCTGCTCCATATCATGCGCGGCAGCCCCTCCTTTATCCCGGAGCTGGATGTGGTAGCCGTCCACGGCGGCCGCATCGTCGGGAACATCGTTTATGTAAAATCCGTCATCAGGACAGATGACGGGAAGGAATGCGAGGTGCTGGGCATGGGGCCCATTTCCGTTCTTCCGGAATACCAGCGCCGGGGGATTGGACGGCAGATGATCGGCCATACCAAAGAAAGGGCGCGAGAAATGGGGTTCCGCGCCATTCTGCTCTACGGCGACCCGGACTACTATTCACGCCACGGGTTCGTACCCGCGGAAACGCTGGGCATCAGAACGGCGGATAATATGTATGCGGTGGCCCTCCAGGCCTGCGAATTGCAGGAAGGTGCCCTGTCAGGCATGAAGGGCCGTTATGTGGAAGCCGCCGTGTATGATCTTGATGAAAAGTGCGCCGCTGAATTTGACCGGCATTTCCCGGTAAAGGAAATGGTCTCCGGCACTCCGTCGCAAAAGCGCTTTGAGAAAATTGCCGCCATGCGGAGAAAAGCGGATGCGGGAACCTGAAACCGGGAATCCCGTACCCTCCGGAGGGCATGAATCCCGCATCCGGATACGTTAAATTCGCAGCCCTTTTTCCGGGGGTAAAAAATAAGGGCTGTTCCATGAGAACAGCCCTTATCCGTCAAATGCCTTCCATCCGGGCTCAGGCCCTGCGGCGGCGCATCATCAGGGCAGCCAGGCCCAGAAGGCCCAGCGTGGCCGTAGCGGGTTCCGGAACCACTTCCCCGCGGATCTCCGTAAAAATGGGGGATAATGGGCTGAAGGTATTGGTTCCATTGGCTCCCGTAATAACAACGGAATCATCAGGCGCTCCCGCGCTGTCATGATGACCGCGAATGCCGGGAGCAGTCAATCCGTTGCTGATGGTTACCGTATCTCCATCCGTGGAAGAAGTAGGGGCGCCTGTCCCTCCCGCAGCATACAAGTACGTTTTTGACGTATCTCCGTTGATCATGTCCATCACGGCCTGGCTCACGGTCAGGTAGCGGTACGTCGTGCCGGCGTCAAGAATCAGGGAAGAACCGTCCACAGCTGAGAAATTGAACGTCAGATTAACCCCGTTGCCGGAGGTTCCCATATTGGTGCTCAGGCCGATGACCGAATTGTCGGAAGCGTTCAGCACCAGAAAACCGTAAGCGACGTTAATGCCCGTATTGCCGCTGGGCCCGCGCAGGGTAAAACTGTCCAGCCGGATATCTCCGGACAGGGAGGCGGGAGAGCCGGAACCGGAGACGGGCGCCAGGGCGGAGGAATCCAGCCCCAGATAGAACCCATGAATGGCGCTATTGTAATTGTCTGCTCCGGGAGTGTAGTAATTAAAAACAGTCGCAGCTTCGGAGGAAACGGCAAAGGTCCCGAGCACGGTTAAAATTGTTAGTGTTTTCTTCATGTCTATTGTCCTCTTCCTTTTAGGCTTTGTAGCGGATTTGGAATCCGCGAACAATTAAAAATATTAAAGGTTAATATATTGCATTCATAATTCGTTGGAAATAATGATTTTTTGACGGCTCTGGTTCTTTTATTAGCGTAGTGGATGGTCTTTGTTATTCATTGATCTCCCTATTGATTTGGCCTCTTTTTCATACTTGCCGGATTCCAAATCCGGATTCCAAATCCGCTATTTAGCTACTTACGCAGAAGCCCTGCCTTAGGCATGAGCACGCGCACCGTTTACCCAGAACATTGATCATGAAGAAAATACTATCCACCTTAATGCTTGCAGTCGGCATGAGCCTGAGCGCTACTGCGGCTACCACGCTTCTGGACAGTTCCCTTGTAGGGTATTCCGACTTCGCCTCCCGCCTGGCGGATTTCGGCACCCAGAAGGATTCCGTTGCCATCACCACTGATGGAGGCAATCTGGTGATGTCCGGCACGACATTCAGCCAACCCGTTTCCGGTGGCGGCACACGCAACAACATGACTGTGACCATGGTTCTGGATTTATCCAAGATCACCACCCCGGATGCTTTCACGGCCCTGTTCAACGCCAAAGGCGGCAGCACGAGCTGGGGCGTGGGCATCAATACCTCCGGCGCTCTCCAGGGCTTATGGAATAACGGCGCCTACAGCGGCGGTCCTACTTCTTCTCCCCTGGGGGCGGAAGGAAAACTCACCATTTCCGTGGTCACCGGGGAACTCGGCACCCGCATTTACCTGGGCAACAGTGACGCGTACTATACCGCCTCCGGCCTGAAATTCGGCAGTGTGGACATCACCCAGATTCTGATCAACGCCGGACTGGCCGATGCCATCGAACAGCTTTATGTCCATGACTCCGCCCTTTCCCAGGAACAGATCAGCCAGCTGATGAGTGAAATCGCCAGCGTGCCGGAACCCGCAACGGCTACCCTGGGCCTGCTGGGCCTGGCTGCGCTGATGATGCGCCGCCGCAGGGCATAAAACCACACCGGACCTCCGTTTTTCTTTCAGGGCTGCCTCACGATTCCGTGGGGCAGCCCTTTCGCATCTGCGTGCCGCGGCTTACGTTACCGGGGCGGATACTTCTCCCTTCCCTGCAAAACTCTGCACAGGCGGGAAATTCTCCTCCGTAAAAATGATGTTCAGGCCTCCCCCGGCGGAAATGTTTTATGGAGGGGCGTCCGCACCGCCCACTTTCCGCACAAAGCCTTTTCCCCCACGCCGGAACAGCCGGAACCGGAAACGGGAAAAACCATCTTTCCTCCGCGGGCGGCGCATCCCATCCTTGCAGCAGTCCCCCTCCTGCGCAATTTAAAGTTGCCCCTTACGCCTGGAAGGGGGGAAACGTTTTAAACTCAATACCCCATATCCCGATCATGAACCTCCAGAAACAGCAACTGCTCCTGCGCCTTTTCCGGTACTTCAAAGGCAAAAAGGGAGAGCCGCATTTTTTCAACAAGCGGAATATATGGCTGATCGCCATTGCGGCGGTCTACATCCTGACTCCTGATGAATTCCTGCTTGACGGTATCGGCAAGCTGGGGCTGCTGGATGACGCTGCCGTCATCCTGGGAGCCATCTTCACCGTATTTCTTCCGGACGGGGACTAGGCGCCGCAGCGCCATCCCGGCCATGCACGACGCTAGCGGGAGGATACTTTCCGGAACTTCGGGGACTGCCCCATGAACGCTTCCGGATTGCCTACAAGAAGGTCTTCCGCCTCCCTCCGGGAAAATCCCCGTTTGTACAGCTCACAGGCCAGGGCCGTCAGCGCCAGGGGGTCGGAATCCCCCCAGTCCGCGGCGGAATTGGCCCAGACGCGGTCCATCCCGTATATTTCCAGAATATCCGCCGCCCGCTTGGGATTCAGCTTGCTGGTGGGGTAAAGGGTCAGTCCGGCCCAGTAGCCGGCCTCCTTCACCAGCGGGAAGGTATGTTCCTCACAGTGGTCCACCAGCACGCGGCCGGGGTCCAGCTCCGGACGGTTTTTCAGGGCGGAAAGAATCATCCTGGTCCCCTTCAGCTTGTCTTCCAGGTGCGGAGTGTGAATCAGGACAAGCTGGTGCAGGCGTATCGCCAGATCCAGATGCTCTTCAAAAATGGTCATCTCATGGGTGGTGTTCCGGTTCAGCCCTATTTCCCCGATGCCCAGGACATTGGGCCGGTCAATAAACTCCGGAATGAGCTGCATCACCTCCCGGGCAAAGGCCACGTCCTGCGCCTCCTTGGGGTTGATGCACAGCCAAGTGTAATGGTCCAGGCCGAACTTGGCCGCCCTGGCAGGTTCGCATTCCGTAAGCTGCACGAAGTAATCCCGGAAACCGTCCGCGGAGGAACGGTCATAACCGGCCCAGAACGCCGGTTCCCCTACCGCCAGGCAGCCCGCCTGCGCCATGGCCCGGTATTCGTCCGTGGTGCGGCATACCATGTGTATGTGAGGTTCAATGAAAGCCATGATTCTTATTTGTTGAGGTTCGGGGCCCCGCAGGCCGCCTTGGCGGCGGCGGTTTCCGGCACGGCGGCATCCGTGTAGGAAAGGGCTTCCAGAATGGCGCGCACGCGTCCGGAACCGGGCGCGGCCAGGAGCGGGAGCACCTCCATCAAGGCGCGGAAGCGGAAATCCGCATCTCCTTCCCCCCGGTCCACACGGTCCAGAAACGCGGCCACATCCAGCACTCCGGCGCGCGCAGCCGCAAAATCCGCATCCAGCACTTCTTTCTTGCTCCTTTTCATGCCCTGACGATACGCCCATGCGGAAAGGCGCGTCAAGCCGGAACAGGTAACAAAATTATAACTATTCCAAACTAGTGAACTGCAACGCCTTTCCACGTCTTTTCAAAAATCCAAAAAGCGCCGGGAATTCAAGAAGAGGCTTGCCATCCGGTTTTGAACCGGGCATCCTGTGGAGACGCATTTATTTCATTAGAGCGCCTATGAATGCACTAGTAAAAACCATATGTACATTCGTGACATCCTCCATCGGCCGCAAAATCATTGTGGCGCTGACGGGGTTATGTTTGGTCTTGTTCCTTGCGGGACACCTGGCAGGCAACCTTCTCATTTTCGGGGGACCTGAATGGATCAACACTTACGCCCACGGCCTGCATTCCATGCCGGAAGCCGCCCTCTGGGGCATCCGCCTGGGCCTTGCGGTGATCTTCATCATCCATATCTGGCTGACCATCCAGCTGAAGCTGGAAAACCACGCCGCCCGCGAACCCTACGTGTTCAAGAACACGATCAAGGCTACGCTCTCCTCCCGCTACATGATCTACACCGGCCTGACTATCTTGGTGTTCCTGATCTACCACTTGTACCAGTACACCCTGCGCGTGGGCTATGACCCCTCCCAGTACACCGCCTTCATTTCCGACGGCAAGGTGGAAACCTTTGACGTATACAAGATGATCGTGGCCGGATTCTCCAATGTATGGTGCTCCGCGTTCTACATCCTGGCCATCCTGATGCTGTTCAGCCACCTGCGCCACGGCGTGCAGTCCATCTTCCAGACGGTGGGCGCTGATTCCCGCAAAATCCGGCCCTTCTATAACTTTCTCGCCATCGCGTACGGCGCAGTGATCTGCCTGGGCTTCATTTCCGTGCCGGTCTCGGTTCTTCTGGGTATCATCAAATAACCATCAACTCCTCTCAAAGTCATGATTAATTTTCCCGTAAGCGACTGGATGCCGGATGCCAAGATTCCCTCCGGCCCGATTCAGGACAAATGGTCCAAGTACAAGCTTGAGTCCAAACTGATCAACCCGAACAACAAGCGCAAGTACACCGTGCTCGTGGTAGGCTCCGGCCTGGCCGGCGCCTCCGCCGCCGCCACGCTTGCCGAGCTTGGCTACAACGTCAAGTGCTTCTGCTACCAGGACAGCCCCCGCCGCGCCCACTCCATTGCGGCCCAGGGCGGCATCAACGCGGCCAAGAACTACCAGAATGACGGCGACTCCGTCTACCGTCTGTTCTATGACACCGTGAAGGGCGGCGACTTCCGCGCCCGTGAAGCCAACGTCTACCGCCTGGCTGAAGTTTCCTCCAACATCATTGACCAGTGCGTGGCCCAGGGCGTTCCCTTCGGCCGCGAATACGGCGGCCTGCTGGACAACCGCTCCTTCGGCGGCGCCCAGCTCAAGCGCACCTTCTACGCACGCGGACAGACGGGCCAGCAGCTCCTGCTGGGCGCCTACCAGGCCCTGGAAAAGGAAGTGGCCAAGGGGCACATTGAAATGTTCGCCCGCCATGAAATGATGGATGTGGTGCTGGTGGACGGCGAAGCCAGGGGCATCGTCACCCGCAACCTGATCACCGGTGAAATCCAGTCCTACGCCGGGGACACCGTCCTGCTCTGCACGGGTGGCTACGGCAACGTCTTCTTCCTGTCCACCAACGCGATGGGCTGCAACGTCACCGCCGCCTACAAGGCCTACAAGCGCGGCGCCTTCTTTGCCAACCCCTGCTTCACGCAAATCCACCCCACCTGCATTCCGGTGAAGGGGGACTACCAGTCCAAGCTCACGCTGATGTCGGAATCCCTCCGCAACAGCGGCCGCATCTGGGTGCCCAAATCCCGTGAAACCGCGGAAAAAATCCGCAAGAAGGAAATCAAGCCTTCCGACGTTCCCGAAGAAGAACGCGACTATTACCTGGAACGCAAGTACCCCTCCTTCGGCAACCTGGCTCCGCGTGACATCTCCTCCCGCGCCGCCAAGGAAGCCTGCGACGACGGCCGCGGCGTAGCCATCACCGGCAAGGGCGTCTTCCTGGACTTTGCGGATGAAATCAAGCGCATGGGCCGCGAATGGATTGACGGCCAGTACGGCAACCTCTTCGACATGTACGAGGAAATCACGGACGATGATCCCCATGAAACGCCCATGATGATCTATCCCGCCTCCCACTACACAATGGGCGGCCTGTGGGTGGACTACAACCTCATGTCCAACGTGAAGGGCCTGCACGTCCTCGGTGAAGCCAACTTCTCCGACCACGGGGCCAACCGCCTGGGCGCCTCCGCGCTGATGCAGGGCCTGTCCGACGGCTACTTCGTGATTCCGGCCACCCTGCCGGCCTTCCTGACGACCATCAAGCCCGGCTCCGTCACCACCGCCTCCCCGGAATTCAAGGCCGCGGAAGACGAAGTGAAGGAACGCATCAACAAGCTCCTGAACGTAAAAGGCACCAAGACCGTGGATTCCTTCCACCGGGAACTGGGCCTCATCATGTGGGAAGACTGCGGCATGGCCCGTACGCGGGAAAGCCTGATGAACGCCATTGAACGCATCCCCAAGCTCCGCAAGGAATTCTGGGAAAACGTGCGCGTAACCGGCACGGCGGACGGCATCAATGCGGAACTGGAAAAAGCCTGCCGCGTGGCGGACTTCCTGGAATTCGCCCAGCTGCTCTGCTATGACGCCCTGAACCGCGAGGAATCCTGCGGCGCCCACTTCCGCGTGGAATACCAGCTGCCGGACGGCGAAGCCAAGCGCAATGATGAAGAATACGCCTACGTGGCCGCCTGGGAATACACCGGGGTGGACAGCCTGCCGATTCTTCACAAGGAACCGCTGACCTTCGACAACGTGCACCTTGCCATCCGCAGCTACAAGTAAAGATAGCCAATACATTAACACGTAAAAGAAAGATTATAACATGGCTAAAACACTCAATCTCACTCTCAAGGTCTGGCGCCAGGAAAACCGGGAAGCCAAGGGCCGCATTGAGACCTATGCCGCCAAGGACATTCCGGAAGACGCCTCCTTCCTGGAAATGCTGGACATCGTCAACGAAGGCCTGGTGAAGGATGGCAAGGAGCCTATCCACTTTGACCATGACTGCCGGGAAGGCATCTGCGGCATGTGCTCCCTGACGATCAACGGCATCCCCCACGGTCCGGAACGCCAGGTGACCACCTGCCAGCTCCACATGCGCAAGTTCAAGGACGGCGATACCGTCTGGATCGAACCCTTCCGCGCGAAGGCCTTCCCGATCCTGCGGGACCTCATGGTGGACCGCTCCGCCTTGGACCGCATCATCGCCGCCGGCGGCTACATTG
Source organism: Akkermansia muciniphila (assembly GCF_002884975.1). Lineage (NCBI taxonomy): Bacteria > Pseudomonadati > Verrucomicrobiota > Verrucomicrobiia > Verrucomicrobiales > Akkermansiaceae > Akkermansia > Akkermansia muciniphila. The sequence goes on along the minus strand of NZ_PJKB01000002.1, from coordinate 645,663 downwards.
ACGTGCGCACCGGCTCCGCGCCGAACGCCAACAACATCGCCGTGGAAAAGGTGAAGGCTGAAGCCGCCTTTGACGCCGCCGCCTGCATCGGCTGCGGCGCCTGCGTGGCCTCCTGCAAGAACGCCTCCGCCATGCTGTTCACGTCCGCCAAGATTGCCCACCTCAATCTGCTGCCGCAGGGACAGCCGGAACGCACCAAGCGCGTCCTGTCCATGATGAAGCAGATGGAAGCGGAAGGCTTCGGCAACTGCACGAACCAGTATGAATGTGAAGCCGCCTGCCCGAAGGGCGTGAGCGTGGACAACATTGCCCGCCTCAACCGCGACTTCATCGTGGCCAACACCAAGGAAGGCCTCGCCTACTAAGGCGGGCCCCCTTTTCAAAACGTTAATCAGAACTCCCGGCGGCGCTCGTGCCCGCCGGGAGTTTTTTATTGCTCCGGGAAACGCCGCAAACCTGCGCAACAGACAGAAACCGGAGCAAGTGAAGCATTCCCACTTTCCGCAAGACGGCGCTGCAACCAACCATAAATAGACGGAAGAATAGGCCCTTAAATGGCTGAAAAGATCAGGAAGGGGAAAGAAAAGGGTGAAGTGTCCCCAATGGGACAAATGCCCCTTTCAATTATTCAAGACGGACCCTTTCAGGCATTTATTTCTTCAACTGCCCCGTGGCCCTTCCATTCCGGAGCGGAAGCCTGTATTTTCAAGCTTCTTCAACCAATTTCAACCCTTTTCAAGTATTTATGGCTGGTCACAGCGCGCCTTATACGTGCCGAACGCAAAAACGGTACGGCTTCCCTTTATTGGCCCTGTCACTTCCGGATGGAGGCAGTCCCCATTCCGCAAGGCCGCTCCACTCTCCACTCTCCACTCTCCACTCTCCACTCTCCACTCTCCACTCTCCACTCTCCACTCTCCACTCTCCACTCTCCACTCTCCTCACTCACCCCTCCCGTCACTCCCTGCTGCGGGAGTCCATGAAAATGGTTACCGGCCCGTCGTTGACCAGGGAAACCTGCATGTCCGCGCCAAACTCCCCGCTCTGCACCCTGCCTTCCAGCAAGTCCGCCAGTTCTTCCTTGAACAATTCATACAGCGGGATGGCCTGTTCAGGCCTTGCGGCGCGGATGAAGGAGGGCCTGTTGCCCTTCCGGGTGGAGGCGTGCAGCGTAAACTGGCTCACCACCAGCGCGCTTCCCCCCATCTCCCTGGCAGAAAGGTTCATCTTCCCCTCCGCATCGGAAAAAATGCGCATATCCGCCGCCTTCCTGGCAAGCCAGCACACGTCCTCTTCCGTATCCGCCTCTTCTATGCCCGCCAGGATCAGCAGGCCCGGCCCCGTTCTTCCGGCACACACGCCGCCGATGTGCACGGCAGCCTCCGTAACGCGCTGAATGACCAGTCTCACTGCTCCGCTCCCTTCTCCCTGAGAATGGTCACCCTGGTGCCAGCGCGGGTCAGCATGGCCAGTTCATTGCAGTCCTGACGGCTTAAATAAAAGCCCGGTGAACGGGGCGCGCCGCGGGAGGCGTCAATGACATACCCGCCCGCCGCCAGCAGCAGCGTCTTATCCGCGGAGGGAAACTGCTTGCTGTAAATGGAAACGGAGGCCTGGTCCTCCTTGACGGCGGTTTCCACATTCTTTTTCCCGCCATCCCTCATGGCCAGAATGGGGTACCCTTTCACAAAATTCTTACCGTCGTAAAGGCAGACCTCTTTTTCCGGCACGTTGACTACCACATGGAAATTCAGGGGACGGTACTTGAACACGTCCCCCGCATGCAGGATGGGAATATCCATCAGGCCGTTGAGATGCATCAGCATGGCCTGGGAACATTCCAGCTTCCTGACCATGCGTATCCAGGAATCCCCCCTCCGGACGGTGTATTTCTTCACGTCCGGACCGTTGGGGTCCAGCAACTGGCGGATGCGAAGGCTGCCGATGAGATCCTTTGCCTCGCGCCCTACCACGCCGCCCTGCTCCGCCAGGGGCTGGAGCAATTCCAGAGCCTGGGGCAGCGTGCCGCGGTCCATCAGGCGGCGCGCCTCGGCCAGGGCTTCCGGGCGGCGCGGCCAGAGGGAATAGTTCTCTCCGTCCGCCAAAACTCCCTGGGCGCAGAAGGCCGCCGCCAGCAGGCTAAAGAAGACCCTTGCGCTTGAAGTCAAAGATATTGATCTCATGGGATTTTTGTATCATTTCCACGGTGAATTTCAAGAGGGAGACCTCCCATGCGTCATCCACCCCCTCAATGAGGGCCATGAACGTATCCTCCCCGTTGCGCACCTGGTCCAGCAGGCGCCCGCGCACGGACTCAATGGGTTCGTGCAGAATTTCCTCCCTCACCTCCGACCTTTTGAAGCTGAAACCATATTCCAGCAGCGTCATGAAGCCCGGCCCATTTTTGGCAAGCCAGTCAAAGAAGCGTTTGGCTTCACCGGAAAAACCCTCCGTACTGACTTCATTGTAAATGGAAGGCTTGATGATTTTGGGCTTCTCCGCCTCCACCCAGCCGCTGCGCACGCGCACCACGCCCGCTTCATCCATCAGCTCGCTGATAAGAAGGAAATTGAACCTGGTATCCCCAAAGGTGTCAATACGGCGGTCCGGTTCATAAATCACCCGGGTCATCTCCGCCGCATAGCGGATGTCGTCACGGGAGAAGGCGGGCAGGTCATTCATAAGAGAAGAAAGCTGGGGGCTTTCCATAAAAAAGCGGCTTCCTTGCCTTGGACAGGGAAGCCGCTTCTGTAATAAAGGATTTTAGCAGTTCAACTTAACCCTGAACCTTTTCGATGTAGGCAACCACGTCGGCAACGGACTGGAGCTTTTCAGCTTCTTCGTCGGGCACTTCAATGTCAAAGTTTTCTTCGAAAGCCATCACGAGTTCAACGGTATCCAGCGAATCAGCACCGAGATCCTCGATGAATTTCGCATCAGCAGTCACTTTATCGGATTCAACGCCAAGTTGGTCAACGATGATACTTCTTACTTTTTCTTCGATGCTGTTGTCAGACATGATATTTATTGTTAAGGTTCATGAATACTACATGGGGTATACGCAATTTGCAACACCTATTTGTGAGTTTTTACGTGTCATCCGGCCGTTTTTCCGGAAGTAATGGATTCCTGCCCAGTCCATTGCCCGTTTTTCAAAGATTCAGGGGGGCCGCCATGCGCAACCCGTTCAGCGTGATATCCGGGTCCACGTGGTCAATGCGCTCCACGCCCCTGGCGATCAGCGCGGCATCCCCTCCCGTAGCCACCACGGCGGGACGGACGCCCAGCTCCTCCTCCAGCCGGGCCAGGATTTCCTTCACCAGCCCCCGGTAGCCGTACACGGCGCCGGACTGCATGGCCTCCACCGTGCTGGTGCCGATGACGCGGGAGGGCTCCTGGGGGTCAATGGCGGGAAGAAGAGCGGTATTGCGCGCCAGGTAATCCCCCATGCTGGCAAGCCCCGGAGCGATCACGCCGCCCTTATACGTGCATTCAGGGCCGATCACGTCAAAGGTCACGGCGGTGCCGAAGTCCACCACGACGCACGGATATCCGTAATACGCCACGGCGCCTACGGCATTCGCCAGCCTGTCGGCGCCTATCTGGCGCGGGTGCGGATAGTCAATGCCCACGTTCAGCCGGGAATCACAGGAGAGGAAGTGGCACGGCCTGGCCATCCAGTTTTTCAGCACTTCCGCCACGCGCGGCACCACGGAGCATACCACGGCGGCGTCATAACGGACGCCGGACAGCACTTCATCCAGCCGTTCCTCGCTCACCTCCCGGGTGGGGATCATGTACCGTTCCGGCAGCAGGGCGTCCGGCGTGGAGAGCACGAACTTGGTGCGCGTGTTGGAATTGTCAATCAGCAGATAGGTCACGGGAATCAGTTAGTATGTTCCTGCGCCAGTTTCAAGACCAAATCCGCTATCCGTCCGCTTCCTCCGGTCATATCCGCCTTCAGCAGATTTTCATGCATGCGCCGCCACTGCGCGCCGCCGTCCGCCATCATCCCCGCCAGCGCGGAGGCCAGGGCGCGGGCATCCGGAACGTGGCAGCCGCCGCCCAGCTTCTCCAGCAGGTGCGCGTTGCCCTCTTCCTGGCCCGGAAGAAGGAAGTTGACCAGCATGGGCCGCGCGGACGCCAGCACCTCATGCACGGTAGCCCCCCCGGCCTTCCCCACCACCACATGGCTGGCTGAAAGATAGTGGGGCACGCGGCGCGTCCAGCCGCGCACTTTCAGCCTGCGCCCGTACCTGGCGCGCAAATCCCGTAGATGGGGATAAATGCGCCTGAACCGGCGCCCCAGGATACAGGTCACGCTGATGGCGGGGTCCGCCTCCAGCATGGCTTCCAGCTCCGCACGGGCATGCCGCGCGGAACGCTGGGCGAAGTAAAGGACGCGGAACGGTTCCCCCTCCCTCCAGGAAACGGGATGCTCCCGCGCCAGCGCGCCCAGGCCGGGATTCACGGGAAAACCCGTCACGCGCAGCCTGTCCGGAGGAAGGCCCTTTTCCATCATGATTTCCCGCGTCCAGGGATCCGTTACGGCCCACAGCGGGGATTCCGAACACAGCCAGGACTTGTTGATCACGCAGGAGTCCGTCACGACGGTCAGGTACGGCACAGTCTTTCCGGTACGGGCCGCCAGGGAATCCAGCATGTAGGGGTACACCATGTACGTGGAGACCACGGCGTCCGGCTTCCACTCCCGCAGCAGGCGTTCCAGCAGATGTTCCACCGGGCCCAGCCCCTTGACGGGCTTTTCCGCCAGGTTGCGCCTGTCGCTCACCTCATACATCAGTTTCCAGAGGCGCGGAGTGCGGGAAATGATCCAAAGGTACGCGGCGCGGGTCACGCGGAACATGCCGGGCATGGCCTCCGCGCACAGGTCCGTCACGCGGACCTCCGCACGCCCCGCCAGGGCATCCCGCACGCCTCCGGCCGCGGAATGATGCCCTTCCCCGTACCCTGCAGTCAGAATCAGAATGCGCGGCAGCCTTCCTTTCTCCATGGAGCAAGGATATACCATATCCGGCCCGGTCGGAAAGAACTTCTTGCAGGGAAACGGCCATGCGGGGCATTCGCACGCCCTTTTCCCGGCCGCCGCAGGACGGAAGGGAACCGTAAAAACGGCCTTCCGGCGCCAATATTCCCCTTCCGGGTCCGGATTTAACATTGACCTGCGCAGGCCGTCAGGGCAAGCTTTCAGCCATGCGCATCGTCTTCATGGGCACAGGCGACATTGCCATTCCCGCCTTCCGCAGCCTGATCCGTAACACGGACCTGGTAGGCCTGGTTACGCAGCCTGACCGCCCCGTGGGCAGGCACCAGGTGCTTACGGCTCCCGCCATCAAGAACCTTGCCAGGGAAGCGGGCATCCCCGTGCTCCAGCCACATTCCCTGCGGACGGCGGACGCGCTGGTCAACCTCAGAAGATTGAACCCGGACCTGATCGCAGTCATGGCATACGGGCAGATTTTAAGCCAGGAAGTAATTGACCTGGCTCCCATGGGCTGCATTAACGCGCACGCCTCCCTGCTGCCGCGCCACCGCGGGGCAGCCTGCATCCAGTCCGCCATCAAGTCCGGAGATTCCCACACGGGAATCACGATCATGCACATTGTCAAAAAACTGGACGCGGGGGACATCATCGCCCAGATCAGCACCCCGCTGGAAGGAACGGAAACCGGAGGAATCCTGCACGACAAGCTGGCGCAGATGACGCCGGACGTTCTGCTCCCGGCCATCCATTCCATTGAGAAAGGGACCGCTACCCGCGTTCCCCAGCAGGAGTTCCTGGCGACGTACGCTCCCAAGCTCCTGCGAGCGGACGGCAGGATTGACTGGACGCGCCCCGCGGAGGAAATAGGCCGCATGATCCGGGCGTATGACCCGTGGCCCGGCACCTTCACCAATTACTGGAACCGCAAGAACCGCATCCGCAACATGAAAATTTTCCCCGGCTTCACCATCGTTCCGGAGGCGGAAGGGAAACCGGGCCAGGTGCTTTCTGCCGGGGAGCAGGGGCTGCTGATCGCCTGCGGAAGCGGCGGCCTGCTGGTGACGGACGTCCAGCTGGAAGGCAGCACGCGCATGAGCATTTCCCAGTTGATTGCCGGGCACCCGAATTTGAAAGACATCCACTTCGACGTGTAAATGGGAAAATCCTTTTCCATGGACAGCCTGAACACGGCCCAGAGGAAGGCCGTGCAGACCCTTCAGGGGCCTGTGCTGATTCTGGCCGGGGCCGGAACGGGCAAGACGCGCACCGTCACCTGCCGCATCGCCCACATGGTGGACCGCGGCATCAGCCCCAAGAGCATCCTGGCCGTCACGTTCACGAACAAGGCCGCCCTGGAAATGCGGGAGCGCGTGGGCCAGATGGTGGAGCGGAAGGCGGCGCGCCAGATCATGGTGAGCACCTTCCATTCCCTCTGCGTGCGCATCCTGCGGGAAGACATCGGGCGCCTGGGGTACAAGACCAATTTCACCATTTACAGCGGTTCCGAGCAGAGCGGCCTGATCCGGCGCCTGATCGTCCGCCACGGAGGCATCACGGAAAAAATCGGTCCCAAGGACGTCCTTTCCGCCATGAGCCGGATGAAGAACAGCGGCCTGGGCCTGGACTCCATTGAAGACAACCTGACGGCCAACATTGCCGCCTCCTACCAGCGGGAGCTCCAGGCGCAAAATTCCGTGGACTTTGACGACCTGCTGATCCTGGCGGACAAGCTGCTGAAGGAGCATCCGGACGTGCGGGAAGCCTGGCAGCAGCGCTTCCGCTATATTACGGTGGATGAATTCCAGGATACCAACAGCCTCCAGATGAGCCTGCTGGGCCATCTGGTAGGTCCCGCGCACAATGTCTGCGTGGTGGGGGACGACGACCAGTCCATTTACGGCTGGCGCGGCGCCCAGATCAGCAATATCCTGGAGTTCGAACGCTTTTTCCCGAATCCCACCGTCATCAAGCTGGAGGAGAATTACCGCTGCACCGCCCCCATCCTGGACGCGGCCAATGCCCTGATCCGCCACAACCTGGGCCGCAGGGACAAGACGCTGCGTGCCCACAAGGGAGGCGGGGAAGCCGTCCGCCTGATTTCCATGCCCGGAGACGCGGAGGAGGCGGAGTTCATCATCACGGACATTGAAAACGTCCGCAGGCAGGAGGAACGCCCCTGGGAGGACTTCGCCATCCTGTTCCGGGCGAACACCCAGAGCCGCATCATTGAACAGACGCTCCGGGAGCACAAGATTCCCTACCGCATGGTGGGCGCGCAGAGCTTCTTTGACCGCAAGGAGGTGAAGGACCTCATTTCCTACCTGGCGACAATTGAAAACCCGCAGGCGGACGAATACCTGCTGCGCATCCTGAATACGCCCCCGCGCGGCATCAGCGAGCTGACCAGCCACCTGGCCATTGACTGGAGCCGGGAACACGGCAACAGCGTCTGGGCCGCCCTGCAGGACGAGGAATTCCTGGCGGCCCTTTCCACCCGCGCCCGCAACAGCGTGCAGGAGTTCAATGAGCTGATCGCCAGGTACATTGACATTTTCCAGGACAAGGAGACGGACTTCGGCGACGCCATGGAGCAGCTCATTGAGGAAACCGGGTTCAGCGATTATGTAACGCGCCTGTGCAAGACGGAAGCTGAAATCCAGAAGCGCCTCGTCTCCATCGGGGACGTGAAGGCCTCCCTCCGCAACTTCTGGCAGCCCGGAAAAACCCTCCGGGATTACCTGGCCCAGGTCACCCTGGACAAGGAGGATAATGATGACGACGTGGAGAACAAGCCCGGCGTGTGCCTGATCACCATGCACGCCGCCAAAGGGCTGGAATTCCCGGTGGTGTACCTCGTAGGGCTGGAAGAAGGCATCCTGCCCCACAAGCGTTCCCTGGAAGACGGCAACTGTGACGAGGAACGCCGCCTGCTTTACGTGGGCATCACGCGCGCGCAGGAAAAACTCATGCTGACTTATTGTTCCACGCGCCTGCGCTACGGGGACCGCATGCCCTGCCAGCGCTCCTCCTTCCTGAGCGAGATTCCGCCCCACCTGATGGAGTATGCCAAGTGGGACGACCTGATGAATGCGGAAGCCACGGAGGAGGAATCCGGGAACTTTTTCGACTCCCTGCGCAGCATGCTTCTGGAGGACGATTAAAAGGCAGCCGGGTGTTTCACCGGCTGCCTTCAGACCATGAGTTATTGTTTACTGAAACAGGTTCAGTGGGTGCGGCGGCGGCGCATCAGCAGGGCAGCCAGTCCAAGAAGGCTCAGTGAAGCCGTAGCCGGTTCCGGCACCGTCAGGTTGGGCATTCCGTCCCTCACCGCCAAGGCGGACATTCCATACTCGCCTGCCACGCTAAGCAAGCTGTCGGAAAATTCCATGGTGAGCGAAGAATTGGGATTGAAAGAAGAAGTGGTTTCAAACTGCCAAGTCAACATGAACGTACCGCTGGAAAGCAGGGTAGCCAAACTCCCGCCGCTGATGTGGAGCAGGTCCACTACCTGTCCGTTGGAGCCGGCCAGGTAGATATTCTTGACGTTGATGCCGGTACCATTGAGGGTTACGGGGCTGTTTGTCCCCCACGTGGCCACATTGGCCAAGCCGCTTATGGTGAACACAGAAGACATCGTATAGCCACTGTTGGCCTGGAACCCGGTAACGCTAACATCGCCGGGAGCGACAAGGCCGCCCACTCCAAGAACGAGGGTCTCATTCCATCCGCGGGTGGTCTTGGCGGCATCCAGATCATAGCCGTAAGCCTGTTTCCACATGTTCAGGCCGCCACTTCCGATCGTGTGCGTCCCGTACATGTTGCTGTTGGTAGCCTGCACTCCTCCGAGGAGACCGCCGGAGATGTTATAGGTAACCTGGATCGCGGACGCCGTACCGTCCGTAGCTTTCATGGAAGTGCCGGTGGTGCGGTTGCCATTTGTCATTGTACCGCTTGCCAAATTCCACGGAGCGGAATAGGTGTTCGAACTTTCACCGAACGAAACCATTGTTGTCTTCCCCCATCCCGGTGCGGAGCACAGGAGAGCAAGGAGCGACATTACACATAAACGCATTTTCATATCATTAGCAGATATAGAGTTTTTCCTTTTGTTTATTTCCTTGTCGGCGTTTTTTATTTGAGTGACGTCAACAAGTAATTTGACTCGAACGCACCCTCCGGGTTCACGCAACAGATGAAAAAAAAATCCCATTTTTCCAATTTTCCACGCAATGCATTCAGGGACAACAGAAAGCAATGTGTCATTCGCTTTGACATCCATTCTTCATTTCAAGCGGTTCCATGAAAAAACAACCCTCCTCCCAGGCGCAAAAAAATCCTCCCGGCCCTGGAGCCGGGAGGATGAAAAACACAGGCTTAAAGCCCTCTCTGCATTACCAGAAGATGATGTACAGGACTACCGTAGCGGCAATCACAAACCAGCCGAAGATCTTGGCGCGGGAGGAGGATTGCAGGGCCACCACGCCCCGGTCCGGGAGCACGATGGACTGCCCGCCGCGGGCGGCGTTCACCAGCGTGAAGATAAGGCCGATGACCATGACGGTGATGAAGCAGATAGCCATGCGGTTCAGGAAGGCCATTTCCGGCTGCCATATCTTCAGGATCGTATAAAGGATGGCATTGATGACAATGCCAAGCCAGCCGAAGAAGCGCGGGCACTTGGGCACAAAGAAGCCGAAGAGGAACACGCACAGGGCGCCGGGACTGAGAAATCCCTGGAATTCCTGAATGAAGTTGAAGATGCCGCCAAAGGCCGGGCTGTCCAGGAACGGAGCAATGCACAGCGCGATCACGGCGCACACCAGCAGGCCGATCTTGCCGACGGTCACGAGTTCCGGCGGTTTCGCATTCCTGCGCAGCTTGTTGTAAATGTCCATCGTGAAGATGGTGGAAGCGGAGTTCAGCATGGACGCCAGGGAAGACACCACCGCGCCGAAGAGGGCGGCAAGCACAAACCACGTCCACCCCGTGCCGGGCAGGAGCTTCCTGATCAGCGTGCCGAAGGCGGAGTCATAGTCAAAGCCCACCAGCGTATCCGTCAGGTAGTAGCCATCCGAATTGTTTACGGCGGGCTTGATGATCTTGTCATTAAGCTTGGCTATCTTTTCCACGAAGGGAGCGCGTTCCGCCAGGGTGGTCGCTTCATTGGCGGCATCCGCCTTCAGATCGGCGCAGGCCTGTTTCAAATCAGCCATGACCTCGCCGCCTACCTTCATCACCTCCGCATTATGCAGGGCGTGGGCGCAGCCTTCTTCCACGTTTTCCACCAGGAAGCTGTCCGTAAGCTTGTAGATGACGGGACGGCCCTGTACCTTGGCGGGATCTTCCACGTTGCGGATTTCCGCCGCGTACTTCACTTCCGCCTGCTGCTTCAGGTCATTGCGGTACAGGTTGTAGGCCAGGATGCCGGGAACGATCACCACGAACGGGATAAGGAGCTTGAGGAACGCGGCGAACACGATGCCCATCTGGCCTTCCGCCAGGGACTTGGAGGCCAGCGTGCGCTGCATGATGTACTGGTTGAGGCCCCAGTAGAAGAAGTTGGGAATCCACAGGCCCAGGCAGAGGGCCGTCCACGGGATTTCCGCGTCGTCCGCCGGGCGGATCATGTGGAGCTTGCCGCCCACGGTGTTCACGCCGCTGGCCGCATCACCGGAGTTAAGTTCAAAGAAGCGCGTTACCCCGTGCCACAGGCTGTCCGAGGGGTTCCCCAGGGAAGCAACCGTCGCGCCGGAATTGGCGGAAGCGGACTGGATCAGATGGTTCGGGTCCGCGCCGCTCAGCGCCATCAGAGCAAAGTAAGCTACTACGCCGCCGCCTACAATCAATGCGGCGCCCCAGAACAGGTCCGTCCACGCGCAGGCCTTCAAACCGCCCACGAACACGTACACGGTGGAACAGAAGGCGATGATGATACAGCCTACGGTGATATTGCCGAAGTCGATGCCCATGGCGGAGTATCCCGCAAAGAAGACGGAGATGACCTTGGCTCCGGCGTAAATAACGCCTGCGGTCGGCACGCCCACCAGAATCAGCAGGGTAGCAATGGCCATCAGGGCGCGCGCCGTGGTATCATAGCGGTATTCCAGGAATTCGGGAATGGTGTACACCCCGCCTTTCAGCAGCTTGGGAAGGAAGCAGAAGGCCACAACCACCAGCGTGATGGCGGCCAGCCATTCATACCCGGCAATCGCCATGCCCACCCAGTTGGCCGCCTTGCCGGACTGTCCCACAAACTGTTCCGTGGAAATGTTGGCGGCAATCAGGGAGAAACCCACCAGCCACCAGGTCAGGCCGCGCCCGGCCAGGAAGTAGTCTGAAGCGCCCTTGGTCTTCTTTTCTTCCGCCGTTTCTTCAGGATCACGGCTCTTCCAGATGCCCAGGGCAATGACGCCCACCACGACCACGCAGAACAGGACGACTTCCACCGCGGAAAGGGGAGCCGTTTTAGGTTCCGCGGAGGCTTCCGGGGCTTCCTGGGAGGCGGCGACGGGAACCGCCGGCTCAAGATCTGCGACCGGCAGCGCTTCCGCAGCCGGAGCCATGGCCGGGGCAGCCGCGGCAGGCTGCGCATCAATCACCGTTGCGGGCGCGGAGCCCTCCTGGGCGGAAACGCCCCACGTCATCAGGGCCAGAGCCCCGAATATGGTTGCTAGTTTTCTCATAATCAGTATGGATTAAGCTTGGTAGAGGACACGGGCGCCTTCCCCGGCGCGCGTGACGAGGTAAGTGGTTTCAATCCCCGTTTCCTGGCAGTAGCCGTCCAGAAGCTCGCGGGCCACCTTGTCCACGTCTTCCGTCTTCACCAGGGCGACGATACAGCCGCCGAAGCCGCCGCCCGTCATGCGGGCGCCGTAAATGGAGGAGGCGGAAGGGATACGGTCACAGAGGGACACCAGGGTGTCCACTTCCGCACAGGAAACTTCATAGTCATCACGCAGGGAGGCGTGGCTGCCGCGCATGGCTACGCCGGCTTCATCCCAGTCACCGCGGGCAAGCGCGTTCGCAAAGGCCTGCACGCGGGCATTTTCCCCAATGACGTGGCGGGCGCGGCGGTAGCGCACGTCGCCAAGCTGTTCCTTGAAGGATTCCAGCAGTTCCAGCGTGGCTTCACGCAGGGAGGGCACGCCCATGATGGCGGAGGCTTCCTCACACTGCTTGCGGCGCTGCCCGTAGGCCCCGTCCGCCAGGGAATGCTTCACGGCGCTGTCCAGCACCAGCACGGAGACGGATTCATTATTCATCGGCACCAGTTCATATTCCAGGGTGGCGCAGTCCAGCTTGAGGGCCATGCCCTTTTTCCCGTTGGCGGAAATGAACTGGTCCATGATGCCGCAGGGAACGTTTACAAATTCATGCTCCACGGCCTGACCGATCAGGGCCACCTCCTTGGGGTCAATCTCCACCCCGGCAAAGGCCGCAAGCGCCGTGCAGACGGAAACTTCAAGGGCCGCGCTGGAGGAGAGGCCCCCGCCGCGCGGAACATTGCTGTCAATCAGCATGTCCACCGGGCCTATTTCTATGCCGCGCCTGTGCAGGTTGGCCAGGACGCCGCGGACGTAGTTGGACCAGAACGGATCGCCGGGAACCAGGGCGTCTTCTACCGCAATTTCATGGATCTGGTCGCCCAGGGAGCCGCAGAAGCGGTGCTTGCCCACAGGAGAGGGAGCCACAGCCACCACGCAATGGTTATCAAGGGCCATAGGCATTACAAAACCATTATTATAATCCGTGTGTTCGCCAATGAGATTCACACGCCCCGGTGCCGCTGCCACATGAGTTGGCGCCTGACCGAAATACTCGATGAAATACGGAGTCACCGTTTCTTTTGAGATTTCTCGCTGAACTAAATCCATAGTGTGGAGATTTTGCCTTATCCATTTCCGCACCTCAAGGTTAAAGTCTCCGCCCGGCTACAAATTTCTTTATTTTCCGCCAATAATCCAAACAGGCGCCGACAACCGCCCGCATTCCCTGTAAAAACGGCCTTCCGGCGGCCGGGCCACACGCCTGAACGGGCCCCGGAAACGCTGCCGCAACCCTGTGTTCCAGGAACGCAAAGGAAGGAGAAGCGTCACTTGGCGCCGCGCGCGAACAACACCGCCGGGACGGTCTTCAACAGCAGCTTGACATCCAGCCACAGGGACCAGTTGTCAATGTAATGCATGTCCAGCTCCACCAGTCTTTCAAATTCACGGATGTTGCTGCGGCCTGCGATCTGCCAGTACCCCGTAACGCCGGGGAGCACGCTCAGCCTGCGGCGGTGCGCGTCACTGGTAAAGGCCTCCGTTTCATACACGGGCAGGGGGCGCGGGCCCACCAGGCTCATTTCACCTTTCAGCACGTTGATAAGCTGCGGAAGCTCGTCAATGCTGAATTTCCTCAGGAAGCGCCCGAAGGCAAAAATGCGCGGGTCATGCTCCAGCTTGAAGATGGGGCCGCTCATGTCATTGCCGTACCTGGCTTTCACTTCATCCAGCCTCTTGTCCGCATCCCGGTACATGGTGCGGAATTTCCACATGCCGAACTCCCTCCCATACAGGCCGGAACGCTTCTGGCGGTAAAAGACGGGCCCGCGGTCGGAAAGCCTGATGCCTATGGCGGCCAGCAGCCACAGCGGAGACGTGAAGACCAGGAGAAGGAGAGCCCCCACCCAGTCCAGCATCTTTTTCAACTGCCAGGAGGTAGTGTAGGGAATGGGCGTGGACTTGTACACCAGCATTCTGGCCCCTCCCAGCACCCCGAAATAGGTTTTGTGCACATCGGGCATGTCCACCACCATGCTCGCATAAAAATCAACCCCCATCTTTCCGCACAGCTCCACCAGGCACCTTGCCACGGAGGAATCCACCTCCTCAGGGAGGAACACCACCTTGCTGATGCACCGGCGTACCAGCAAACTCCTGACCTTCACACGGTCCACTTCCCCAGGAGCCATCACCATCAGTTCATCCTTGAAATCCACATGGTCGCTTTCCAGCAGTTTCCGGAATTCCTCCACTTGCTCCGGAGCGCCCACCACGAGCGTGGGAGCCTCCTCCACCAGGCGCTTCTCCGCCCTGAACCGGTTGACGCGCAGCCACAGGCCGCACAGGAAAGTCAGCGCATAGGCCAGCGTCTGGACGGCAATGTCCACGAAAAAGGGTACAAGGTATTTCCAGGTGATCATGCTGACCACGACAAAACAGGCATACGCCACCACAAACCGCCGGATGCTCATCCCCAGCGTCATGCACCGGTAGTAAACGCCGAGCTGGTCACAGCAGACGTACAGCAGCAGGGACATCGTCAGCGGCGTCAGCACCAGCACACGCAGCCGCCACGGCTCCGGAGACACTCCCATCCATTGCCATGAAACAAAACCGACAATAAAGAAAATGACGAATGCAAGAATGGAAAAAACAATCTTATTAATCCCGTAGGTAGTACGGTCTGCATTTTGAATAAGCATCGAGAGAGTGTGGAAATTAGTTGAAGTTAAAGTGCCCCGCCTTAGTCTTTTTGTCAAGTTGCTAGCTCACCTTCCCCCGCCTGTGGCTCCCGGAACGCCGCATTTAACGGTCTTGTGCCCTGTGAACGGCCGGAAAGCCCAAAATGACGGGAAACCGGCTTGCAAGAAACCGGCTCCCTGTGCATTGGTATACGCGTCAATCGACCGGACTGGTACCGCACCTAGCCGGATCGCCCCCCTATCAGACCATGCATGGACCGTTGATCGGGGCACGGGGCATCCTTACTCCTGGCTTTTCTCATGGTAGCGGAACGTCCCGGCGATGCTCCGGCCGGAACCTACTGCATACAGCGTCAACTCCGGCATGACACCAACATAATCACCAACTTAGAATATAAGTATGTCACAACACAACACACAGGGAAGGCAGGGCCAGGGAGCCCGCCGCCGCTACAACAAGAGCGGACGCTCCTATGGCAACGACCGCCGGGATTCCAGCGGCTACCGTCCCAAGTACAAGAAAGAAGCACCTGCCAAGCTCTCCCTGTGGCAGCGTTTCCTGGGACTCTTCGGCATTCGTCCGGCCAAAAACAACAAGCCTGCCCCCAGGGATAAGGCAGCTCCCGCCAAAACCAACACCCGCGTGGCCCGCAACAACAGGCAGGAACGCGTTTCCGCCCCCAAGCAGCCCGTCTCCAACCGCAGGCTTTACGTGGGCAACCTTTCCTATGAAGCCACGGAAAGCGACCTTGAAGACGTATTCAAGGGCATCGGCGAAGTCAGCTCCGTGGAAATCATCTACAACCCCCGCACCCACAAGTCCAAGGGCTACGCGTTCGTGGAAATGAAGAAGATGGAAGATGCCGTCCGTTCCGTGGACATCCTCCACAACCAGCCCTTCATGGGACGTAACCTGCTGGTCAGCGGCGCCAACGAACGCCAGGAACAGCCCCGGGAAGCCCGCGCCCCCCGGGAAGAACAGGCTGCCATGGAAGAAGTGAAGGAAACCTCCACTCCCCTGGTTCAGCCGGAAGCTCCCGTTTCCCAGACTCAGGAACAGTAACCGTTTTATCATGCAGAAGCCGGCCTTTTCCAAAGGCCGGCTTCTTGCGTTTAAGGGAGGAGAAAGCTTTCTCCGTTTCCGTTCCGCGCCCCTTATTCGCAGAAGCAGAAACGCCCGCATGTGCGGCGCAGGCCGGGGCGCATGGAACCCCCCTATTCCTCCTCCCCTCCGTAAAAATGCGGAAACAGGGAGGGCATGGAAAAGGCCGGGCCATTACGGCAGCCCCCAGGCTCCGCGCAGGCGCAGATATTCCCTGGCGGGCAGCAGGATGTAGAGGGGGTGTTTGGAGGGGTCCAGCCAGGCGATCATGGCCCTCAGGTTCTCCTCGCTCATGGCGGTGCACCCGGCCGTAGGAGCCCCTCCGTCCCTGCGCCAGATATGGAAGAAGATGGAGGAACCGCCGCCGGGTACGGGCTTCTCCCGTCCGGCCGCGGCGTTATGCCTGATGAACAGTTTCAGGCTGTGGGCGTAATCGTTCAGTTTCATCTGCTGCTTGAACTCCCACGGAGTGGAAGGATCATGCTTCAGCACGAAGTGCTGGTTGTACAGCGGGGAAGCGGGGTCATCCACCCACATGTCACGCGGCGTAATGCGGCGGTACGGCATGGAACGCTTCTTCTGCGGTACGGGAACCGTGCCATACGCCCCTCCCAGTTCAAAAATTCCGGCGGGAGAACGCAAGTCCCCCTCCTTTTTCACCGGACCGCCGGAGGGCGGGAGGCTGACGCCCCTGCCCCAGACCAGGCCGGATTTTCCCAAACGCGCCGGAAAAGGCCCTTTCACCATCACCCAGCCGCGCGGCCCCTTTTCCAAAAGGCTTAACTGCACATGGGAACTGTTCCAGCCCTCCGCGGACCCCACAATCACCTGGCGGCAATCCGCGGGAAGCGCCGCGGCCGAAATACAGAACGCCGCCAGCATGCACAAACACAGGTACACTGCCTTCATGGGCGGTAGCATAGCGGCGGCGCTCCGGAAGAAAAGCAAATACTCCGTCTCCGCAGGCACGCCGCAGACTGGAAGCACCCCCTCCCTAGTTCAACGGAAGAACCTCATTCAGCAGGGATTCAATCCCCTCCTTGGCAAAGCGGGAATAAAGATACAGCTTCTTGGCCTCCATGTACTTGCCCAGGGCGGAACCCACTTCTCCCGCGTTCCTGCACTTTTCCGCATCATTCAGCAGGTTCACCAGGGTGCTTGCCTTGGTAGTCAGGTCCAGGTACTGGGCATTCAGTTCCTGGTCATTGATGAACAGCTCCTGGTCCCTGGAACGCAACTGCTGCAATTCCTCCCAGGCGCCGTATACGTCCTGCATGGCCTCACGCTGGCGCGCCGCGCCCAGGGCGCGTTCAATGACGGCCATCTTGCCCAGGTCCTCTACAAACTGCTTCTGGAGCTCCGGATCATCCTTCACCAGCACGGCAAATTCATGCTGGTTGTCAAAAATGCGGCGGAAATTCTTATTCTTGTGGAAGCGCTTGAAATCCTCCAGCGCGTGGGACTGCTGCCCGGCGGCCATCATGGCGTTCCGCAGCGGAAGAAGACGCGGATTCTTGGGCCAGATTTCAATGGCGCTCTTCAGGCATTCCTCCAGCTTGGGGCGGTCCCCCCTGGCGAGGGCTTCCTGCCCCTGGGCGATATAGGCGTCACTGGCGAACACGGCGGCGCTGATGGCGGATTCGGCACGGCCCGTACTGAAATCCCGCGAGGTCTTCTTAAGGGCCTCCACCAGAGTAAGGGCTTCCTCGTAATCCTTGCCGTTCATCAGCTCAAACAGCTTCTCCACATCCCGCTTGAAGGCATACAGCTTCTGCTTTTTCTCATACGGGAACGTATTCACGGCGGGCATGAACTCCCCGATCAGGAGAGCCTCGTTCAGCCGTTCCAGCGCGTCCACGTAATGGCTGGAATCCACCAGGTTGTTCACGGCCTTCATGTGGCGGTCCGAATCACGCGCCAGCTCCCGGGAGAGGTTGTCCAGAATGGCTACGGTGGGAGGAGCCCCCAGCGTGCCGCTGAACATCTTGGCGGCGTCCGAATTCTTGTCCAGCCGCAACTTGGTGTCTCCGTCATTGAACAGGCGGCTGTAAATGCCGCAACCTATGGAAACATGGTCAAAACGCCGCTGGGCGAACAACTGCACCAGCGTGGACTGGAACACGATCTTCGCTTCCGTCACCGTCAGCACCTGCTCGCTCTCCAGCTTCAGCTTGCGGGCCTCCATTTCCACCATGCGTTTTTCCAGGTACTTGTAACGGGGGTTGTTCTTGGCCGGATTATTGGTAGAGGTGCCTTTCTTGCCCCCCTTCTGGCTGGAGGGAGAGCCGGAACTTGTGGTCACGCCGCTCTCCATCAGGCTCATTTTCTGGGCATTGCTGCGTATCTCCCTCTCCATCGCCTCAAGCATCTTCCCCTTGTTCTTTCCGTTGGTCTTGGCCTGCCACGCGGTATAAATAGCCTGGCAGAGGGCATCGGACACGCCTCCGTCCAGCGGATTGCTGGAAGCGGCGGTCAGCAGGTCCACCACCTGCCGCACCACATTATCCGCCATCAGTTTCTCCTTGCGCATGGAAAGCGTCTCATGAAGCTTTTGAAAAATCTTCTGGTACTCCTTGGCATCCTCCGTACTCTCCTCCGGCTGGCTCAGGTACTTGTTGAACCGCGCCTCAATCTCCCGGAAACTGCCCATGTTCAGCGTAGAGCCGTTGATGGTCACGGTGCCGTCCTGAGGATTCAGGAAAGGCAGTTCATTGCCGTACAGGGATTTGGCATCCCCCTGCCGGGAAGGCTGGTAGGCATTCGGCTGCGCCGCAGCCGGGGAGGCAGGAGGCGCGGCGGGGGAGCCCCCCCCGGAAGCGGGCGGATTATACATCATCTGCCCCAGCGCGGGAATAGCGCAGGCCAGGGTCAGGAAAAAGCAGCATTTCATGGGTCGGGGAAGGTTGTTCATTTAGGCTGAATGGATGTGGCTACGCATACGCCGCGCACCTTCGGAGTAATGTCTTCCACGCGGAACTCTATTCTATACTGCTGGTCGCGGTTGATGTTCAGGCCATTCCTGGCCGCCGCGGAAACAGAAATGGGAATAATGTACTCACGCCCGGAAGCGTCCTTGTACAAAAAGGAAATCAGCTCGGATTCGCCGCGCGGAAAACGGTCGATTACCGTTCCGTCCAGCGCGTAATTGTTATTGGAAAGCTGGGAGGCGTTCGCCGCCAGGATATCCAGGGGAATATCGGAACCCGCCTGCGGCTTCTCCTTGGCGCGGAACACGGCAAAACCCACGATGACGGCCAGCACAAGCACTACCGCGCCGACCATCAGCATCAGCGTGGATGATGAGGAACTCTTCTTTTTTGCTGCACGTCGTCTCGCCATAACTTTTGATGGAAAAATTATATAACGAACTCCCTGCAAGTGCACGCATTAAATTACAGCTCCCAGCGCGAGCGGCGGATGCCCGCGTAGGAGGCGGCAATGCCGCATGCCACGTGCACGCCCAAGACAACGTAGCAAAGCAGAGCCGGGGTCAGGTCCGTATCCAGCACATTCTTGACGGCATTATACACGTCGGACTTCAGGGCGGAGATGCTGCCGGACCAGGCCCAGTAGGCGGAAATGAAAGGCCGTATGAAACCCTCCACCTGTTCCGGAAGAGCCAGCACCGCTCCGGAAAGGGGAAGCTGGAAGCCCACCAGGTAAATGCTCAGCAGGGAGGCCTGGTCCGCGCTCCGGGCCAGGGAGGAAATGCCCAGGCACACAAAGGTCATGGCGGCGTCCGCCAGAATCAGGAACAGCAGGTGCGTCAGGCCGCCGCCCCGGTCCCAGAAGAAATCCACAAAGGCGAACATCCAGACGGACTGCACCAGCACCAGAACGCTCAGATAGGCCAGCTTGCTCCCCAGATAGGCGGAAGGCCTCATGCCCGCGTACTTCTCCTTCTCCATGATGGCCCGTTCTCCGGCCACCTCCCGGGCGGCGTTATTGGAACCCATCAGGCCCAGCAGAATCACCTCAAACATGATGATGCCGGAAACGGCTGAACCTGTCTTCATATTCAACTGCTGGGCCTCCATATCCTTCTGGAGGGTCTGCACGTCCTGCGTGGCGGAAAGCCCCACGATCTGCCCGGTTCCCTTGTCCGTGAACATGGCTACCAGAACCGGAAACAGCAGAATCATCACCAATTGCAGAATCAATTGGGAGCGGTCACGGAAAAAGATGCGCCAGCGACGCCCCAGCAGGCAGAAAAACTGTGTAAAAAAGCCCGGTAATTCCGGAATGGAATCCTCAGGAGCATCTCCCTGCCCTTCCGCGGCGGGAGCTTCCGTGGAATCGCTCCGCACGGCTTCTGCCCCTTCTTCCTCCGCTTCCGGCGCCTCCGCTTCACCTGCCTTCACAGCCCTGCGTACGGCATCCGGGTCCGGAAGCTCCCCGGAAAGTATCTTCTGTTCCCTCTCCTTCTCCATGCGGGAATAATAGGAATCCCGGTGCTTGCCCCAGGACCGGCACCAGGAGGGGCCTTCACGGTCCTGAAGCTTGGGATAAATCTCCTCCAGCGAGGAAACGCCGAAGTAATGCAGCATCGTCTTAGGAGAACCGTGGTAGGCCACGCAGCCCTGGTGCATGACTAGGATGGAATCATACATGTCCAGGTGGGAAAGGCTGTGCGTGACGGAAATGACGATGCGGCCTTCCGAACGGGAGATTTCATGGAGGAGGTCCACGATATCGTGCTCGGACCTCGGGTCCAGGCCGGACGTCACCTCATCGCAAATCAGCAGGCGCGGATTGGACACCAGCTCCATGGCCAGCGCCAGGCGCCGCTTCTGGCCGCCGGAAAGAATCTTCACATCGCGGTCCGCAATTCCCTCCATCCCCGTCACCTCCAGCGCGTTGTCAATGCTGTCGTCCAAATCATCCACGGAATCGAACCGGCAACGGAGCCTGGCGGCGCTCTCCACATTCTCATCCACGCTCAACTGGTCATAGGCAATGCTGAACTGGGGAACGAACCCGATTTCCGACGGTTCAAAGTCTTCCTCCGCCAGATCATGGCCGTTCCAGAAAAAACGGCCGTCCGTTTCCGCAATCATGCCCGCAATCGCCTTTAACAAGGTGGTCTTTCCGCAACCGGAAGGTCCCACAATAGCCATAAAATGCCCTCTGGGCACATTAAAGCTGACATTGTCCAATAATTTCAAAGGACCATCCGGTGTTTCTATTTCATACGTAATGCCGTCCGCCTGCAACATGGTTCTTTTATCCTAACGTATCAATTCCTGCATCATCAAGGAAAATCGGGCATGAGGGTTTTATCTTGCCGTAAACGAAGAATATGTTATTCAAAAACTTCCCCTGCAACGCATTTCCCCAATTAAAATTAAATGATTTTTACCCGCTCCCTCGCGTTGGCCGCCCTTCTGGCTCCCCTGGCATCCGCCGCCCCGCCTCCGGCCGCGGAGCAGCCCCGTTTTACCGTCGCTCTGGATGATTGGAGCATTTCCTATATGAACGGCCCCGGGAAAGTTGGTCTCGGCATCTCCATCACGCTCCAGGGGAAAGGAACTTTTGTCATTCCTTCTTCCGGGGAAGGGCAGCTCACGCGCCTGGTCATGCAGGATTCCACCGGAAAAGAAACGCCCTGCGACCCCTACCAGCCATGGGGAATGCCCGGCGAGCTCAATCCTTCCCATGTCATTGGATCCAAATCCCCGTCCTCTCCCGGCTCACCTTACAAGATCCTGCATTTTTCCTGCGGTTTCAAGGAACTTCCGGCTCCTCAATCGGAATGGCTGCGTATCCGCGGAACCTGGACCGTTCAGTTTTGCCCGGACCCGCAACGGCTGATGCTGAAACAAACAGTCAAACCATCGGAAGAGCCCCAGACATTCTATCTGGACCTTCCGGAGCCAAACGTCCGGGAAGACAGTGACATCGTCCAGGCTGACTCCGCCAGCAACACAGCTTCCATTCAACTGAAAACCAACGAAGATCGAACCACCCTCTCCTGCGAGGCGGAATTCCCTTCTTCCGCTTCCATTCAAGGCTTTGCCATTCTGGATTCCACCGGACGCCCCATATCCGGCCTGCGGCGCGCCCACACGCCGGAAATCGAAGAACCAAAAGACGGCAAAACCAGCATTTCCTGCCTGTACGAAATGGAGGAAGGAGCGGAAAAGCCCACCCCCTCCCTTCCCCGTGAATTGAAGATCGGCGTCGTTTACCTTCCCCGCAAACATTCACTGGACGTTCCTATTGACCTGACTGTAAACCCCTCCCTTTCACCGCCTTCCCCTCCCCGGAAACCGGTGAATAACCCTGAATCCGGCCTTTCCGCACAGCCGCCGGCAGCCCTTCAGGTAAAATTGTACAATTGGTTTTTCTATAGAGACGCGCAGGAACCCGTCTTCCTCGGCATTCACATTCATACGGATAAAAACCACGCCCTGATGAATGATATGGAACAGCAGGGCGCCAGCTATATCAACCTTTCCAGCCCCGGCGGAAAAACAGCCGTCCGCTGCCGGGTTCATCCCCCCACATGGGGTACTTCCACCTATAACATGCTCTTTTTTCCTCTTCCCCGTTCGCTGCCTCCCGGCAACGAGGGATGGCTGCTGACCGGGGAGCTCCGCGTGCCGGTCGGAGAGGTTCACACAACTCCGGCCCGGACGATTCCGGCGGAACCGGGTAAAAAATGGCTCTTCGACGTTCCGGGAGCATCCGAAGGCTATCCGCCCTTCCGGCTTCAGGCCACCCTTCTCAGCATTACGCCGTCAGCAAAGGAATCCCGGGTTACCTTCAAGCTGCAGGGGCACCACGGAAAACCGCATTTCAGCGGCTTTCATGTGGAAGGGGGCATGCAGGTCATGTCCAATAAAGACCCGGAGGATGAAACCGCACATCTCATCACCTATTCCTTTCCGCAGCCCCCCGGTACTTTAAGCTGCTGTGTAAAATACATCGTCAACCCAACCGTTATCCGCCATCCCCTGAACATGCGCATCGGGCTGGGCGGCATCGTCCCGGCCCCTCCGGAAAAATGACATTCCGCTTTTTTTCATGGATTCCCCCCCTTCTGCGGAACCATGATGGAGCCATGATCCGGCAAGCGTCCCGGGAAGATTTTCCGGCAATCCTGAAGCTTCAATTCCTCGCCTTCGGAGAAGTGGCGGAGCGGCTGGGGCTCAGCACTATTCCGCCTCTGGAACAGACCCTGGAGCAGTTGCAGGAAGAAGCGCGGAACAGCGTCTTCCTCAAATATACGGAAAACGGCCGCATCGTAGGCTCCGTCAGGGGATGCCTGGACGGCAGGAACGCCTGCCATGTGGGCAAGCTGATTGTGGACCCGTCCTGCCGGAACAGGGGACTCGGGAGGAAGCTCATGCTGGCCCTGGAAGAACACTTCCGCGGACAGGTTGCCGCCTACCTTCTATTCACTTCGGCGGATACTCCGGAAACCCTGCATCTGTACCGCAAACTGGGCTATGCGGAACTGTACCGGAAGGAGGCCGGAGGGATGACCACGGTATTTCTGGAAAAGAAGGCGTGAGTCCGCCGGAAGCCCTCATTTCATCAGCTTGCACACCGCCAGCCGGGTGATGGCGCCTGTCAGCAGAAGAGCCGCCGCAATCAGGAAAGGAGGCCATCCCAGCGCCCCCGCAGCCAGCAGGAACGCCACGGCGCACGCCAGTAGAAAAGCGTTGATGAACCGCATCAGGCTCCATTCCTCCGGATAAAGGGGCGATAGGCTGAAGGCATCCGCCAGCCTGTCCATCACGAATTCAAGAATTTCACTTTTTATCCATTCCCACATAGCCCTAACTTTTTACCGTCAGTTAACCATACAGGAGTTACCTGCACATGCAAGTAAAGAACGGTCGAAGTTTTTCATGAGGAAAGGTTTTTTCAAGGGCCGGGTGGCCCTGTTCCCGGCAGCACGGCCATCAGGCAACACAGGGAAAGGATCCGCCCATGGCGTGAATAAAACAGGTATCCCGGCCTTCACGGACCATATCAGAACGGGAAGTCCGCATCTCCCACCGGGTCCACGGCCTTCTCCTCAAATTTCTTCACGGCTTTCTGCTGGGGGTTCACGGCGCGGACAATGAGGGCGCGGGTAGGCATTTCCCGGCGCTTTTTGAACTCGCACTTTTCCTCGCACAGGTTGCAGGTATTCAGGCGCGCGCGTTCCTCCGGCCGTTCCGTGGTGACGGGGCACGCGTGTTCGCACGCGCCGCAGCCGATGCACAGGGAGGGGTCCAGCCTGGGCAGGCGGTGTTCCTGCCCGTCACGCCCCGTGTAGGGCACCGTATAAAGGGCCTTGGTGGGGCAGTGCTCCGTACAGGCGCCGCAGTCCATGTCCTCCCGGGCGACCAGGCAGCGGCAGACGTAGAACTGGGCCACGGCAATGCGCGTGGTATCCTTCGTCACGCCCGCAGTATCCCTCTCCGCCGTAATGGGGAGCTTGCGGATGGCACCCGTGGGGCAGACTTCCGCACAGCGGTGGCAGTCATAGAGGCAGTATTTGGTGGAAAAATCCATCCGGGGCTTCATGAACCCTTTCAGCCCCAGCTGCAAATAGGCCGGCTGGAGCACATGGGTGGGGCAGTTGGCGATGCACATCTGGCAGCCGGTGCACCTGTCCAGAAAACGTTCCAGGGACCCGGCGCCGGGAGGAAGGACACACTGGGTGGGGTCCAGCCTCTGCGCGGCGTCACCCCGGCAGCCGGAAAGAGCCGCCGTAGCCAGCCCGGCCGCGGTGGCCCCCAGGAACTGGCGGCGGGAACTCCCGGCGACGGCGGGAACCGCAGCAGAAGAAGCGGGGGCGGGAGCCGGGGCGGCTTTTTTCTTTTTGGCGGGAATCAGGCTGCGGGTTTTGGTGAACCAGCGGTAGCGTATCCCCCCCTCGGAGCAGGAACGCACGCAGTCGTAGCACGCCACGCAGCGGGAGGTATCTATCCTGTATTCCTTCAGGTTCAGGCACTGGGCCTTGCAGGATTTGATGCATTTGCCGCATTTCTTGCAGGAGCCGGGGTCAAAGCCCAGCCGGAAGAGGGAGACGCGGGAGAGCAGCCCCAGCAGCGTACCCACGGGGCACACCGTATTACAGTACAGGCGCCCTTTCCAGGCGCTCATGACCACCACCAGGCCAAGCATGCCCGCGGAAGCCAGCAGGGCCGGAAAAGCCACGGAGAAATAGTCCATGCGGACCAGGTCTGCGGAGGCGCTGTCCCCCGCCAGCAGGTTGTTGCTCCAGATGGCGGCAGGCCACGCCAGCACATACATGATGCGCCCGAAGATGCTGTACGGGTCCAGCCAGTTCAGGGACAGTCCGGCAAGCCCGGTCACGCAGCAGACGGCCAGCCCCCCCAGCACCACATACCGCACCCATGGCACGGGAGTGGAAAATTTCAGGAACCGCTTTGGAGCCATCCAGCGGCGGATTCTGAAAACGATGTCCTGGAGAATACCCAGCGGACAGAGGAAGGAGCAATAGACGCGCCCGAACAGCAGGGTGAGCAGCAGCAGAACCGCCAGAATCCCGATGGAAACGGAAACACCGTCCAGGGCCCCCAGCACGGATGGGATGAACTGCCACTGCGCCAGCGAGAAGGAGTTTTCCATGCCTTCCCCTCCTCCCGTCATGTTCGGAACGTTCCACGCGGGGATATGGTGCAGGAAGGCATACGCAATCCCGATGAAGAAGATGAGGGCCACCGTCACGCGGAGCCACTTCAGCGGACTGACGAAAAAGGCTTTGATGACTGACATATCAGTAATAAAACCGCCGGAGGCGGAAAGTTGGTCCCGCTCCGCGTCATCCGCGGCGGGAGGGCGCCGCCTCAGGCCATGCTGATGCGGCGGATGTTGAGCTTGGATAGGTCAGCGGTGCCCAGCCCCATTTCCTCTCCCAACTGCACATGGCGGATTTTTCCGGCCTTGTTCAGCAGGGCTGCGCCTGCGGCGTCAATGGCCACGATGTCACGGGAAGCCAGAAGGGTTTTGCGCTCCACCAGGTCATTGGCGTCCTTCCCCACGGGGCCGTTGCGCACCATGGGCATGTAGGCGTCCAGCACGCACAGGTCAGGCTTGCGGAAGTACACGGCGTCCGCGATGCACTGGTGCAGGTCGTTCTTATGCATGGCTCCACGGTCCCAGACGGTACCCATCACGTTCTTCATGCAGGCGGTCATCTCGGAACCGCTGTGGTGCTTGAGCGGGGGGCAGGTGATGTAGACATCCGCTTCCAGCACGGCCTTGTGCACCTTGGCGGAGGTAAACTTTTTGGCCTTCGGGTTTTCCGTCTGCACATACTGCCCTTCGTTGCCGCCGTCCACCATCACGCCCCCGGCTTTTTCCACGGCTTCCTTCACGCCGCTGCCTTCATAGGCGCCGTTGTGGCAGCAGTGGTCAAACACCCTGACTTCCTTCGCCCCCGCCTGCTTGCACAGCTCCACCAGCGTGGCGACGGTTTCAGGATGGGTGTTGGAGCCGAATTCCGGCCCCTTGTTCCAGCCGATGTTCGGCTTGATCACGACGGTCTGGCCCGGCTTGACGAAGGACTGCATGCCCCCCAGCGTATCCACGGCCTTCCTGACCATTTCCGCACGGGTGCCGTTGCGGACGGCCACCAGGTCCGGAATGCCGGAAGCTGCCGGAGCTCCGGCCTCCTGGGCGAACAGGGAATCCATGTCCGAGATGGCTGCGAGCGCCCCTACGGCGGCAGTTCCCTTTAAAAAAGTACGTCTGTCAGTCATTTTCTTTGCGAAGTCAATGGTTTGCCTCTGCCTGCGGAAGCACGCGGAAGGTTTTATGCCTTTTCCTAACATACGCCCTGTGGAAAGACAATCTGTCATCCCTTCTGCACGGGAATTTTACAAACTAATTGTCATACAGCTGCGGCTCCTATACAACGCGGTCATGAAATGTTCCCTGCTCAGCCGCCCCATGACCTGCGCGCACGGCTGGATCAGCAGCGCCGTGCTGCCCGGGGATACCGTGGTGGACGCCACGGCAGGCAATGGGCACGACACGGTTTTCCTGGCCCGCCTGGCCGGTCCCGCCGGACACGTGCACGCCTTTGACGTGCAGGAGGAAGCCATCCGGTCCACCAGGGAGCGGATGGAGGAAGCCGGACTCCTCACGCCCAACGTCCATCTCCATCTCTCCAGCCACGACCGCCTGGCGGAACTGGTCAGCGGCCCCGTGAAGGCTATTGTCTTCAACCTGGGCTACCTGCCGGGCGGGGATAAAAAAACGGTCACCCGGACGGATTCCACCCTGGCCGCCCTGGAACAGGCCACCGCCCTGATTGCCCCCAACGGCCTTCTCAGCGTCATGTGCTATCCGGGCCATGAAGGGGGGGCCGCGGAGGCGGAAGCCGTGGAAGCCTTCCTTTCCCGCCTGCCGCACCATGCCTGGCGCACCGGGAAATACCAACTGCTGAATACCGGCTCCCCGGCGCCTTTCCAGGTCTGCGCCTTCAGGCTGGACTGACCCTCCGCACCGCACCGCGGAACAATTCCCGGTTCCGTCACAATCCTCTTGATTTCAAATCACGGCGGAGTAGGGTAACCCGCATGACTATCCAGCATATCCGCCGCAGCTTTGCCGTGGCCGCCTGCATGCTCTCCGTGCTGGCGGCGTGTTCCGCCTCCGCCCAGGAGCCGGAGGAAGACCAGAACCCGTTTGAAGGACTGAACGTCCGGCAGGGGCCCGGAACATTACGCCTGGGGAACGTCGCGGAAGTGAAGCTTCCTGGGGAATGCATTTACCTGAACGGTACGGACACGTCCAGATTGATGAAGCGGCTGGGCAACCCGTCGGAAGGAGGGGAGCTGGGCAGCGTGGCGGGTGATTCCTGCATTGCCATCTTTGAATTCGACCAGGTGGGCTATGTGAAGGACGATGAAAAGGATGAACTGGACCCGGACGAATTGCTGGACAGCATCAGGGAAGGCACGAAAGAAGCCAACAAGGAACGCGCCAAGATGGGGGCCGCTCCCATGCACATCAAGGGATGGTACAGGAAGCCCTATTACGATGAAGCGACTCACAATCTGGAATGGATCATCACCGGAGAGAGTGAGGGCGTGGAGAACCTGAACGTCAACACCCGCATTCTGGGCCGCAGGGGAGTCATGACCGTGACCCTCGTCACCTCCCCGGAAACAATTGCCCAGGACCTGCCGGTTTACCGGGAATGGCTAAAGGGGTTTGACTTCCGGGCCGGGCAGAAGTACGGAGAGTACCGCTCCGGAGACAAGGTGGCGGAATACGGCCTGATGGCCCTGGTTGCGGGAGGCGGCGCGGCCGCGCTCGCCAAAGGCGGCTTCTTCAAGTCATTCTGGAAGCTCATCGTGGCCGGACTGGCCGCGGCGGGAGCCTTCATTAAAAAATTCTTCAGGAAGAAGCAGTCCTGACGCCCGCCGCGGATGAGTGACGAACAAACCACCTATCTCCTCCTGGCCGTCCTTTACCTGGTGGAGTGCTGCCTGATTGCCGGGAGGGATTCCTTTCTGTTCCTTCCCCGGCCGTTCGGGCGTTTCTGGCAGGTGCAGGCGGCTGGAAAAGGATTGGCCGTCCGGCACGGGGTTCTGGCCGTACTGCCGCCCCTGACGCCATGGCGCACGGTGGTGCTCAGCTCTCCGGCTCCCCTGCTTTTCGATCCTTCCGGAATCATCCACCGTGAGACGGGCCGGGAAATACGGTGGGAGGAGATAGGCTCCCTTTCTGCGGAAAACGCGCAACTTTATATCAACGGCGCTCCCTTTGTCCGGTTCCATGATGATTACGGGGCAGCGGAGGCCATGAACCGGGTGAAGGCCCTGCTCTGTGCAACGCCTGAAACACGGCCGGCCGCCATCCGTGCCTTCCCTGCCTTCCGCGGGCAACCCGGAAGCGTGAAAAGAGCTGTTCAACGGATGAAACGGCGCACCCTTCCCCTCCGCCTACTGGGAACGGTGCAGCTTCCGGTCATGTTTGCAATGCCTCCGGTGCTTTTCCACCTGCTGGCGCCGGGCGCGGCCTTCCTGCTCTCCGCCGCCCAGATTTTCCTGACGGGATGGTGCATCTCCGGATTATTCTTCCGCATTCACCGGAAGCTGTATCCGGAACGCCGCGGAGAACGGTGGGGCAAACTGTTCCACTTCCTGCTGTATCCGCCCGGCACCATTGGAGCGGCGCACGCGCTTTCCCTCCCGCTGGGCAGCCGCTACCATCCGGCGGCATGGGCCTGCGCCCTGCTCCCGGAACGGGACCGGTGTTCCTTCCTGGCCCGCCTTCTTCGGGAAGGGCGCCATCCCGTTTCAAAAGGTGCATTTTCACCAGATGCAGCGGAGCGGTTCCGGAAAGCCTGCCGGGAAGAATACGAAGCCCTCCATTCCTATCTGGACAGGTACGGGCTGCTTCCGCCGGAAGAAGAACCGGAATGGGAGGAAAGCGACGGCTGCACGCGGTACTGTCCCCGGTGCCTGGGTGTTTACCGGACGGAAGCGGAGGCGTGCCCCGCCTGTCCCGGCATCTCCCTTCAGCCCCTCCCGGCCCGCCAGGGGAGGCAGTAAGCTGATTGCGGCGGCAGGGAGGAAAAATTCCCCGTGACCGGGCACCCGCGCGGAATGTTCAGTTCCGGTGCGCCCTCATCCACTCCACCACCTGCGCCAGGGCGCGGGAGCGGTGGGACATGGAGTTCTTCACCTCCATGGGAAGCTGCGCAAAACTCCGGTCATGGCCTTCCGGAACAAACAGCGGATCGTAGCCGAAGCCCCCTTCCCCGGCGGGTTCCGTCAGCATATGGCCTTCCACGGAGCCGGAAAACTCCGCCAGCACGCGGCCGTTTCCCGCAAGCACCATCACACAGCGGAACCGGGCGGACGGCTTGTCCCCCGGCCTGACTCCGGCGCGCCGGAGCTCCTCCATCATGCGGAGGTTATTCCGCGCGTGGTTTCCCTCTTCCCCGCCAAAGGAGGAGGACCAGACGCCGGGACGGCCGTCCAGCACATCCACCTCCAGACCGGAATCATCCGCCAGCAGAATGCCGGGAATGCACCTGGAGGCGGAAAGCGCCTTCAGCGTGGCGTTTTCCGTAAACGTGACTCCCGTTTCATCCACGGGCGGGGCCTGGGGATAGTCGGAAAGGTCCCTCACCTCCCACCTTCCGGCCAGCATGGCGCGGATTTCCCCGGTCTTGTGGGCGTTGCGCGTAGCAACCACCAGCAGCGGCAATGCGTGTTCCATCATCATGAATTTTCCATATGGTTAATAACGGGAGACACGGCGTTCAGCAGTCGATCTCCACACTGACGGGACAGTGGTCCGACCCCATCATGGCCGGATGGATGGCCGCGTCTTCCACCTTGGGAACCAAGGAATTGGAAACGCAGAAATAATCAATGCGCCACCCGGCGTTCCGGACGCGGGCCTTTCCCCAGTACGGCCACCAGCTGAACCACTTTTCCTCCCCCGGATGCAGCGCGCGGAACGTATCCGTAAACCCGGCCTCAAGCAGCATGGTGAACCCGGCGCGCTCCTGGTCGCTGAACCCGGCGCAAAAACGGTTTTTTTCCGGCTCCGTTATGTCTATCTCCTGATGGGCCACATTCAAATCCCCGCAGAAAATGACCGGCTTGGTTTCCGCCAATCCCGCCACGTACCTGCGGAACGCTGCGTCCCACTGCTCCCGGTACGGGAGGCGCGCCAGCTCCCCCTGGGAATTGGGGGTGTAACAATTGACCAGGTAAAATCCTTCAAACTCCATCGTGCACACGCGCCCCTCCCGGTCATGCTCCGGCCAGCCCATGCCCGTGGACGTGGAGACGGGTTTTACCCGGCTCAAGGTAAGCACCCCGGAATAACCGGGTTTTTCCGCCGGATTCCAAAGCTGGTACGGCCAGGAGGAAAGCCACAGGTCATCCACCTGCTCCGGACGCGCCTTGATCTCCTGAAGGCAGAGGATGTCCGGCCCCAGCGCGTCCATGGCCTCCCCCATGCCCTTGCCGAGAATCGCCCGCAATCCGTTCACGTTCCATGAGACGAGTTTCATGGATGCATACTTCCCGTTTTTGGCGGTTCCGTCAAGCCCTCAAACCACCCTGCGGAGCACCCTCCCCGCACCCTGCTGAAAATCCTTCTTCCGGAATCATCCCCAGTCTTTTGCATGCCGCATAGAACACGTGTTTTTTCTTGCCAAGGCCGCCCCCCCATGCTTACTTAGATAGGCAAACACCCCGAGAGACACTCGAGAGTGGGTCTGTCGACCCGCTCTTTTTTGTCTATCCATCACACTCCTCCACACTCATGACAAACGATATTAAAGCTTTGATTGACTACTACGAGAGGGAAAAAGGACTCTCCCGTGAAAAAATTCTTCTCGCTCTGGAATCCGCCTTTCTCTCCGCCTACCGCAAAATGGTTCCCGGCTCCGGCAGCATCAACTACCTGAGGGCTGAAATCAATGTGGACAAGGGAAAGGTGCGCATCTTTGCCGATCTGGAAGTGGTGCCGGATGAAGAATATTCCGACAAGTTCAACCAAATTCCCCTTTCCCTGGCCGTCAAGCTGGACCAGAACGCCGTGCTGCACGACCTGCTGCCCACCAACATCACGCCCAAGGGCTTTGGCCGCATCGCCGTGCAGACCGCACGCCAGACCATGCTCCAGAAGCTGCTGGATGCGGAAAAGGAAATGCTTTACGACGAGTTCAAGGACCGCGCCGGGGATCTGGTGACGGGCACCATCCGCCGTTTTGAAAAGGGGGACATCTTTGTGGACCTCGGCAAATTTGAAGGCGTCATGACCTCCCGCGAACGCGTCCCGAACGAGGACTACAGCGTCGGCGACCGCATGCGTTTCTACGTGGTGGAAGTGCGCACGGAAGCCCGCGGCCCGGAAGTCATCCTTTCCCGCAGCCATCCGAACCTGGTGCGCCGCCTCTTTGAATCCGAAGTGGTGGAAATAGGCGACCAGACCGTGGAAATCCACGGCATTGCCCGTGAAGCCGGCTACCGCACCAAGGTAGCCGTCATCAGCCATGACGACAAGGTGGACCCGGTAGGGGCATGCGTAGGCATGCGCGGAGCCCGCGTCAAGAACATCGTCCGGGAGCTCAACAATGAAAAAGTGGACATCCTGGAATGGACGGAAGACCCCGTCGTCTTTGTCCGGGAAGCCCTCAGCCCCGTGGAGCCGCGGGAAATCACCGTGGATGAGGAAGCCAAGAAAATCTTCGTCATCGTCCAGGACGACAAGGACCTCTCCAAGGCCATCGGCCGCAGGGGCCAGAACGCCCGCCTCACCTCCCGCCTGATGAACTGGGACGTCCAGGTGCGCGTCTTTGACGTCCAGGAAGAGGAAAAACGCCAGAACCAGGCCGCCGCCGAGGAAGTGATGCGCCAATGCCAGGCCGCCGCCAAGACCCTCAGCGAACAACTGGAAATCCCGGAAGAAACCGCCATGGGCCTGGTAACCATGGGCGGAACGGACCTGACGGCCCTCACCGGATTTGAAGCTTCCGACATCGCGGAAAGCATGGGCATTCCCGCAGAGGAAGCCGCCCAGATTCTGGACAAGGCCAGGGACCTCATCTCCCAATAACATTGAGCGCGGCGCTCAATACCTAACAAACTTAAATCAAGATGCCTAATAAACAAGAAGAGAACGAACCCAAAAAGGAAGTGTTGGATCTGATCGGCGGATCTCCCAAGAAGAAACGCGCACCCCAGCCGGAACCCGCACCGGCGCCCTCCCGCCCTGCCCCGGTCAAGAAAGAAGCTCTCGACTTGCTTTCCGGCCCCAAGAAAAAAGCGCCCAAGCCCGCTCCCTCCGAACCGGCTCCCGCTCCTGTCCAGGCCGCTTCCGCCGCAGAACCTGCTGCGCCTGCATCCCGGGAAGAAGAAGCCGCGGACGGTAAAATCATCAACCTCAAGCCGCCCGTCTCCGTCTCCGAGCTGGCGGGCATGCTCCAGGCCAAACCCTTCCAGATCATCAAGGATCTGATGGGCATGGGCATCTTCGCCAACCCGAACACGCCGCTGGACGCAGACGCCGTCAGCGCCATCTGCGACCTGCACGGCTACACCTTCGCCCGTGAAAAACGGGAAAAGGGCGGCGGCGTGAAGGCGCAGCAGGAACCGGTCAAGGAACCGGAACCCGTGCCGGTGGTGGAAGAGCCCAAGGCCACCCTCATCCTGCGCACGCCCATCGTCACCGTCATGGGCCACGTGGACCACGGAAAAACCTCCCTGCTGGACTACATCCGCAAGGCGCGCGTAGCCAAGGGGGAAGCCGGCGGCATCACCCAGCACATCGGCGCGTACACGGTTGACTACAACGGCAGCACCCTCACCTTCCTGGATACTCCGGGCCACGCCATCTTCACGGAAATGCGCGCCCGCGGCGCGGACGTAACGGACATCGTGGTGCTGGTGGTGGCCGCCAATGACGGCATCATGCCCCAGACGCGGGAAGCCATCGCCCACTCCAAGGCGGCCGGCAAGACCATCATCGTAGCCATCAACAAATGCGACCTCCCGGCCGCAGACCCCGTCAAGACCAAGACCGGCCTGATGGAAGAAGGCCTGGTCCCCACGGACTTCGGCGGCAACGTGGAATGCGTGGAAGTCTCCGCCCTGACCGGCGACGGCATTGACGACCTTCTCGGCCTGCTTGTCCTTCAGTCTGAAGTGCTTGAACTCCAGGCAAACCCCAAGGCCAACTGCCGCGCCTCCATCATTGAGGCCCGCGTGGAACCCGGCACGGGCAGCTCCGCCACGGCCATCGTGGAAAGCGGCACCATCCGCGTAGGCATGCCCTTCATCTGCGGCCCGTACGCCGGCAAGGTGCGCGCCCTGGTCAACGACCACGGCGAACGCGTCAAAAAGGTGGGCCCCGGCATGCCCGTGGAAATCACCGGCTTTTCCGAAACCCCGAATGTGGGCGACGAGCTCGTGGAAATGGAAAACGAACGCGCCGCCAAAAAACTGGGTGAAGAACGCCAGGAGGAACTGCGCAAGCAGCGCCTGGCCCAGCCCCGCAAGGCCCGTATGGAAGAATTGCTCGCCATGATGGGAGACGGCACCCAGAAAGCCCAGCTCAAGATCCTCCTGAAGGGGGACGTGCAGGGCTCCGTGGAAGCCATCAAGAAAGCCATTCTGGACATCCAGTCCGACAAGGTGGAATGCATCTTCCTGAGCTCCTCCGCCGGTCCCATCTCGGAATCGGACGTGCTTCTGGCCTCCTCCTCGGACGCCGTCATCCTGGGCTTCAACGTCAAGGTGGAAGCCAACGCCGTGAAACTGCTCAAGAGGGAAGGCGTGCAGGTGAAGCTGTACTCCATTGTCTATGAACTCATCGACCAGGTGAGGGACGCCATGCTGGGCCTGCTGGAACCGGAAACGCGTGAAACCATCATCGGCCACGCCAAAGTGCTCCAGGTCTTCAAGCTCAACAAGGGCCGCGCAGCAGGCTGCATGGTGGAGGACGGAAAAATCCTCCGCAGCTGTGAAGCGCGCGTCATCCGTGACAAGACCCCCGTCTTTGACGGCAAGATGTCCACCCTCCGCCGCTTCCAGGATGAAGTGGATGAAGTCAAGGCCGGCCTGGAATGCGGTATCCGCCTGGGCGACTTTAACGAATACGAGGCAGGCGACATCATCGAATGCTACACGCTGGAAAAAATCCAGCAGACGCTGTAACCTTAAACCGGAACAAAATCAACAGGGATGGACGCCCCTTGCACGCCCCTCCGGGCGTTCAAAGAAGCTCCATCCCTGTCCTTTCTCCTTCATTCTTCTCTCTCCGATTGAACCAATCGGTCCATCCATCACTCTATCTCTTCATATGAGCAGACGCACTGACAAGGTAAATGAACTCCTCCGCAGGGAAATAGGCACCACCATCCAGCGGGACTTTGAATTCCCCGGCACAATTGTCACCGTCATTGAAGTGGAAGTGACGGATGATCTGAAGGAAGGGAAAGTATGGGTGGGCGTGGTAGGAAAAATGACCCCCGCGCAAGTGCTGGAAAAACTGAACTCCCGCCATGGGCTCATCCAGTCCGCCGTAGCCAAGCGCGTGGTGCTGCGCAACACGCCCCGCCTGACTTTCAGGCTGGACAACTCCGCCCAGCGCGGCGTGGATCTGGTCAATCTCCTGGAAGACATTGACAAAAACCTTCCCAAGGCTCCGGCGGCTGAACCCGGAGAGGAAGAGGAATAAGGATTTCCCGCGGGGAGTTCCTTATGGTTAAGGAAGAACGGCGGACAGAGAGATTTCTCTCCTGAAAGCTTATTTGCAGCCTGACAGCCGGAAGAACCCTTTTGGCCTTCATTCCGGACACCCGCTGAAAACATGGGAAGAGCCTTACAAGGCTACAAAACAGCCTTGCAGTTGGACGGAATGAAGCTTGAAAACGGCTCACATCTCTGCTCCAGGCGCCGCGGCCATCAGAGAATACCGTGGAAGGACCATACTTCCACGGTATGAACGGAACATGGCAGTGATTCCCTTACCTCACCACTTTCAGCCTCAGGAACCGACGGACCGGGGCGCTTTCCTCCACCGCCACCGTATCCCTGAATTCACTGCGCGCGCCGGTCGGAACAACCGTTCCTTCCTCAGCCCATGCCTTCAGATCGGCAGAGCTTTCCACACTGAAAGTCACATCCGTCGCTTCCGTATTCACCGGCCAGGAAAGCACGAGGTATTTTTTACCGGCATCTTCCCGGATGGTCAGCTCCGTCACGCTCCCGCACGGTTTGTTGGGGTCCAGCCCAGTCGCGTACTTCATCAGGTTTGTAATGCCGTCTCCGGCGGGGCACGCATCCGGGGTCATCTGGCCGTCCGGCGTTCCATCCGGGAAGTTGTCCTGCTTCCATTTATCATAGCCCGTGGGGGCCGGTTTCCCTGACTGGTTCAGCGTAAACGTCCTCTGTTCCCCGTCACATACAACGGTGACGACAGCCGTCCGTTCCGTTTGCTTTCCGTTTGCCTCCACCGCAATATCCAGTACAGCAGTTCCGGAACCGGAAGAAGGATTGACTGAGACCCAGGGCTGGTCACAGGAGGCCGTCCAGGGCATTTGCGTCTGCACGGTCAGCGCCGTATGAACGGCAGCGGCG
Source organism: Akkermansia muciniphila (assembly GCF_002884975.1). Classification (NCBI taxonomy): domain Bacteria; kingdom Pseudomonadati; phylum Verrucomicrobiota; class Verrucomicrobiia; order Verrucomicrobiales; family Akkermansiaceae; genus Akkermansia; species Akkermansia muciniphila. The sequence goes on along the minus strand of NZ_PJKB01000002.1, from coordinate 610,006 downwards.
CCCACAGCCTCTTCCGTCTTGTCCAGATTGAAGGGATTCACGTACTCATAGGAGAACGCACTGGCGGGGATGGCTTCCCTGCCGCTGGTTTCCGGCCCTTCCCATTGCAGGGAGAGAGACGGAGCCGCCCCGTTCCCCACGTAGCCGATCCGGATGGGGTGCACCCCCGCCGTAAGCTTCACCGTCTGGACGGCGTTGGGCTGCACATCGCTGGAAACGCCTTCCCGTGCATTGGAGGAGGCCTCCGTTCCGGGCGTATAGGCATAGTCCGCATCAATGAGCTGCATATCGTGCAGGTGCACAAAGGCCTTGCTCCCCTCATTGGAGTCCGTCCGGAGGTAGAATTTATATTCCCCGGTGGCAGGCACCGTGAGGTAGCCCGCAAGTTCCACGCCCTTCTGGCCGGAAGAACCCGCCTTGACATTGAGCACGTCAAGGGCATCCGTCGCGCCTGTGGCGGAGGGGGCCTCCTCCAGTTGCCGGAAATCCGGCACCCAGTCAAAGGCGCGGTTCCATGCGCGCCAGTGCAGCCTGCCCTGCCGCAGACCGGCGGGCGCGGTGACGGGAGCAATATAACCGGCGTCAAAGTTCGTGGCGGTGACGGGGGAGGAACGGCGCATGCGCAACGCCTGCGCCTTCATTTTCTCCTGAAGGTCCGGACGGGAGGAAGCCAGGTTGCTGGCCTCCTGAGGATCCTTTTCCGTATCATAAATCTCAAAGTCCGTGGCGGGAGCTGCGTTGCCCATCCGCACGCCCTTGAAGCCGTCCGCAAACACAATCTGCTGCTGCTGCCTGCCGCGGTTCCTGTGGGCCTGGAGGAAGTCACCGTAACCCGGAGTACTTCCGCCGTAGGCATATTCCGTGTAAATAACGCCGGTTCTCTGGCGTTCCGGCACGCCTACCAGCGTAGGCAGCAGGGAAACGCCGTCACAGCGGGACGGGACGGGTACACCCGCCACATCCGCAAAGGTGGCCATCCAGTCATGAAACTGGCTGGCGCCCAGGCTGATTCCTCGGGAAACCACTCCGGGCCAGCGCACCACCGCAGGCACGCGCATGCCGCCCTCCCAGCAGTCCCGCTTGATGCCGTCCATCATTCCATAACTCATGAAATACTGTGGATCCTGCGCTCCGTTGCCGTAATTGCCTGAACCTCCTTCATTGTGAGGGCCGTTGTCAGAGGTGAACACGATCATCGTATTGTCGTCAAGATTCAGCTCCTTGAGCAACTGGATCATATCCTTCAGAACATCGTCCACGCGGCGGATCATCGTAGCGTGGCGGGATTCCGTCTTGCCGAAAACCGCGTGTTCCGGATAAATGTACGTATCCGGGCCAAAATCCCCCTGCACGCCAGTCCAGCCGTCCGCGGCGGTATTGCAGGCTTCATAGCCGTCCTTCTTCTCCCATTGCAGGCCGCCGGTTTTTCCCAGTCCTTCCGGATAGGCACAGGCAGGAGCAGACAGGCAGCCGTGGGGAGCCGGGAAAGCCAGGTACAGGAAGAAAGGCTGCGAAGGAGCTTTTTCATGATGCTCCATAATCCACTGCTTGGCCCGGGCGCCGAAGAGGTCAGTATCATAAGCGGTGGCGGGCACCCTGGAACTGACGCTCGTCCACGCCGGAGCCGCGGCCCGGTCATCATATTCGTAAATGTCCTGGGAACCCTGCGTCAAATAGTGGAAATGGCCCGCCAAATGCTTGATAATTCCGTAAAAGTAGTCAAACCCGCGCATATGGGGCGCCCCGGTCAGCGCCTTGCCGCTTTGCCCTCCGCCTCCCACGCCCCATTTTCCGATGGCCGCCGTGTGGTACCCGGCGCCCTTCAGCAGCGTTCCCAGGGTGTGGGAGTTCTCAATGGGATAGTCGAATGTGTTGTTGCGCACCACACGGGAGTGGCCCTGGTGCACCCCGAGAAGCAGTGAGGCGCGTGCCGGAGCGCACACCGGAGCGGCGCTGTAATGGCGACGGAGCTGCATGCCTTCCGCAGCCATCGTGTCCAGAGTCGGAGTCTTGAATTCATTCCTGCGCGTCACCTGGCGCCCGTTTTTATCCTGCTGCGTCCAGTTGACGCTCAGGTCTCCCCAGCCCATGTCATCCACCAGGACAAAGATAATGTTGGGCCTGGAGCCGGAAACATGCGCCGGCATGTCCGGCTTCACCGCCACGTCCGTTTCAAGGGTCAGCAGTTTGGCGGCGGCGTCATAATTCCAGGAGACCGCCCCCTTCGGCAGTTCCTTTACGGTGACGGCAGCGGTCATCTCCGGCTTGAACTGCACGCCCAGCGTGTGCCTGCCCGGCCATGCGGCAATCAGGTCTTCAAAGGAGGAATCAAATAAAACAACGTATTCCTGCGCCTGCCGGGAAGGATTTTCCGGCTGTACGGCCGTGCTCTGCGGCACGCCGTCCAGCAGGGATACATGAAGCCGTCCCAGCGTCAGGGAGGAACTGGGGAGCAATATATCCCCGTCCACAGCCAGGGAACCTCCCGGCGCATAGGTGATGGTTCCAGAGAAAGCGCCGCTGCCGCCCAGGGTGCAGTTGCCCTGCACCATCAGGTTCACCGCCGGAATTTCCCCGTCAAAGTGGAGGGAGGAGTTATTCAGCGTGATCGTTACATTGCTGCCTACACTCTGGATTTCTCCTGCCCTGACATGCCTGTCCGTATAGGTCACCTGGGCGTCGTCCAGAATCGTCTGTTTCAACGCTCCGTTTTCACCGGCAATGCCGGAGGTTCCGGAAAGCGTCACGTTCCCGTCCACTCCCGCTTCCGTCAGGTCCAGCGTGGAGTCTTCCAGGGCAAACGCCGTATCCGCACCAATGTTCCATTGGGCGGAAGCCTTGGCCGTGGTGCTGGAAAAAGTCACGGCGGCCTTTTCCCGCGTCACCAGGGCCCCCTGGTACAGGGACATGCCTTCCAGCCGCGCGGCGTCCTCCACCGTAACCGTATTGCTCATGCCCCGGTCCGCCAGATCCAGCGTGGGCGTTCCCTTCCCGGCATTCATCACAAAGCCGATGAGGCCGGAAATATTGTTCAGCAACAACCCTTCCCCCATGCGGACCGCTCCGGAACCCGTCAGCGTTACACGCCGGGGAGCATCATTCTCCGAGCTCAGGGAATACAATCCGCCGGAGGGGGCGGCCTCATCCAGCCCCACATAAAAACAGCGGCCTTCCGCCACGTTCCACTCCTGATCAGCGGCTATGCGCAATTGCGCAATCCCGAAATCTGCATTGTACCCGCCCGTGCTCGTATTTTCCACGGTGATGCCGCCCGCCTCCACGCGCAAATACACGCCGGAAGAGGAATTCAACACGAAAAGCTGAACCTTTCCTCCGGGCTGGTTGTTAATCCCGGCCACCCGGATGCCTTTCAAGTACCGTCCTCCGGCTCCCAAGCCGCCTATATTGGTCATCCCTGCCGAATCGGTCCCGTTCGTGACCATCCAATGCGTATAGGCGGAGGAAGACGGTCCGGGAGCCGCCGGCGGCGCACCCCCGTTCAGGCTCCAGTTGGATACGTTTGACCATGGAGACACGGAACCTTTCCAGACATAGTCCGCATCTGCGGCCTGTGCCGGAGATAAAAACATCAGGGACGGAACCAGAATAGAGAGCAGGCGTGGCAGCGACATAATAATGATAGTTGAAAATGGGTTGGTTCAAGAATTATCCGGTTAAAAATCCAGGCCCGGGATATTTCCGTTTATAAGGGGAAACAAGGATATTTTGGGATGAAAAAAACCGCCCTTGGTGCTAATTACACGGGGCGGCTTGGTATTGGACAACAGAGGAAGCATGGGGAATCAGGCTCTGCGGCGGTACATCATCAAGGCGGCCAGCCCCAGAAGGCCCAGGGAAGCAGTGGCAGGTTCGGGCACCAGCAATTCTCCCTGGAATTCCATGGATTTTATGCCGAAGAAAGAACCGTCCGTCTGATTCGTCTTACTGGCAAGAACGGAAAAATCCAAGGATTGTCCGGCCTTCAGTTCAACCGGGGTGTCAAAAGTCAGCGTAGCCGCCGTGCCGTTCTTCCCGCTATCGGCTGCAAGGGTAACGGTTGCCGTCACTTCCTGGCCCCCGATGGTTACCGTCAGTGAAAACGTCCTCTCGTTAGTCTGTGCAGCCCCTGCGGAATTGAAGGAAACTACCGTCATCTTAACGGCGCTGATGGTGCAGCCCTGGTCACTGCCATTGGTAAAAGTCATTCCTGCCGTCCATGATCCGCTTGATTGCACATTGACGCCGGGAGTAAACAAAGAAGCATCTGAACACACTCCGCCGCTTGTCATCAGCGTCAGATCCTCCGTCTGTCCGTTGCTGTAGGTCGTCTTTTGCAGTGAATAAACGCTCCCCGTGATACCGCTCATTTCCCCTCCGGAGTTGGTAAGAGTTACCCTGGAGGGATCTGACTGGGCTGCATTCCCGAAGGTGGTTGTCCACAAGGTAGCTGCCTGTGCGGAAAAAGTTCCTACCGCCAGCGACGCAAAAATACAAAAGGCCGTTTTCATCTTCAAAGCAAGTATTGGTTTATTCTTTAATAAAAAGTGTCAAATCCACATTGGGAGACATCCGTTTATGGGTAACGAATTAGAAATCCGGGGAAGCCTTTCTTTGAGTTATAATCAATAAATTATGTTTATAATCAGCAAATTATGCAATTCTCAACAGAATCTGCGAACTTGGCTGCCCTCTCTTCCGGACACTGGCGCATGCTTCCAAAATTCCTGATCTTCAACTTTTTTCATTGACTCCGGATTTCTAATTCGCCTCTTCTCTCCGGCTTCTCTTGCTTGATTTAAAAACCAAACGGTTGCAGTATTTCTCCGCAACCGTTTCCCGTCAATAAGTCTTCAGGCTCTGCGCCGCCGCATCATCAGAACAGCCAGTCCAAGAAGACCCAGGGAAGCCGTGGCGGGTTCAGGAACCAGCAATTCACCATTAATCTGGATTCCGGTGAGTCCGGCAAAGCAACCCTTGTTATAGGCGCTGTTATTGGAAGCAGTAATGGTAATGGTCAGGGATTCCCCGGCTTTCAGCAGAAAGTCGTTATAATTGAAGCTTCCCGTATGAATGCCGGTCCATGCGCCAGTGGTGCCGCTGGCAGCCGTAGAGCCGTTATAGGTCAGGGTCTGGTCCGTCTGCCCGTCAATGGAAAGAGTCATATCGACAGGCTTGTTGAAATTCCCTTCGTATCCGCCCACATAATCATTATTGGCCACGCCGTTGCCGCCATTCTGGGCAGCGCCCGCACCTGTGAACCCGATCATGGACAGGTCAATGGAAGAAATCATCATATCCTGGGAACCGGTATTGGTGAACGTGAAGGAAACGCTCCACGTATTGTTTCCCGTACCCCCCACATTGGCATTGGGAGAAAACACGGAGGACGGAATGGACCCCGAGGCCAGAAGGTCATTGCCCGAAGAACTCTTGCTGAAGTCTCCGGAACTGATCGAGGTGGAAGACGTAAGACCCACATCCGACACCGTGTTCACCGTGACGGTATCCAGGGAAGTGCCGGTCCGGTTAAAAGTAGTGGAGCACAGCACGGCAGCCTGGGAAATCGCTGTTCCAAAAGCCAGGGAAGCAATGAATATCAATGTTTTCTTCATAACTAGGAGAGGTTGGATGAAAGTAACCTTTATCCTCTAGCGGATTGCCAATCCGAAGTCAACAATAAATGATAAAAACAAGATGTTTAGAAAAATCAACGCCCCGGTCCGTCTCCGGAGGGGAGTTCCTTTTTTGGGAATTTTAAATCATCATAAAATTCATAATGCCATATCCCTATGCATAAAAAACCACACTTGATTTCTTTTTCGGATTGGCAATCCGTTCCGTATTTTTTTCTTTTTCACTAACGGCTTGCCAGAATAGGGGAGAACAGTTAAGTTCCCCGAACGGACAGCCTGTCCATGAGAGGGCTGGACCTTTTTCCAACATGAACGGTTACTGCTATTTCATCCTGGGGATATTGATCCTGGCGGCCGGTTATTTCACCTACGGACGAGTGCTGGAAAAGATTTTCCGGCCGGACTCCACCCGGCAGACTCCCGCCGTGGCCTGCACGGACGGCGTGGATTACGTGGTAATGCCGCGCTGGCGCGTGTTCCTGATTCAGCTGCTGAACATTGCGGGGCTGGGCCCTATTTTCGGCGCCGTCATGGGTGTGCTGTACGGCCCGGCCGCACTCCTGTGGATTGTCATCGGCTGCATCTTCGGCGGCATGGTTCATGATTATTTTTCAGGCATGATCTCCCTGCGCCACAAGGGGGAGAACCTGCCGGAAATCCTGGGCCGCTATCTGGGCAGCCAGGCCCAGTGGATCAGCCGCGCCGTCTGCATCGTGTTCAGCGTGCTGGTGGGCGTGGTCTTCGCCGTGGGGCCCGCCGCCATCCTGGCCCCCATGACGGGCTGGAGCGTTTCAGCATGGGTGTGGATCATCTTCGGCTACTATTTTCTGGCTACCATTCTTCCCATCCAGGCCATCATGGGAAAGGTATACCCCCTTTTCTCCGTAGCCCTCATCATCATGGTCGTGGGGATTCTGGGCGTAATGCTCCTGGCGCCCTTTGCGGATTTCATGCCGTACTGGATGCACCTTCCCCGTATGGAAGTTCTTCCGGACCTGGACTTTTTCCATAACCGCCACCCGGCGGATTTCCCGCTGTTTCCCGTGATGTTCATCACCATCGCCTGCGGAGCGGTGAGCGGCTTCCATGCCACGCAGTCCCCGCTGATGGCGCGGTGCCTGAAGACGGAGCGGGAAGGGCTGCCCGTCTTCGGAGGCGCCATGATTACGGAAGGAATCATCGCCTTTATCTGGGCCGCCGCCGCGCTGACCTTCTACGGCTCTCCGGAAGCCCTGGGAATGGCTACGGCCAACGGAAAGGCCCCGGCGCTGGCCATTCAGATGATTTCCGAGTCCTGGATGGGGCACGCCGGGTCCATCCTGGTGATGATCGGCGTAGTGATTCTCCCCATCAGCACGGGGGACGGCGCCCTGCGGGTCACGCGCCTGATGATCGCGGACTGCTTCAAGATGAGCCAGGAGCAACTGGGGCGCCGCCTGATGATCGCCATCCCCCTCTTTGCGGCAGCCATCGCCGTGAGCAGCATGGACTACGCCATCATCTGGCAGTACTTCGGCTGGGCCAACCAGCTCCTGGCCGCCGCCACGCTCTGGGCCGTCTCCATTTACCTGCGCAGCAGGAACCGCTGTTACTGGACTGCAGCCGTTCCCGCCGCCTTCCTGAGCCTGGTAGTGCTCCAATACCTGTTTTCCAGCCCGGAAATGTGCGGGTTCAGCTATGAGGCCTCCCTGGTCACCAGCGTGCTACTGGTGGCCGTCCTGGGCGTGCTCTGCCTGTTCCGCGGCTCCGGACTGGAGAAAGCGGAAGAACCCAACCTGTGATTTCATGAACCATAGCCCCCATACGACCGGACACGCCAAAAAAGTTCCATGGGGAGCCTTCTGGCGGCTCGTGCTGATCCAGGCGCAAAACTCCTTTAATGAAAAAGGGGCGCAATTCCTGCTGATTCCGCTGGGCGTGTGGCTGTACGGCACCCAGGGAGACCTGGAATACCCGCTGGGGGCCATTATTGTGCTGCCCTTCATCCTGTTCTCACCCTTCGTCGGCTGGCTCTCGGACCGCTTCTGCAAGGCGCGCATCATCCAATCCATGGCGTTGCTCCAGATATGCGTGCTGGCGGGCATGTACTGGAGCCTGCGCACCCACAACCTGCACGGAGCCATCCTGTGGTTCTGCGTCTTTGCGGTACAGGCCACCATCTTCAGCCCGTCCAAGAAAGGCATCGTCAAGGACATTGTGGGCACCTCCCGCATGGGGTTCGCCAGCGGCATTGTGGAAATGGCCTCCATCCTCAGCCTGCTCATCGGCCAGATCGGCGTATTCGTCTGGTTCCGCTACCTGCTGGAGCCTTCCACGGACACCGTCTGGCACCACTGGCTGGGAACGGATTTCTTCCAGTGGTTTGACGCATGGCTGAAACCCTCCGGCCTTAATGACGGCTGGTATGCCGCCTCCTTCCCGTGCCTGGTGTTCCTGCTCCTGGCCATTCCGGTGGCCATCTCCAGCTTCACCCTGCCCCGGTACGCTCCGGAGGGATTCCGGCCCTTCTCCTGGTCCCTGTTTTACGAGCACTTCCACCAGCTGGGCAAGCTGTGGAAAAACCGGAACCTGCGCGTCAGCGAGATGGGTATCGGCTACTTCTGGTTCTTTGGCGGCACGGTCATGCTCATGACCATCCAGATGGCCAAGGAAATTTCCGGAGGCAGTGACGACTTCAGCTCCGTGGGCGCCATGCTGATGGCCTGGATGAGCGGGGGAACGGTGCTGGGCGGCATCATTGCCTCCGTGATCTGCCGCCGCCATATCCGGATGAACGTCTCCGTGACCGGGGGCGCGCTGATGGCGGCTAGCTGCGTGGCCCTGTCCACGGTCTCCATGACTTCCCACGCCTTTTACGCCCTGCTCATGGCGGCGGGCATTTCCGCCGCCCTGTTCCTGGTGCCATTGAACGCCTTCTTCCAGGACCGGGCGGACAACGACAAGCGGGGGGACATGATTGCCGCGGGCAACCTGGTGGACTGCGTGCTGGGACTGATGGCCGTCGGGTTCCAATACGCCATGATGCTGGTAATCCCCCCCTCCTGGCAATTCGTTGTTATGGGAATCCTGAGCCTGGGTATGGCATGGCTGATCTTCCGCTTTTCCCGCGTCATTCATAGATCAAGGTAAAATCTGCTGATTATCAGGGAGTAGTATTTAAGCAGGCTTCCTTCAGGAAAAATTCTTCCCCGGATGCCGGCGCTCCGCGCCATTCTCCCGTCAGGGCGCGCGATTTACTTGCAAACCCGCTTTTCTTCAGGCAACATAGGGGGGAAACAAGAAGCCATGAAAAAGTACCTTACCCTTCTGTTGTGTTCCCTGTGCGCTCTGGCAGGCTTCTCCGCGGCTGCGGACTCCACTGCCGGCCTCAAGGACGTCAATATCGTCATCTCCACCACCAAGGGAGACATTGAACTGGCCCTTTACCCTTCCAAGGCGCCCGTCACCGTAGCCAACTTCCTGAACCTCATTAACAGGGGCTACTACAAGGGAATCACATTCCACCGCGTGATTCCGGACTTCATGATCCAGGGCGGCGACCCCACCGGCACGGGCATGGGCGGTCCCGGCTACAGCTTTGAAGACGAGTTTTCCCCGGCCCTCAAGCATGACGGCCCCGGCGTGCTTTCCATGGCAAATGCCGGCCCCGGCACCAACGGCTCCCAATTCTTTATCACCCACGTCGCCACTCCCCACCTGGATGGACGCCACACAATCTTCGGCAAGGTGCTGAAAGGCCAGAATATCGTCAATTCCATCGTCCGTGGAGACAAGATCAAGGACATCCGTATTCTGGACAAAAACGCCGCGGCCGCCGTGCTGAAGGCGGAAGCCGCCCGCGTGGCCCAGTGGAACAAGACGCTGGACGCCGCCAAATAAACCTGGCAATACCGGCACTCCGCATGAATATTCTCAAACGGTTCCTTGAGCAGGTTTTCACTCCGCAAGAAGTGGAAGCGACGCCGGAGAACCTGCAAAAATGGGAACAGAGAGCGCCCGGCTGGATCATCCGCTGCAATCACTGCAACATGGAAGAACCCTTTGGCAAATACGGCATTCTCCGCAAATCGGCGGGGCGGAAAAGGAACTTCGGGCGTTGTCCGCATTGCCATAAGTGGTCATGGTTTGTCATCTTCAAAAAACAGGCTTAAAAATAATTCCGCATTCATATCAAATCCCCATAGGGACTCCATCAATCAACCATTCATCCATTTTATGAAAACACTCATTAAAAACGCACGCATCATCTCCCCCGGCATTGACCTGCCCGGGGCTGCCGTGGAAATCGAAGGCAAGACCATCACCGCCGTCTATCCCGCCGGGAGCGAACTCCCCGCCGCGGACAAGGTGGTGGACGCGGAAGGAAAGATGCT